>NZ_JBHZBG010000007.1:0-73052 GCF_042754695.1 Nocardia sp. NPDC059195 | reverse complement strand
GACTCCTCCATGGCCGACACCCACCCCAACGCCACCTCCGGTCCCTCCGTGGCCGACACCTCCGCAACCTTGGCCGACCCCGCCGACGCCGATCCCAACCCCGCCTACGGTTCCGCCGAACCCCGTTCCGCCGTGGCCGACGCCAACGGAACCTTGGCCTGTGCCGCCCGTGCCGCCTGTGCCGCCTGTGCCGCCTGTGCCGACCCCGCCGCAGATCCCCGGGCCTCCTGACCCGTCGAATCCGGTGCCGCCGTGGCCGGCGCCTACGCAGCCTTGGCCCGCGCAGCCTGCGCCGACCCCGCCGCAGATCCCCGGGCCTCCTGACCCGTCGAATCCGGTGCCGCCGTGGCCGACGCCTACGCAGCCTTGGCCCGCGCAGCCTGCGCCGACCCCGCCGCAGATCCCCGGGCCTCCTGATCCCTCGAACCCGGTGCCGCCATGGCCGATGCCTACCGAACCTTGGCCCGCGTCGCCGACACCTGTGCCGACCCCGGAATCGCCGGCCCCGTCGAATCCGGTGCCGTCGTGGCCGACGCCGCCGACTCCTACGCAGCCCGGGCCGATGCCGCCGTCGATGCCCGGGCCTCCTGACCCGTCGAATCCGGTTCCGCCATGGCCGACGCCTACCGACCCTTGGCCCACGTCGCCTATGCCTGTGCCGGCCCCGGAATCGCCGGCTCCGTCGAATCCGGCACCGCCGTGGCCGACGCCAACGGAACCTTGGCCAGCGCTGCCGACCCCGCCGTCGACCCCGGAACAACCGACACCGTCGAATCCGGTTCCCCCGTGGCAGTCACCCACGGAGCCTTCGCCACCATCGATCCCGCCTCCGCCGTGGTTACCGCAACCACCGGTGTCGACTCCCGACCTGCCGACACCACCGATGGGCATCCCCGTCACTTCACCCGGAACCGGGTCATATCCCGTTGTGCCGCAGGCATATCCGGCAGACTCCGGCACACCCATGCCGTTCTCGCCGATGCCACCCTCCGCGCTGGGCGGGTACGCCGCGCAGGAGCGACACGACCAGCGCGGACGCCGGTTCCGGAATGGGCACGGGCAGGCACCGGGGACCTTGAGCGGGGAGATCCTCGTGCGCCCGTTCGTCGGTTACGGCGTGCGCGCGGAGTTCGACCCGGCCAGCGGCGCGCTGCGGGCCGCCGCGCCGGACGCCGGTGGGGTGGGTGGTGTCTACGGTGATGTGGGCGGTGTTCAGGTGGTCTTCTATCGGGACGGCGCCAGGCTCGCGCTGCGGGTGAGCGATCGTATGATCGACCTCGACGGTCCGGTCAGCATCGAGCACGGCCCGGCCGATCGCAGGCACACGCGGTTCGCGGTGGTCCACGCGGGCACCGTGATCTGCGAGTTGTTCTACCGATCGCTGCCGCGCGAGATGGATCTGGGCGCGCATATCGCGCAGGTGCTGGCGAACCCGGCCCATCGAGCCGAAATCTTCGCTCCCCGATGACGACCGAGACGACTAGGAGCAGGCGAGCATGCGCACCGACTACCCGACCGAGGACGAGATGCGGGCCAATTTCGAGCAGATGCTCGCCTCGGTGTGCGGCGGCGGTGGTCTGCGCACCGAAACCGGCCTGGACAACGAGACCGAGAACGCGCTCTGGGCGATCTCCAGGGTCTACCCGAATGTGCCGGAGGACCTGGTGACCGCCGCCCGCGCCGAGTTCGCCGCGCAACTCGACGGCTCGCACCGGCGGGCGCGTCAGGCCGCGCTGGCCCGCAGACTCGACGGCGGGGTGTAGGCGTGACCGAACAGCACGAACCGTCGACCACCGAGCTGGCCGGTCTCGCGACCCGCCTGCGCGACCTGGACTGGTCGTGGGAGCTCAACGATGTACCGGACCTGCTGGCCGAGTTCGGCTGGCGCGCGGTGGTGAGCCGACCGGACTGGGTCATCCTCGACACCGGCCTCGGGGCCGGCAGCGGGAAGGTGCACGGCGAGGACGGCAAGGCCGTGCGCATCGAGACCCGGCTGACCGAGTTCGTCGAAGAGGACGCGGCCGGTGCGGAGGACCTGCACACGACGTTCGACGAGATCACCGACGTACTCACCGAGGTACTCGGCCACCCGACCGCGCGAATTCAGGGGCAGTGGCCCCAGATTCGCTGGGCAGGCCCGGCACGGACCGTGGTCGTGGTGCGGTCGCCGGTGTCGGTCGTGCTCTATCTGGTGACCAATGCCCGGCTGGCCGCCGACGATCGCAATGTCGAGTTCGAGAAGCGAAATCCGCGGTGACCGACGGCAGCCACGCCGCCGATATCGGCGAGCAGACCCGCGACCTGATGCATCGCGCCGCCCGCGCGCTGGCGAGCCAGGGACCGACCGGTTGGCGCCGGGTCGACGCGGTCTTCGCGCTGACGGTGACCGCCGAGATCGTGCTCGCGGTCTACACCGACGACGAGCAGCGGGTGACCAGACTGCGCCCCTGCGCCGAGGTACTCGCGCTGATCAGGACACACCGCGAGCGCTCGGCCCAACTCGGTGACGGACCGTGGTGGCGGTTGACCCTTGGCCTGACCCCCTCGGGCCATATCGAGGTCGACTACGACTACGGCGACGACCCGTTCCCGGTCGACCACCTGTTCCCGCCGATGGCCTATCAGGCCGACCTCACGGCATTCCCCCGCACCCGCCTGCCCTGCTGGCTGGCGGCCTACCTGAACCACGACGATCGGCAGTTGCGCTCAGCGGCGACCGCGGCGGTCCAGGCGCGCGCCGACCGTGCGGCGGATTCGGCGCCGGTCCGAGCGGACGGGCTCCCACCGCTGCCGCTGCTCGTGGCGAGGTGGGGCGTACTGGCCGGTGTCGCGGTCGCGGTCGGCACCACCTGGGGGCCACGATGGCAGCCCTCGGTCGCCCGCTTCGACACCAGTGAGCGGCACGGCAGCTCACTCGTCCAGCTCGACGGTCGAGCCGTGCTCTCCGGCGGTGTCTGGAACGCGCCCGCGCTGGACGCCGCCTACAACGCGGACGCGCCGCTGCCCCAGCTGTACGATGGCGCCCCCGCCTGGGTGGCCACCCCGATGCTCGACCGTCGCGCGGCAGCCGGCCTGCTGTCCTTCTGCTACTGGTGGGAGGACGGGCACTGGTATCAGGGCGAATCGCCTGCCGCCGAGACCATCGCGATCGCACTGCCGAACGTGTGGTCGGCGGCGGCCACCGCACACGCGGTCGCCGCCCTGATCGACGAGGACCCGAGCGAACAGGTGCGCACCGCCGCCACGACCCTGGTCACCGCGGCCGAGGCCGGTCTCGTCACCCGGGGCACGCTGGTCGAACTCTTCGACGACGAAGGATTCTTCGATATCGACGGCGCCCTGTTCCACCTCGTCCTCGCCGGCGTGACGACGAGCGAAGGCGTGGCGCCGATGCCACGTGCGGAGGCGCTCGACCGGGTCCGCGAACACCTGCTCGCCGCGAACATCGACACCACCCACTACCCATCCGCGCTGCTGCGGGCGGACCGATTGTCGATGGGCTGGATGGTCTACCTGCCGGTCGAACCCGGCGAGATCGCGATCGGCCGGGCCATCTACTACGTCGCCGATGACGGTGTGCTGGAACGGTCTTCGTCGTCGGTGGCGCCCTCGATCTACATCGACGCCTTCGAGCGGCGTTTCCAGGAGCGGCATGGCTGAGCAGACCATCGAGGCATCGGTAGCGGAGCAGATGTCGGCACTGAGTTACCGGATCGGCCTCGAGCTCGCCGAGCTGGGGCCGCCGGGGTGGTTCCGGCTCACCGCGGCGTTCGCGATGACGGTGACCGCCGAATCGGCATCGGTGCTGTTCGCCGATGAGCGGGGCCGCGCGATCCGGGCGTTCCCCGCGGAGGACCTGCTCGCCCTGGTGCGTGAACACCGCAGGCTGTCGGCTCAGCGCGACCCCGAACCATGGTGGCGATACCTGCTCGAGCTCACCGCCGACGGCAAGATGGAAGTCGACTACGACTACGGCGCCGACCCGTTTCCCGATGGCCAGCTCTTCGACGCCGCTTCCTATCGCAGCGACCTCGAGATCTATCCGCGTCCGTCGCTGCCGGTGTGGTTGGCCGCCTATCTCGGCCACGGCGGTCGGCAGGTGCGCTCGCCGCGCCACGCTGCCGATCAGGCACGTCGCGACCGCGTGCGGGGCACGCAGGCGCTTCGCTCCGAGCCCGACCAGGACTTCCCGGCGTTTCCACTGATCGCCCGGCGCTGGGGCGCGCTGGCCGCGGCCTTCGTTGCGGTCGGATCGCCGCTGGGCCCACGGATGTCGCCGGGCGTGGGCGAATTCGAAGGCGCGCGGCGCAGCGGTGCGACGCTGTGCGCGTTGCCCGGCGGGCGCGCGGTGCTCTCGGGCGGAGTGTGGAACGCGCCGCGATTGCGCGCGGCTTACCAGGACGACGCCGCGCTGCCCGACCTCTACGCGGGTGCGCCGTCCTGGGTCGCCGAGCCGGTGCTCAACGGCCGCGCGGCCGACGGTCTGTTGTCGTTCTGCTACTGGTGGGACGACGGTGCGTGGCATCGCGCCGAGTCGCCCGAATCGGCGGAACTGGCCCCCGCCGTCCCCGCCATCTGGACCTCGCAGACCGTCATCGATGTCGTGGCCGATGTCGTCGGCGCGACCGGCTACCGGCTCGAGGCCGTCGCCCGGTTCGTCACCGCGGCGGAGGAGGGCGAGGTCACCCGCACCGCACTCGTCGAATTGTTCAGCGATGCAGCGGGTTTCGACATCGATAGCGCGTTGTTCGAACTCATGATGGCGGGCGCGACAGGAAAGGAGACGAGCAGATGACCGACGGTCCCGTGCTCGATGTCAACGATCCGGAGTTCGCGCTGAGTTCCGGCGACGAGCCGACCCGCTATCGGGGCGAGCCGTACACGGGCGAGGCGGTCGAACTCCATCCGGGCGGCGCGATCGCCGCGCGATGGCATTTCGTCGACGGAGCCGACGACGGGCCGAGTCAGGCTTGGTACGAGGACGGTTCCCCCGCGTCGGCGGGTACGACGCAGCGGGGGATGCCGGTCGGTGAATGGCGGCAGTGGCGTCGTGACGGAACCCTCGCCACGCTCGACCTGTACGCCGGTCCCGGCTCGCTGCGCCTGCGCAAGCGCTGGGACGAACACGGCAGGTTGGTCGAACACCGACTGGAGGCCGGTGCGGTCACCGAGCTGAAGCCGCTCGGGATGTATCGCGAGATGTACAACGGCGAACGCGACGAGCTGCCCTCGATCCGGGACGCGCTGATCCCGGATCGAGGCGCCGAGCACGCCCGCGTCCTCGACTATCTCCGCACGGCGCCCGGGGTCTTCGATGTGATGTCGGCGGTACCGAACCTGCTGGCAGGGCAGGGGTGGATCCCCGGCGGGCCCTCGCTGCACTCGGACGGCGTGTGGATCTGGCGCACCGATTTCATCGAGTACTACGCCGAACACGCACTGGCCCTGCCTGCGGATTTTCTCGACTATATCCGGGAGAACGGTTATCTCCCAGCATCTTTCGATCGCCGCGACCCGGCCTTCCGTGCGGCGACCGAGCGCCACCGCTGAGCCCGATTGTCGATGCGCTGCCACCGGTGAGATCCGTGCTGTACATGCGGGATTCACATCCGCGACATTAGAATCGTTGCTACGCCGAAGGAATCGATCGCGCAGGCAGGTCTCGTCGCAGGGACAGCCTGCGCGGTGACGAGGAGGACAGTCCCGTATGGCTGAGACACCCAATCCGTGGAGTGGGCTGCGTGCTGAGTCGCTCAGCGGTGCGCTGGAGTTGCAACCGAAGGTCATCGAAGGCCTCGTCAACGAGGCGATCGACGTCCGGATTCGGGTGAATTCGGTGAAAGCTGAGCTGGACCGGGTCGATAACCTCGCCTCGTTCGCCGCGGTGATCCCGTCCGCGGCGGGGCTGGCGAGCCGGTTCTCGGCCAAGGGGCGCGACCTGCGAGGAATCCTCGACAACCACAGCAAGATCCTCGACGACATGGGCGATACCTTCCTCGCCTCCGGGAAGGCGTACAAGGGCGGCGACGAGGGCGGCAAAGCGGATCTGGCTGCCCTGCGGCAACGGATGGATTCGGACAAGGGCAAGACCGAGAGCCTCGGCACCCGCCCCGAGCCCTTCGTGCGTTGCATAGACATCTCGATCCTCAAGAAGACCGACGGTGGAATGCCGGACAGCTTGCTCACGCCATCCAAGGGCATCACCTACGACAACGAGATGATCGTCAGATCCGAGGACCCGACCCAGTTCAACTACGACGAGTACGTGAAGATCGTCGAGTCCATGACCAGCCCGAACATGGAAACCAAGGTGGCGAACGCCGGGTCGAGCTGGACGTTCCTGGCGGGCAGACTGAACGAAAAGTTCGAAGGCCTGTCGAACAAGATGATCGCCAGCGAGAACAGCTGGACCAGCCCGGGTCAAGGTGGTGGCGCCGACCGCGCGCGGAAGGCGATCTCGGCGTACGGCACGGGAAATCAGCAACTCGTCGACAGCATGAATTCGCTCGGCGAGCTCCTGCAGTTCGTCGCCGAGTGGATCTACGCGACCAGACTCTCGATGCAGGCCGTGGCCTCTACCGACGTCGAATATCTGTCACCGGAGTCGGTGCGGGCCTATGAGACGCGCAAGAAGCTGGCCCACGAGGCGCGCTACGCCGCGGCGCTGGAAGCAACCTATGTGCCCGGTGTCGATCACACCGCGAACAAGATCGCCCTGCTTCCCGACCCGATCCCGCCGACGACGGGCAGTAACCCGGCGGGGGACGGGACGGGTACCGGCGGCGGTTCGGGATCCGGTGGCGGTTCGGGATCAGGTGGTGGCTCGGGCGCCGCCGGCCTCTCCTCCGGATTCCAGAGCGGGATGTCCGCGTTGCAAACGGCGGCACAGACCGCGGCCAAGGCAGCGGCCAGCGATGCGGCGAAGGCCGCCGCGAGGGCCGCGGCGGAGCAGGCGGCGAAGGCCGCCGAAGAGGCCGCGGCGGCGTCGTCCTCGGGGCTGGAGCAGGCTGCCTCGGCGTTGACTTCCGGTATGGAGCAGGCGAGTTCGGCCGCGCAGTCTGCCTTGGAGCAGGCGAGTTCGGCAGCGGCAGGGGCGGACCAGAGCGCGCTGTCGTCGGTCCCCGGCTTGGCGGGTCTGAGCTCCTCGCTGGAGGACCAGGCGAAGAAGATGACCGCGGCGGCCAAGAGCGGTGGTGGCGGCGGTGGCTCGGGTGGCGGTGGTGCGGGTGCCGGGCTGTCCGGACCGAGCCTGCAGAACTCGTCGAGTCTGTTCCCCCGGGCCAGCGTCGGCGTGGCCGGTCTCGATGCCATGGCGAGCCGGGCCGGCCTCGCGGGCGCCGGTTCCGGCATGCCGATGGGCGGTATGCCGATGGGCGGCGCCGGGGCGGGCGCGGGCGGCGGGCAGCAGAAAGAACACAAGCGCGCCGACTACCTCGACTCGGTCGATCATCTCGACGAGGCGCTCGGCGACGCGCCGATCGTGGCGAGACCGGTCATCGAACAATGACGGCCGTTGTGGAGTTCACGCCGGTGGAGTTCGCCGCGATGTACGACGAACTCAAGGAGGGATGTCTGCCCGAGCCGCTCAGCTATCGTGGCGCGGCGCAGACCTACGCCGAGAGCGTGCGGGTCAAACACGAGGCCTGGCAGGCACTTCGGCGCCGGTCGAACGGGGAGCTCGAGGTGCTCACCGATGCGCTCACCCGTCCCGATATCCGGGTGATCGCGCGGGGAATCGACGGGCGCGAACCGGAGAATCCGACGCGGTCACTGCGCGTGCTCGCCGTCCGCAAGGGCGACAACGCGTTCGTGGTGCGCCAGAAACCCGGTGCGACCATGTCCGACTCCGCCGGTTTCACCGTGACCCGGCATGACGCGCTGGCTCTCGGCGATGTGGTGGCGTCGCTGTTCCCCGAGGCCGCCGCGGGCGGACTCCGTGAGTTCGAGCTGATCGACACCACGGCCCCGGATGTCGACTTCTCGATGCGTCGCTCCCTCGTCCACGACACCGGCGACGATGGCGCGGCCGAAAGCGCGAGGTTTCTGGGCGAACCCGACGACCTCGCCGGGACGATCGAGATCGAACAGGGCTGGTCGCGATTCGGCCCGCGCGGTGTCCGCCGGCTGTATCTGGTGTGGCGCGACGTGGTCGGCGACGGGCGGTATGTGATCGTGCCGGGTTCGCCCGCGCGGGTGGTACCTGCCGATCGCAGGCGGCTGGTCTCGCTGATCAACACGCAGATCGCCGAAATTGTCAGAGCCATCAAGGATGATCGGGCGTAGGAGGGCACATGGGGGAATTTCCGACCGAGTTCACCGCCGCGTCGCTGACGGGCGGGATCGAGGTGCGTACCACGGAGCAGGGGCTGCCGGTGGGGATCACCCTCGATGCCGATCAGCTGCGCGGCGACCCGAGTGCCTTGGCGGCCGAGGTACTGCGGTTGTGCCGGAAGTCGGCGAAGCGGGCCGGGCTGGCGCGGCGAAATCAGCTGGCGGAGGCCGGGTTCGATCCGGGTCTGCTCGCCGCCACCGGGCTCCCGACCGAGGCCGAGGTCGCGGCGGCCGAGATCGTCGAGGAGCAGGACTACGACACCGAGCCCGACAGTTGGTTGCGGTCGGTATGAGTCACCGCCGAAGCAGAAGGAGGTAGCCGCCGATGGTCGAGACCATGGACGAGCTCATCGCGCGGGTGCAGGGTCAGCTGTACCGGTTGCAGGATCTGAGCGAGACGACGCAGGGGATTCGGGCCCAGGAGACCTCACCCGACGGCGCGGTGACGGTAACCGTCGACGGCACCGGCGCACTGGTCGGGCTGGAGTTCTCGGCGGCGATCAGCAAACTCACCCCGGCGGATTTCGAGCGGGTACTGGTCGACACCGCGCGCGCGGCCCTCGCGCGCGCCTACGCCGATCGGGCCGGTGCCATCACGGCGTTCAACGAAGCGAACACCTGCGGTTAAACGAAATTTTACCGGCGCTACGCGTAGCGCTGGTCTTCCACTGGTAGATAGAGTAACGAAACACCATGGGCTGTTTCGAGATTGGACGATTGCTATGAATCAGGTCGCGGTAGTTCCCGATGCGGTTCGTGCCTACGCCGGTGCGTCGGCCACCATGGCGGCCGGTGTCGCCCAAGCGGGCGCCATCGATCAGGCGGCGACAGTCGGCGCGGTGGTGCCGGTGTTCGGCCTGATCGGCCAGGAGTTCCTGATGTCGTTCGCGTACGCGCAAGCCAACCACCTGACCTCGGTGGCGCAGCTGGCAGGCGTACACGCGGGCACGGCTCTCACCGCGTCGCAGGCGGCGACCACCTACGAGGGTGCCGACGCCGCGGCCGGCCTCGGTATCGCGGCGGTCGGCAAGTAGCCATGTCCTATCCAGGGGGAGTTCCGGCGAGCGGCGCGGCGCCGGATCCGACGGTGCTCGAGCTGATGCGCGGCAGCGCGCTGGCGCCGATGCTCGACCAGCCGGTGAGCCAGGCGCTGAGTTCGATGGGTCTGCCACAGCTTCCGCAACTTCCGCAGTTCGTGCAGCTGCCGGAGATGCCGCCGTTGCCGACGATCGATCTGACCGCACTGATGCAGCCGCTCACCCAGCTGGCGTCGGCGTTCGGCACCGGGCAGCTCGGCGCCACCAGTTCCGGTACCGACACCTCCGTCGATCCCACCGAGATGCTGTCGAACATCAACTCGGTGCTGAGCACGGTGACCTCGCTCGGTTCGACGGCGCTGCAGACGGTGATGTCGCTGTGGCAGAGCGCGGCGGCGTCGGAGGCGACGACGAAAGCGACCGCCGCACAGGCCGATGGGGCGAAGCTGGCCACGCAGAGTACGCAGGAGAAGGCGGTACTCACCGGCGCGGCGGGCAGTGTGGCGACCGGTGCGACCCAGTTGGCCGCGGTGATCGCGCGCTATTCGGCCACCGTGGCGCTGGCGCCGCTCTACGCGCTGACCCCGGTCGGGCAGGGTGTGCTGGTCGCGGCGACGGTCGAGGCGATGACCGAGGCGCTCGCGATCACCGCGGAAACCAAAGTGCAGCTGCTCGGGCACAGCGCGCAGATGACGCAGGCGGGCGAGAAGGTCGAGATCACCAACGCGCCGACCGGCGTCGACTCGTCGGAATCGTTGTCCCAGTTGATGAGCATGATCACGCCGTTGATCAGTACCGCCACCACCGCGGCCTCGTCGTTCGGAACGCTGGCCGAGCAGGTGAACTCGTTGTCGGCGTCCACCGCGAACACGGCGAAAACCGATTCCGGGACCACGGGCGACGCGATAGCCGCCGAGGAATCGGCCGCGACCGCCGGCGGGTTCGGCGGCGGTGGCGGCGGCATGATCGGCGGTGGCATCGGCGGCGCGGCTGCCGCGGCCACGCCGCTGAGTCCCTGGCAGGGCGGTCGCGGCAGTGGCCTTTCCACCATGGGTGTCGGTGGCCTCGGGGCAGGCACCGGCGCGGTGGGCGGCAACGCCACGACCGCGACCAGTTCGTCGGCTCCCGGCTACATGCCGATGGGCGGCGGCGCGGCGGGCGCGGGCATGCCGATGGCGCGGGCAGCCGAAGGGGGCGGCAACGACGCCGTGCACACCCAGCTCGTCACCGGCCAGCACGGTGACGAGGTCGTCGGCGCGATCGACGGAGTCTCGATGCCGGTGGTCGGCGGTGCCGAGACCGTGACCACCGAAGCACCACCGGACAAAGAACTCGAACTGTGACGACAGGAGTGGCCATGACCAACACCTTCGAATTCGATTCCGCCGCAGCAGGTAAGGCCGCGTCGGCGCTCGACGCCATCGTCGATCGGCTCTCCACCGAGCTGACCGCGGTCGCACCCGCGCTGCATGTCGCACCCGCGGGTGCCGACGAGGTGTCCGCGCGCGCCGCGGTCACCGCCAATGGTGTCGCCGACGACTATCTGACCGGAGCCCAGTCTGGTGCGCGCGAGATGAGCAAGTTCGCCGCCACGCTGCGCTCGCAGGTCGCCGAGTTCGATCGGATGGAATCCGACAACACCACCGGCTTCGGCGGCTGATGATCGAACCACCACAGCCGGGATTCACCGGTGTGGTGTGGGAGGCGCGCGAGCCGCAACGGCTGGCCACCGAACTCACCACCGGTTCCGGACCGATGCCGATGGTCGACGCGGCCGCCGCCTGGACGCGGCTGGCCGCGGCCTTCGGCGCGGCCGTGCTCGACTACGAGCAGGTGCTGGCGACACTTCGCGGTGCCTGGCAGTCCGGGCGCAGTGATGAAGTGTGGCAACGGGTTTCCACGTTGCGCGACTGGCTGGTCGAGACAGCCGCCGCCGCCACCGCCAACGCGGCCAGGATGCACGCGCAGGTGCTGGCCTACGAAGTGGCGGCGCTGGCGATGCCCAATACCGCCGATATCGCCGCGATCGCCGAGATGCAGAAGGCACTGGAAGCGATCGGCGCCGTGCTCGGCGCGCCGATCAAAGCCGTCGCCGCGCACAACGACGCCGAAGCCGATGTGGCCAAAGCCGTTGCCTCCCGGGTGATGCGCAGCTACGAGGCGGCCACCGAGCCGCTGGCCACGCCGTGGCTGCATGTGCCGCCACCGCCGATCGTGCCCGAGACCGCGCTGGCGGCGGAGCAAACAGGTGGACAGGCCGCATCGGCGGCGACGGCGTCGGCGCTGCCGGGGATGGGCATGCTGGGACTCGGCGGCCTGCCCGCCATGCCCGCACCGGTCCAAACCGCCTATCGTGCACCGGTGTTCGCGCAGACCGCGGCAGCTGTCGCACCGGCCGCGCAGCCGGCGCCGGTGGCTACCCCGGCCGGACACACCACACCCATCGCGCCCGGCCCGATGGCGACCGCCGCGGGCGGGCAGGATGCGGCGCGCTTCCCCCGTGCGGGCCTGGCCTACGAGGAAGCCGACCAACTGGTGGCAGAGGGCGAAATCCAGGCTGCCCCCGCTGTTCTCGGTGTCGCCGAGCGCTCGGCGCCGCAGTCCGGATCCGCGCAGGCCGGCGGTGCGGGATGACAACACTGACCAACGATTCGCTGCTCGCGGTCGCCGAACGCCTCGGCGTGCAGACCTTGCCGCTGGTGCTCGCCGTCGGGCCGCAGCAGGACACGATCGAGGCCTGGCAGGCCGCGCGCGACGGTGCCGTCGCCGAACTCACCGCGGGTGGCGTCTTCGACAGCTACGGCGATGTCGAACCGGGCCTGGCCGAGGCCATGTTCACCCTCGCCGCCCCCGACGCGGAACTGGTCGCGCGCTGTTACGGCGAGGACGGCAAACGTCGAATCTGTCTGGCGCGCCGCGGTTCCCAGCATGCCGTCGCCTCGCGAACCGGATCCTCGTTCGAGGTCGTGGCGCCGGGAATCGACGGATCCGACCGCGAACTCACCCGGTTGCTGCTCGCCGCGCTGCCTGCCTGCCCGCAGGCCGAGATCTCCACGGTCAGCGTCGCGGCCGACGACCTGTCGCGGCGCCTCGACGCCGCCGATACCACCTCCGACTACGTGGACGCGATGTACGCGCTCGGTATCGACGCGCACGAGGCGACAGTGCTCGGCGCGGCCTTCGGCTCCTGCCGCGGGTACACCGAGATCACAGCCTCCGTCCACCACGACGGGCTGACCACCCAGGCTCCTGGCGCGGTCGCGGTGTACGACACCGCGCGCGGCCGGATCGTCGTGGCGCCGATGACGGCGCCCGACGGCCAGATGTGGTCCACCATCACGCCGGGCACCGACCACCGCCTCACCCAGGCGATCGGTGCGCTCCTCGAGGGGCTTCCCGGTGGGGGGTGGCGTTCCGAATAGCCAACTCCCGTGTCACCCATCAAGAAGGAAAGGTTCGACAATGCCCCCTCAGGGACCAGTAGGCGTAGAAGCCGGCGGCGTAGACAATGTTGTGACGTTGCTGCAGGAAGCGATCGGCACACTTCGTCGTTCGGTGAACGAGATCGACGGCTCCGCTCAGGCCGTCGTCAGAGGCTGGAAGGGTGACTCGCACGACAAGTTCGTCGAGGTCGCCGAGATCTGGAACAAAGAGGCCGCTGACCTGAACACCAAGTTCGACCGGTTCAACGACGCCATCGAATCCGGCAAGAGCACCATCGTGAACATGGACCAGGCCGGTTTCGGCGCCGGTTCGGGCGGCGGCGGCGGCGCGGCGCCGGCCACCACTCTCCACACCTGATCATTTCTTCACGATCGACATCGGCATCGATACGACAAGGAACTAGAGCATGACCATTCTTTACGATCCCAAGGCGATGAACGAATTGTTCAGCGACCTGCAGGAGTTCGGTGGCAAGATGCGCGGTCAGATCTCCGAACTGGAGACCGCCGCGACCAACTTCAAGGCCGCTCTGCAGGGTGAGAACGCGCACATCAATTTCGAGAAGGCGGACGGTGACCTGAAGGCCGAGCTGGGGGACACCCTCGAAAGGCTCGACAACCTGGCCGCAGCGGTCGAATCGGCGCTCAACCGCGCCCTCGAGGCCGACGGCAAGGTCGGCGACGGTTTCGCGGATTTCTGATCCGCTCGTCGCGAAGGCCGACCGGTCTCACCGGTCGGCCTTCGTCGTGTCAGCGGGCGGCCAGTGATTCGCCGATGTAGTGCATCTCGTCGGGGGTCGTGACCATGGTGACGGTCGCGGTGCCGGTGCTGGTGCGCACGGTGATCCGGTTGGGGGAGTGGGGGTCCTGGGTCAGCGTGACATCCGGGGCGAAGTCGTCGGGGTCGCGTTCGGCGGTGCGCACTTCGACCACTGTGGCGCCACCGAGGTGGCTGGTCGGCGCGATGCCGTCGTACACCAGGACGGTGGTGGCCGGGTACGGCGCCGCGGGCATCGGGGGCGGTCCGAGTTGCGGTTGCGGCGTGGCGCCCGCGGCGCGGGGTGCGATCGAGAGTAGCTGGGGCATAGCCAGATTGGCGACCATCGACTGCCAGGCCTGCGGTCGGGCGGTGTGCACGACAGCGTGTGCGCCGAGCGCGGTCGCCCGCAGGATCACCTGCTGGGCGAGGTCGAGATTGCCGATGACGTCGACGTGGCGGGTGCCTTCACCGATCAGCGGCACGGCGATCCCCTGACCGGTCGCGTCGGCGCCGATGAGTTGCCCGCAGCCGGTGGTCGGCACGGCGATGTCGGTGAGCGCGACGAGGGTGCCGCGGTAACCGTCACGTCCGCCGAGGTCCTCGGCGGCGCCGATCGGCAAGGTGTCCAGCAGGATCCGGCCCTGACTGCCCGGCAGTTCCCGCAGTCCGGCCAGCGGCTTGTGGTCCAGCGGTGCGGCGGTGTCGAAGCGGACGACGGCGTTGAGCACCACCGTGTCGGCCTTATCGTCGCGGCGGTCGGTGCGCCGCGCACCCGGGTGCAGGCGCAGGGTCACCGTGGTCGACAGGCTCGGCGTGGACCAGATCTCGGCGAAGCCGAAGGTGGCGATCATCGGCGCGGTGAGCTGGTAGTGCGTGAGATGACGCGGCGCGGTCTCCGGCTCGATGTGCTCGGGCTGCTCGCGCTGCCCGGTGACCTGCGCACGCAGCGACGCGGTGCGCTCGGGCCGATTCCGCTGTTCGGTGGCCAGCCCGTGGGCCGACTCGGTGAGCCGCAGCGGATCGAACCCATGGGTGAGCTCGCGCAGCGCGCTGTTCATCTCGGTGGCGGTGAGTACGGCCGCGTCGATGCCGTGGGTGGCGAGGCGATTGGCGACCCGGCGGGTGGCGATGATCATCGTGCGCAGCGCGCCCTCGGCGCCACCACCGCGCTTGCTGACCGCGTTGGCGTTGGCGACCGGTTCAAGGCGCAGCACCAGCCAGCAGGTGCGGTGCGCGATGGCGGGCAGCGGACCGAGGATGCGGTCGTAGAGCTGCGCCGCCGCGCCGATCCCCGCGGTCCGCGCACCGGTCGCGATCACATCGATGCTCACGAGCTGAACATCGAATTGATCCAGACAGCGCGCGATCTCGGTGATCGGCAACAGTTGGTCGGCGCTGAGCGAACCGCTGCGCAGCAGCGTCAGGGAGTCCGGCGGCGGGTCGATGCGCAGCATGGTCAGCAGCAGATCGCCGTCCCAGCGCATTCCACAGCCACCGCCTTCGGCCAGCGGCACGTCGAAGGCGGGCGCGCGGTCGATGGTGTCGGTGTGGCCTGCCAGCCTGCGACCGATCCACCCGCCGAGCCGGACCGCGGGGGTGCGCCGCCGGATCGGGACCAGCCCGATCAGCAGCACCGCCACCGCGGCGCCGATCGCGCCCGGCACCGATCGGGTCGTCGCGAGGACGATCCAGGCCACGATCGCGGCGAGCACCGCCACGGGCACGCAGGCCCGCAGCGGAAAGATGCGGAAGAGCCAGAATTCCGGATCACGCAAGGTGTCGTAAACGTTGTCGCCACCGGTTTGCCCGGCGTTCATCCCATTGTTCAAAATCGTTGTCCCTGGCTGGCATACGTCGAATCATGGTGAAAGGCAATTCCGGAATTACGGTACCGTGTCGAGCGAGAACGTGATCATCGCAGCAATGGAGAACGCGTGCCGGCACAGCTGACAACCAAGGCCCAGGTCAACGGTTATCGGTTTCTCCTGCGCAGACTCGACCACGCGCTGATCCGCCGTGACGTGCGGATGTTGCACGATCCGATGCGTTCGCAGAGCCGGTCGATGTGGGTGGGCGCGGTACTCGGCCTGATCGTCGTCGCCGGTGCCGCCATTCTCGGTTTCCTGAAGCCGCAGGGCGCGATCGGTGACTCGCTGATCGTCACGGGCAAGCAGAGCGGCGCGATGTATGTGGTCGTGGCAGCCAAGGACGGCACGAAAACCCTGCACCCGGTGCTGAATCTGGCGTCGGCCCGGTTGATCGCGGGCGCCGCCGAGTCCCCGAACTCGGTCAAGGACGCCAAGCTCGGCGCCTTGCCGCGCGGGCCGATGCTCGGAATCCCGGGTGCCCCACTGGCACTGCCAGGCTCCGGCCAGGGTGCGAGTTCGGACTGGACACTGTGCGAGACCACCAAGCTCTCGTCGAGCGGCAGCGCGTCGGGAGCGACGGGTGGCCTCACCACCGTGCTGGTCGGCAAGCCGGAACTGAGCGATCGGATCGGGGCCGCGCGCGCCGACGACGCGCTGCTGGTGCGGCGCGGCGACAAGACCTACCTGGTCTACCAGGGCACCAGGGCCGAGATCGACCCCAACGATTCGGTGATCGCGCGGACCCTGGGGCTGTCGAGCCAGAGGCCGCGACCGATGGGCACCGGATTCCTCGGCGCCACCACCGAGGTGCCACCGCTGGTGGTGCCGGCGATTCCGCAGGCGGGTTCGCCCGGTCCGGGCAAGCTGTCGAGTGTGCCGGTGGGCGGGATCATCTCGGTGCCCGGCACCGACCGTCAGGAAGTCCTGTACGTGGTGCTGGCGGACGGCGTCCAGCCGGTCTCGGAGTTCACCGCGCAGTTGCTGCGCAACGCCGACTCACGCGGCATGCGCGAGATCGCCGTCGTCGCGCCGGACGCACTCGCCGGGATGCCGGTGCTGCGCGTCCTGCCGATCGACGATTTCCCCGAACGCACGCCGCGCCTGGTCAGCGCCGAGGACGCGCCGGTGGCCTGTGTGAGCTGGTCGAAGACGCCGGGTGCCGCTGTCGCGCAGGGCAAGTCGGTGGACGGCCCGGCCGAGCGGGCCGCCCGCACGCTGCTGACCGGTGCCGAGCTGCCATTGGCGCGGTCGGCGGCACCGGTCGTGCTGTCGAGCGCCGACGGCACCGGCGACCGCATGGACGCGGTGTACCTGTCGCCGGGCTCGGGCGAGTTGGTCCAGGTCACCGGTACCGAGCCGGGAAGCCAGCGCCGCGAATCCCTGTTCTATGTGGCCGACAACGGGGTTCGCTACGGCGTGCCGGATGCCGCGACCGCCGCCGTCCTTGGTCTGGGCGACAAGCCGCGGCTGGCACCGTGGGCGATCGTCGGTCAGCTGGTCCCGGGACCGACGCTGTCGGCCAAGGACGCTCTCACCAGCTTCGATTCGCTGCCCGCCGTCAAATAGCGCTCGCCTAGCGACCCACGTTCAGGGTCGCGATGATGGCTTCCAGGGCTGTCCGCATGTCGGATTCCTCGACCCGCATCAGCACGTCGTCGTCGATCTCGGACAGATCGACGTCGATGTCGTTGGCCAGCCGGAACTCGCGTTCCTCCTCGGCCGCCTCGATGACATTGCGGATGAAGCGCCCGTTGCCCGCGAGGTCGACACCGCGCCGCGGCTGCCCACTCTGATCGGTGCTCTCCAGGTTGTACAGGTAGGTGCACGATTCGATCAGTGCGGCCACCGCCGCCTCGGAGAGCTGGGAATCGCGGCTGCCCGCGATGATCTCGCCGATCTGCCCGAGCTCCTCGGGGGTGTACGACGGGAACTGCAGCCGCTTGGAAAAGCGTGATGCCAGACCGTCATTGGCGGTGAGCAGTCGATCGATCTCGCCGTCGTAGCCCGCGATGATGACCACGAGGCGATCGCGGTCGTTCTCCATCCTCGCCAGCAAGGTGTCGACGG
The DNA here is from genome assembly GCF_042754695.1 of Nocardia sp. NPDC059195. Lineage (NCBI taxonomy): Bacteria > Bacillati > Actinomycetota > Actinomycetes > Mycobacteriales > Nocardiaceae > Nocardia > Nocardia sp. NPDC059195. Next base: position 55,546 of record NZ_JBHZBG010000007.1, on the reverse strand, counting down.
CTTCGCGACCGAACGCGTCACCGCCGGACAGGCCGGTCTGGATCAGGGTGTAGGCCTCGTCGATGAACAGCACGCCGTCCATCGCGCTGTCGATCAGCTTCTCGGATTTGATCGCGGTGCCACCGAGGTTCTGACTGACGAAGTCGACCCGCTTGGCTTCGACCACCTTGTCGGTCTTGAGCAGCCCGACCCCGCAGTAGATCTTGGCGACCACCCTGGCGATGGTGGTCTTGCCCGTTCCCGGCGGTCCGGTGAAAGCCAGGTGCTGGCCGCGTGATTGGCTCGACAGCCCCTTCTCGGCGCGGATCTTGGCCAGCTGCGCCGAGGACTGCAGCTTGGCGACCTGGGTCTTCACCGAGGTGAGGCCGACCTGTTTGTCGAGTTCGGCGCGGGCCGCCGCGAGCACGGTCTTGGCGCGATCCTCGGCATCGGCCTCGTCCATCTGCGCCATCGTGGGCGCCGAGGCCGGATCCCACTTGTTCGTTCTGGCGTCGATGGATTCGCGGCTGGTGACCAGGATTCGGAAAGTGCGGTCGCGCATCGCTGTCGTATTGGCGGTGAAATCGGGCAGCTGGGAGTAGACCTGCTCGAACAGCGCCTGGGCCTCGCCCTCGTTGCCCGCCTCGCGCAGGCACAGCCCGCGGTTGTACATGGCGGTGAACCGCGCCGACGGAATCGGTCCTGCCTCAGCGGCTTCCATCCGCCGGATCGCCTCGCCGAACAGGCCGAGCTGAGCGCAGGCTGTGCCCACCATCACGTGGGCGCCGGTCGCCAGGAACGGATCCTTCCACTCGGCGGAGCCCGCCAGCACCGTCATCACGTCCGACCAGCGCTGCGTGTTGTAGTGCAGGACACCGCGAATGTAGGTGCTGATCCGGTCGTCGATCTCCTTGTCCGGGTCCTCGGATCGGGCCCTGCGCAGGGCGGCGAGCTCGTCGAGCAGCTGCTCGGCCTGCTCGTAGTTCTTGTCCTCGATCTGGCGCGCGGCCCAGGCCAACCAGATCTCGGTGAGCCCGGCGAGCGGGTAGTCGATGTAGAGACCGGGCAGGAACCGGCCCGCCATCGCACGCGGGGCGAGGCCGAGCCTGCGCTGTTCACGCCCGAGCGAGTCCAGGCTGGTCCGGTGCAGATTGAACAGCACCTCGTTGGTTACCTCGCCAGCGGCCGCGCGGCCGAGCCACGCGTCGCACATCGACGGATCCCATTCGGTGGCGCGTTGAAAGGCGAGTTTGGCGTACTCGCTGTCGCGCGCGGACTCCTGGCCGTCGATGGACAGGCCGAGCGACAGAACACCTGCGTCGAAGGCACGCTGGGCTTGGCGAATGTCTGGCATATGGTGCGAACCCCGAAATCTTCGTCTGGTGTGTGCATTACGTTCAACCCTGGCGACGAAGCTTCGATCGCGCCGGCTTGCCCTGTCCGTTAGATTAGGTAACGCTGCCGGGTGGTTGCAACGGAAGTAGTCAGCTACGACTGAGAGTTCATCACTGGTGTCGACGTTGTTAGGCAATGAACCCGAACTATGCCGTGTTTCGGTGATCGGGGGGGATACGCAGCTCGACATCGGACTGCCCGCCACCGTGCCGATCGCCGGCTTCATCGGCGATCTGGTCTCGCTGATCCGCTCGCGTGCTCCGCGACTGCCCGACGGCGACGAGGATTCGACGCCGGTGCGGGCCCAGCACTGGACGCTGGCCCGGCTCGGACAGGATCCGCTCGCGCCGAGCCGCACGCTCACCGAGGCCGAGGTCTACGACGGCGAGTTGCTGGTACTGAGCCCGGTGACGCGCAAGGAATCGCCCGCGCTGTTCGACGATGTGATCGACGCCGTATCCCGGCTCACCGCAGGTGAGTTCCGCGGTTGGTCGGGTTCCGCCGCGCGCTGGACCGGCCTGGTGCTCGCCACCGTCGCCATCGTCGCCGCGCTCGCGCTGCTCGTTGTCTCGCGCGCGACGGGTGACCCGCTCGCCCCCGCGTTCGTACTGCTCGGAACCGGGATCGTCTGTTCGGCCGCGGCGGCGATCGCGGCCCGCAAATACCTCGACCAGATCACCGGGAACTGGTTGTCGCTCGACGCGCTGCTGCTGTTGTTCGGGGGCGGCGCCTTGCTGGTGCCCGGCTCGCTCGGTGCCGCGCATGTGCTGCTCGGCAGCGTGGTGGTGCTCGTCGCCGCGATCGCGGGCTTTCGGCTCACCGGGATCGGGGCCGGGTTGTTCGCCGGGGCGATCGCGATGAGCGTGATCGCGGCCGGATCGGCGACGGTGTCGCTGATCTGGGAGCCCGCGCTGCCGAAGCTGTTCGCCGGGGTGCTGGTCATCGGGATCATACTGTTGTCCTCGGTGCCGCGCTTGGCGGCGGTGACCGCGCGCCTGCCCATTCCACCGGTGCCCACCGCGGGCGGTGCGATCGACCCGGCCGACCACGAACAGCGTCCGACCATCGAGGGGATCGGTGCGATCGGTGCGATCGCCCTGCCCTCGGCCGCCGGCCTCGGTGAACGGGCGCGGGTGGCGAACCAGATCCAGACCGGCCTGGTCGCCGCCTGCGCGGTGACCGCCGGCCTCGGGGCATTCGGTGCGGCGAACCCGTTCGGCCCGATCCATTCGGGCGGGGTCGCGCTGGCGGTGGTCACGGCGATCATCCTGTGCCTGCGCGGGCGCTCGTACGCCGATCTCGGACAGGCCGCGACCCTGATCGCAGGCGGTGCGCTGACGCTGATCACCGTGGTCCTCGGATTGGGTCTCGGGCACGGATCGCTCGAATTCGGTGCGATCGCGATGCTGTTGGTGATCGCGCTCGGGGTGGTCGGTTTCGGGGTGGTCGGCCCGCACGTCGAGGTGACACCGGTGACGAGGCGGATGGTCGAGATCTTCGAGTACCTGCTGATCATCGCCCTGATCCCGCTGGCGCTGTGGGTAATGGACGTGTACGCGACCGCTCGCAACATATGAGCCGGATATCCCGGCGGCACACCGTGATCCGATCGGCCTGCGCGGCGGCGATCCTCGCGGCCGTGGCGGGGGTGCCCGTGCCCGCGGTCGCGATCGCCCCACCCAAGGTGGACTCGGGTGCGCTCGAGGCGGCAGTGGTGCTCAGCACCCGACCGGCCCCGTTGGAACCCACCGAGCAGCGAGAGCTGTGCGCCGAGCCGGTGTTGCGCGGGAGCGCGCCGAGCGAGCCGCCGATGGCCCAGCAGGTGCTCGATCTGCCCTCGGCGTGGCAGTTCAATCGCGGTGCGGGGCAGAAGGTCGCCGTCATCGACACCGGCGTGAACCGCCACCATCGCCTGCCCGATCTGCAGCCGGGCGGTGATTACGTCAGCGACACCGACGGCACCGTCGACTGTGACGGGCACGGCACCCTGGTGGCAGGCATCATCGCCGCCAGGCCGTCGCCCGACGATGCCTTCGTCGGGGTGGCGCCGGAGGCCGAGATCCTCTCGATCCGCCAGCTCAGCCTCGCCTACGAACCGAAGGACCGTAAGGGCGCGGAGAAGCCCGTTGGCGAGCTGCGCAGCGACGGTTACGGCAGCGTGCTCACCCTCGCCGCGGCCGTGGTGCGCGCGGTCGACATGGGTGCCACGGTCATCAACATCTCCGAAGTCGCCTGCACCACCGCCGGTTCGGACACCGCCGACAGCGCGCTCGGCGCCGCGGTGAAGTACGCCTACGAACGCAATGTGGTGGTGGTCGCCGCCGCGGGCAATGTCGAGCAGGGTGGCGCGTGCCAGACCCAGAACGAGGGTTCCGGGTGGGGTGCGGTGGCGACCGTCCCGACTCCGGCGTGGTTCACCCCGTACGTGCTGTCGGTGGCCTCGGTGGACGCCAACGGCGCACCGTCGGCGCTGTCGTTGCGCGGGCCGTGGATCGGGGTGGCCGCGATCGGGCGCAATATCGTCTCGCTCGACAGCAAGCCGGGCGGGAGCGGACTGGTCGACGGCGTGCAGACCGCGCAGGGCGTGCAACCGGTCGACGGAACCAGTTTCGCCGCACCGTATGTGGCGGGTCTGGCCGCGCTGGTGCGCGCCGAGTTCCCCGAGCTCAATGCCCAGCAGGTGATCGACCGGATCACCCGCACCGCACACGCGCCGGGCCGTGGCCGCGACGACGCGATCGGCGCGGGCCTGATCGATCCGCTGGCCGCGCTCACCGCACCGCTGCCCACCGATCCGGTGAGCACCGGCGCGGACAGCGGTCACCCGATCGCGGCGCCAGCGGCACCCGCCGAACCGGATCCACGCCCACGACAGGTGGCGATCATCGGCTCCTTGACCTTGCTCACCGTGCTCGGAGTCGGTGCCGCACTAGGCTTTCCGTTCCGCGCACGGCGGGCTGACCTGAATTCGGAATTCGAGTAGTAGAGGCAACGATGGCTACCGAAGGTTTCGTCCGACGTCCCCGGATCGCGCCACCGCGCGCCCCCGGCGGTGAAGTCGCGCTCACCCCGCCGCCGGAGATCGACCGCGCGATTCCGGCACCGCTGATGATGAAGATCATGCCGGTGATCATGGTCGTGGCGGTGGTCGGCATGATCGCGATGATGGCGACGATGGGCCGCAACCTGCTGTCGAACCCGATGTCGATGATGTTCCCGATGATGATGCTGATGTCGATGGTCGGCATGATGGCGGGCATGCGCGGCGGTGGCCCCAAGCGCGCCGTCGAGCTCAACGAGGAACGCAAGGACTACTTCCGCTACCTGGACCAGGTGCGAAAAGATGTGCGCGGCACCGGCATCAAGCAACTGGAGACGTTGCGCTGGAGCCATCCCGAGCCGGCCGACCTGGCCTCGCTGATCGGCAGCAGGCGGATGTGGGAGCGTCGCCCGAACGATCCCGACTTCGGGCACGTGCGCGTCGGCATCGGCAGCCATCGCCTCGCCACCAAGCTGGCCAGGCCCGAGACCGGTCCGCTGGAGGACCTCGAACCGGTCTCTACCGTCGCACTGCGCCGCTTCGTTCGCACCCATTCGGTCGTGCACGAACTGCCGACCGCGGTCTCGGCGCGCGCGTTCCCGGCGATCAATATCGGCGGCGACATCGAGCAGTCCCGCGAGCTCGTTCGCGGCATGGTGATGGAGCTGGCCACCTTCCACGGGCCCGACCACCTCGCGGTCGCGATCGTGTGCGCCGACCCCGACGCGCACTGGGCCTGGACCAAATGGCTTCCGCACCTGCAGCATCCGAGCCAGCGCGACGGCCTCGGCACCGCCAGGATGCTGTACACCTCTCTCGGTGAGCTCGAATCGGCCCTGCAGGTCGAACTGCTCGAACGCGGTCGCTTCATGCGCAATCCGCAGCCGACCCAGGGGCGTCTGCACCTGGTGGTGGTGATCGACGACGGTTACATCAGCGGCAACGAGCGCATCATCAGCGAATCCGGCCTCGACTCGGTCACCGTGCTCGACCTCACCGCCCCCGCCGACGGTCTGGCGGCTCGGCGCGGGCTGCAACTGGTGGTCAGCGACGGCGCGGTGTCGGCGCGCAGCGCGGCCGGGGTGGAGCGATTCGCCACCGCCGACGAGGTCAGCCTGGCCGAGGCGGAGTCCTTCGCCCGCGACCTGGCACGGTATCGGCTGGCGACGGCCGCGCAGATCGTCAGCCTGGGGGAGGGCACCACCACCGATCCGGGGCTGATGGCGCTGCTGCGCATTCCCGATGCGGCACAGATCGATCCGGCCCGCGTGTGGCGCCCGCGCACCGCGCGTGAACGCCTGCGGGTGCCGATCGGCGTCACTCCCGACGGCACCCCCGTCGACATCGACATCAAGGAATCGGCCGAGAACGGCATGGGCCCGCACGGGCTGTGCATCGGTGCCACCGGTTCCGGCAAGTCCGAATTCCTGCGCACCCTGGTGCTTTCCATGGTCACCACGCATTCGCCGGACGCCTTGAACCTGGTGCTCGTCGACTTCAAGGGTGGCGCGACCTTCCTCGGTCTGGATTCGCTGCCGCACGTCGCGGCCGTGATCACCAACCTGGAGGAGGAGCTCTCGCTCGTCGACCGCATGAAGGACGCGCTGGCGGGCGAGATGAACCGGCGCCAGGAACTGCTGCGCTCGTCGGGCAACTACGCCAATGTCACCGACTACGAGAAGGCCAGGGCCGCCGGCGTTCCGCTCGATCCGCTACCGGCGTTGTTCGTCGTGGTCGACGAGTTCTCCGAATTGCTCTCGCAGAAGCCAGATTTCGCCGAACTGTTCGTGATGATCGGCCGCCTCGGCCGGTCGCTGCACGTCCACCTGTTGCTCGCCTCGCAGCGCCTGGAGGAGAACAAGCTGCGCGGTCTGGAATCGCACCTGTCCTACCGCATCGGTCTGCGGACCTTCTCCGCCAACGAATCCCGTGCCGTGCTCGGTATCACCGACGCGTACCACCTGCCCAGCGTCCCCGGCGCCGGCTACCTGAAAAGCGATGCCTCCGAACCGTTGCGGTTCAACGCCAGCTATGTGTCGGGGCCGTACGTGGCACCCGCGGGCACCGTCATCGATGACGACGGCGCGCCCGTCGCGGGGCAGCGGCCGCTGGTCTTCACCGCGGCACCGGTGGAGGTCACCGAACCGGAGCAGGCTCCGGTCGAGGACACCGCCGTGCGCGGCAGGCCGGAGCTGCCACCGCCGCCGCCCACCGGACCCGTTGTCGAAGAGGGCGTTCCGGACTCGCTGCTCGATGTCGTCGTGAAGCGGCTCAACGGCCACGGCAGGCCGGCACACGAGGTGTGGTTGCCGCCACTGGAGGAATCGCCGACCGCCGACATGCTGCTCCCGGATCCGGACTGGCGCTCGCCCGTCAACCGGCACGGTCAGCTCTGGATGCCGATCGGCGTCATCGACAAGCCCTACGAGCAGCGCCGCGATGTGCTCACGATCAATCTCGCGGGCGCGCTGGGCAATACCGCCGTGGTCGGCGGTCCGCAGTCGGGCAAGTCGACCACCCTGCGCACCATCATCATGGCCGCGGCCGCCACCCACACCCCCGAACAGGTGCAGTTCTACTGCCTCGATTTCGGTGGCGGCAGCATGGCGGGCATGGTCGGCATCCCGCATGTCGGTTCGGTCGCCGGTCGCCTCGACGGCGACCGGGTGCGCCGCACGGTCGCCGAACTGACCACGCTGATGCGACAGCGCGAGGAACGCTTCGCCGAGCTCGGCATCGAATCGATGATCGAGTTCCGCAGGCGCAAGTTCTCCGCGTTCGAAGCGCGGCAGATCAACGGCACCACCGCGGCCCCCGGCGACCCGCTGGCCGCCGATCGGTTCGGCGATGTGTTCCTGGTGATCGACGGGTGGTCGGCGATCCGCGAGGAATTCGACATGCTCGAAGCGCAGATCAACGCCATCGCCACCCAGGGTCTGTCGTTCGGCATCCACCTGATGATCGGCGCGTCGCGCTGGGCCGAGATCAGGCCGGTGGTGAAGGACCAGATCGGTACGAAGATCGAGCTCCGCCTCGGTGACCCGTCCGACTCCGAGATGGGTCGCCGGGTCGCGCACCAGGTTCCGGTCGGCAGGCCGGGCCGTGGCCTCAACGCCGAACATCTGCATCTGCTGATCGCGTTGCCGCGCTTGGATTCCGACTCCGACCCGGCCTCCATCGCCGACGGCGTCACCCGCGCCAAAGAGGGCCTCGCCGAGCTCTACCAGGGTCGCCGCGCGCCCGAGGTGCGCATGCTGCCGCTGCGGTTCCCGCGCGAGCAGGTGCTGGCTACGGCCCGCGAGCAGGGCACCGTGCTCAACGGCACCAAGGTCGTGGTCGGTCTCGACGAGTCCGAACTGCAGCCCCTCGTCCTCGATTTCGGGATCGAGCCGCACTTCATGGCCTTCGCGGACGTGGAATCCGGCAAGACGACGCTGCTGCGCAATATCGTCATGGGCATCACCGAGCAGTCGAACTCCGACGAGGCGCGGGTGATCCTCATCGACTACCGGCGCACCATGCTCGGCGTGCTCGACGGCAAACAGCTGGCAGGCTACTCCACCTCGTCGCAGACCTGCGGGCCGATGATCTCCGAGGTCGCCACCTACCTGTCCAAGCGGATCCCCGGCGCCGACATCACCCAGCAGCAGCTCCGCGAACGCAGCTGGTGGTCGGGTCCGGAGATCTATGTCGTCATCGACGACTACGACATGGTCGCCACCAGCTCGATCAACCCGTTCGCGCCACTGATCGAGTATCTGCCGCAGGCCAGGGACATCGGTCTGCACGTGGTGGCCGCGCGACGCATCGGCGGCGCGTCCAGGGCGCTCTACGACCCGATCCTCGGCGCGATGAAGAACCTGTCGGTGCAGACGCTGATCATGAGCGGTTCGCGCGACGAGGGCAAGCTCATCGGCGAGGTCCGCCCGAGCAAGCTGCCGCCCGGTCGCGGCACCTTGATCTCGCGCAGTCGCGGTGTCGAGATGGTCCACATCGCCGACCTGCCGCCGGTGTGAGTCAGTCCCGGATCGAAGCCGCCGAGAATCTCCGCTGTGCGGTGAATCTCGGCGGCAGCCGGGGTGGCCAGGTGCACGTTTGTCGTTCGAACAGGGCCGTCGACGGACCGGAGGCCACCGGACCCGCGATCCGCGCCAGGGCGAAACCCGCACGGCGGTAATAGTTGTGGAGTCCGGCGTTGGTCGTCCACGCATCCAAGCGGACCCACGGCCGGTGTTCACAGTCGGCGAGCTGCGCCGCATGGGCCAACATGTGATCGCCCACTCGTCGCCCCGCGAACCGCAGATCGACGATCATGAAATGCACGATCACCGACTCGGCCAGCTCCCATGCCGACCACAGACCCGGATCCGAACGATGGTTGACCGTGATCGTCCCCGCGGACTCACCGTCAACCTCCGCGATCCACGTCTCGCCCCGGTCCAGCGCCCGCCCCACCGCCCCGGCGAAGATCTCGATCGGCCTGCCGCGTCCGGCCACCGTCCACTGATCCGACCCGCGTGCCGTCAGCCACGACGTGCGCTGGACGCGCAGGCGGCAGATCAGCGGCAGATCGCCCAGGGTGGCCGGGCGCAGGCGCACCGTCATGGCACCGCGACGGCCAACCCGGGTGCGATGCCGAGGGTGCGGGCGATCACGTCGGTGCCCGTGGTGTCGCCGAGCTGGTAGGCCAGCTGATTGCGGCCAGCCAGAGACCGGTGGCGGGTGGCGCGGGTGACGCGTTCGTGGTTGGCGCCGATGCGCAGGTGGTCGAGCAGGACGGTGCCGGTGGCGACGCCGAGTACCGCCGCTTCTTCGGCGGTGGCGGCACGGGCCAGCACGGTATCGCGGTGGGCGGTCTCGCCGTAGCCGCGGTCGGCCAGACGCCGGGTGGTGCCCTCGGGGATATCGCGGGGGGAGTCGATGCCGGCGGCTTCGGCGAGGTCGCGGGGGTAGAAGCTCACCTCCCACGACCACGGTTCGTGGTCGAGGTACTGCACGACCGTGCGGGCAAGCACCCAGGAGTCGGCGGTGACACCGAGCCAGCGCGCGACCTCGGCGCTCGCGGGTTCCATCCTGGTGCTGAATTGCTTGGACGGTTCGCGGTTGGCCGCGCGCGCGATTTCGGAGAAGATGTCGTGCGCCGACTTGGGCCGATCGCGACGGATGTGGTCGGTGACCACCGATTCCAGTACTTCCTGGTTTCGCACGATGGTGCCGCGGGAAGTCGCTGTGTAGACAAGATTTTCAGCGACGAGCACCTGAATCGCGTTGCGCGAGGTGGTGATCGAGACCTGCATCTGGGTGGCGAGCTCGGAGTGACTCGGCAGTCGATCGCCCGGTTTCCAAGTGCCCGCACGGATCTCCTCACGGAGAAGGTTCGCGATCCGGAGATAGGTCGGACCGTCCGCCATCATGCTCCTCGGTAGGTCGTGCAGGTAACGAAGTGTACTCGTATCGGTTACCTACGGCCGAGTAATGCTTGACAGAGAGCTTGCGAGGTTTATTGTAATGAACGTCCTGATCCGGTGCTCTGCGGCGATGACGGCGAGGCAACGTGGCTGGTTCGGAGAGTTCAACAGTTGTAATGGCTTTCCCCGACACCATGCGGTGTGTCGATACCGCCGGGCCCCCGGCTGCTACCGGTCTGTTACCCCTCTCCGACATTCTCGTCCGGGCGTGTCGCGGACATCGGGTGGTCGGTGGGCCGCTGTTGTGGTTCGCGCGCGATCTGGCGGTGCTGCACGAGAAACGCATTGTCGGGCGCGGCGGACGGGTCGACACCGATCCGGTGGTCCTGCGCGAAATAGACTGTCGCCGTAGTGAACTGGTGCTGGCGATCGATGACTGGGTGCTGCGAGCAATACCGCAGCACCGCCTCGGCGCGACACTGCACACGGAGACCGTCGGCTCGGTCATCGACCGCATGGCCGAGGCTTCCGTGCGAGCGCACCATGCGCTGATGACCCTGGCCGCACACGACGAGATGCTGCACTGCGCGTGGCACCATCTGGCCGAACTGGCCGACGCCTACGACGATCTGGTGCGCGACGTGCTGGCCGGGCGGCGCAGGTTGCCGGAGTGGTGAGCTAGCTCCGCCGTGGCGGTCGCACCGCCGCAGCGCGCGAGCTCAGCCGATGCGGCGATGGTCGACGCCGAACTCGTCGGCCACCGTGGCCGCCAGTTCCACGTAGGCGCGCTTGGTTGATTTGTGGAGGCGGTGTAGGTCGATTTCGGCGCCCTCGGAGAGGTGTTCGTCGAAGGGGATGATGTGGACGGCGCGGCAGCGGGAGAGGAAGTACTCGCGCAGCTGCTGGATGCCGACGTTGGGTGAGCCCTCGCGGGGCAGGTTGATCACGACCACCGCGTTGCGGACCAGGTGGTCGTGGCCGTGCAGCGACAGCCAGTCCAGGGTCGCGGCGGCGCTGCGGGCACCGTCGATGGCGGCGGAGGAGATCAGCACCAGGGAGTGGGCCAGGTCGAGGACGCCGCTCATCGCCGAGTGCATCAGACCGGTGCCGCAGTCGGTGAGGATGATGTTGTAGAAGCGCTGCAGGATCCGGGCTACGGCCCGGTACTCCTCGTCGTTGAACGCTTCCGATGCGGCGGGATCACGTTCGCTGGCAAGGACTTCCAGGCGGCTCGAGCCCTGAGAGGTGTGCCTGCGAACATCGGAGTACCGCTGGATAGACGGGTCGAGCAGCAGGTCGCGCACTGTCGAGCGGGTTTGGATGGCTACTCGCTGCGACAGGGTGCCGAAGTCGGGATTGGCGTCGACGGCGATGACTCGGTCACCGCGGATCGAGGCGAAGATCGAGCCGATACCGGTCGTTGTGGTCGTCTTGCCGACGCCACCCTTGAGCGAGAGGACCGCGATCCGGTAGTCGCCGCGCACGGGTTGGCGGATACGGGCAACGAGTTCCTGCAGGCGCAGTTCCTCGGCGGACATGCCGGGATTGATCGCGCCACCGGACGCGTGATGCACCGCCTTGCGCCAACCACTGCCCGGGGCCTTCTTGGCCCGCTTGACCGGGACGTTGTCGAGCGAGGGCTGGTAGCCCTGTGGCTGTGCGCCCCAACCAGGTTGGCCGTGGGGCTGCTGGCCCTGGCCGGGCTGCTGGTACTGCTGCGGGGCCGCATTGGGCTGCTGGTACTGCGCGGGCGTGCCGTCGGGCTGGTACTGCTGGCCGGGTCCGTTGGGCTGGAACTGCTGCGCGGGCGTGCCGTCTGGCTGGTACTGCTGGCCGGGGCCGTTGGGCTGGTTGTATTGCTGCGCAGGAGAGCCATCCGGCTGGAACTGCTGGGCCGGGCCGTTCGGGGGGAACTGTTGCTGCGTCCCCTGATTCGGCTGTTGGTACTGCGGAGCCGGGGAGCCGTCGGGCCGATACTGCGGCGCGGGAGTGCCGTCGGGGTGCTGGTGCTGCGCCGGAGCGGCATCGGGCCGATACTGCGGTGCCGCGCCGTCGGGTCGCTGGGCGACGCCATCGGGACCGTAGGTGGGCAGACCGTCGGGCTGCTGGTGCTGGGCCGGGGTGCCGTCCGGGCGGGGATACGGCGACGCGGTATCGGCCGCCTGCACGAATTCACCCGAGCGATAACCGGTTTGCGCGGCGCGTGCCTGTTCCGCCGCGTTCGCGCCACCCTGCCCGCTCGCATCGACGCCAGGCGGACGGGTCTGTAGTCGAGGATCATCGGATCGGAAGACCTCGGTCCGCCCATCTGGCGCATGCGTCGGTACGACCGGCGTGGGATCACCGGGAACCGAATTGTATTGCGTCGCAGGATAAGCCGGAGGCGGCACGTTCTCGCCCGACGCATACGGTGACCGCTGCTCGGTAGCCGGTGGCCGCTGCGGAGCCACGGATTCACCGGAGCTGTACGGCGATCCGTGCTGCGGCGCGGATTCGCTTGCGGCGTGCGGGGATCGGGCATCCGAACGCCCGGCTTCCGAGGATGTTTCGGGAGCCGAGTAGTCCGGCGGCGTCTGCGCCGCGTGGCGCTGCGCTGCGGAATCGCTTGCAGCCTGCGGGGATCGGGAGCCTGCCTGCGCGGCTTCCGCTAGCGGATCGGGAGTCGCGGAGGTCGTCGACGGTCCGTGGGGCCGAGGCTCGGACGCGACACGGTCTGCCGTTGTCGGCGACTGCGTGTGATCGGCGAACGAGTCCCAGGCTGCCTGCGGTTCGGCCGCGGTCGGCTGCGCGGCGCTTTCGGCGGCGACGGTGTTCGCTGGTGCGTCCTCGCCGGGCATCGCCCATCCGCCGGACGCATGAGGCGCACCGGTCGTCTGCGATGCCAGCGACTCCGCGGCGGGCGATGGTGTTGTCGCCGTGGCTGATTCGGGCGCATCGTTGCCAGCCTGGCGAGACGGCGTGGCCTGCTCGGCCTCCTGGAACGACGGCGCCGGTCGTGTTTCCCGCTCGGCCGCTCGCGCGGAGGTCGACTGCGAGTCGGTGGTGGGTTGTCGGGCTTCCTCGCGTGGCGGCACCGGTTGGGGTGCCGCGTGGCCTGCCTGCTCGACTTCCCGGTCCGCGGCGACCGGCAGCTGCTCGGCGGTGGTCGGCTGTGGCGGGACGGTCAGGCGTGGTGGGGCCTGGGTCGGCCGCGCAGGCGGGTCCGGCAGGGGAGGGGGCGGCGGGAGGTCGGGGCGCTGCTGGTTCGGGCCGAGCGGGGTGAAGCCGGTCGACGGCGCTGCGGGCGTACGCGTCGGGAGTGCGTTCGCGGCGTGATCGGCCGCCTCGGTGTTCGGCGCGGGTGTGGCCGGGCCCGCGTGCGGATGCCCGCTGGTCGGCGAAGACGGGAGCGAAGGAGGCGCGCCGGTGGAGGACAGCGCGGGATCGGCTGGTGGCTGCGCCGTCGGCCAAGGAGCCGAGCTGGTCGACGACGCCTGGCCGCCGGCCCACGGGGCCGGGTCCGCAGCCGAAGGCCCCGGGATGGGCGACGAACCGTGGGCGTCCGGCCGCGGCGCAGGATCGGTCGATGCCGGCGGTGCGCTGGTCGGCGGCGTCAGCGGGTTCGGCGCAGCCTGCCAGCCGGTGTTCGGCTGCTCGGGCACAGCCTGCTGGTGTGGCTGCTGATACTGCGACCCATCGCGGCCCGCCTGCGGCTCGCGGCTTGCCTGCTGGTGTGGGGGCTGCTCGCGGGTTGGCTGCGGGGATGGCGCCTGCCCCTGCGCGGGCTGCTGGTACGACCCCTGCCCCTGCGCGGGCTGCTGGTACGACCCCTGAGCGGGCTGCTGGTACGACTCCTGCGCCTGGGTGGGCTGGTAAGAGCCCTGCGCCTGTGCGGCCTGCTGCTCGCGGCTCGGCGACTGCGGATAGTCGCGGCCTGCCTGGTGCGGCGGCTGGTCGTAGGTGGGCTGCTGACGCGGCTGTTCTTCGCCGCGCGGCTGCTGATGGGACGGGCCGGGAATCAGTGGGTTCGCGGGCTGCTGGGCGGTGGACCAGCCGGAACCGGACTGATGAGTCGGCTCGGCAGGGCGTCGCTGGTCGTGGGGTTCGGCCGGCCGGGCGGACTGCTGGGCGGGGGCCTCTTCCTCGGACTCACGGTCCTTACGGCGGCGCCTGCCCTTGTCCTTACGCGGAGCATCGTCACCACGGCCCATGAAGCGGCGGCGTTTGGGTGCCTCATCGATCTCGTCGTCCTGGGGCAGGTTCTCGACCGGAGCCTCGTAACCGACCTGTGTGACGTCGCTCTCCGACAGCCACGGCGGCAGCATGGGGAGGCTGTCGTTGTTGCGGCTCACCGGCACGCCTCGCTCACCAGGGTCCCCCGATTCTGATCGACCCACTTCTCCGACGCCGTGGAGTTTACGCGACAACCCCGACACCGTGGTGGGCGCCTCATCTCTGTGGCCGAACCTCTGATCGCCCACCGTCAACCCCCAGATCTCTGGGGGGACAAGCCAGCCCGATAGCGCGGTGTAAGGCCCGATCGGGGTGTACCGTGCGGGGCACTTTTGCCTCTGGCCGCCCGGCCCGGTAAGCTTGAGCGGCGGTGCACCTATGCGCCGCCTGTTCGCATGCATGTCGACCGTTCGTCGTCGACGCCTCGTGTGTGAACAGCACGAGTAATCCAAACTCAGGTTGAGCGTAACCGGGATCGCGGAGGATATGGCGAAGAAAGACGGGGCCATCGAGGTCGAGGGTCGAGTTGTCGAGCCGCTGCCCAATGCGATGTTCCGGATCGAGCTCGAGAACGGTCACAAGGTTCTCGCGCACATCAGCGGAAAGATGCGGCAGCACTACATTCGTATCCTTCCGGAAGACCGCGTGGTCGTCGAGCTGTCGCCGTACGACCTCTCACGCGGCCGGATTGTCTACCGCTACAAGTGATGCCTGACGGCGTCGCGAGCCCTACCGGCGCGCGGCGTCGCACAGTGTCCCGGCACCGGGACGCACCCCAGACTTCCCCAGTCCTCTGGCTGGGGAAAAACTGTGTTCACACCACCTGTGTGGACCAACAAAAGATTGGACTGACGTGAAGGTTAATCCGAGCGTCAAGAAGATCTGCGAGAAGTGCAAGGTGATCCGCCGTCATGGTCGGGTCATGGTGATTTGCGACAACCTGCGCCACAAGCAGCGCCAGGGCTGATCCAGCCTCACCACCGGGCACCGATCGTTTGATCGGACTGACCGAAAGAAGCACTCCCAGCTCCAGCACGCACGTACTTGTGCGCGCCATCCACCGGCACGGAGGCCGGTGCCCCCACTTTGGTGAAGACGGGGGGACGGACGGGGAGCAGACCTCCGCAACCATTAAGGAACCTGCCACATGGCACGTCTGATGGGCGTTGATCTCCCGCGCGAAAAGCGCATGGAGATCGCGCTGACCTACATTTTCGGAATCGGGCGCACCCGCGCCACTCAGATCCTGGCCGAGACGGGCGTCAGCCCGGACCTGCGCTCCAAGGATCTCAGCGACGACGACCTGTCGAAGCTCCGCGATTACATCGAGGGCACCGACTACAAGGTCGAAGGTGACCTGCGCCGCGAGGTTCAGGCCGATATTCGCCGCAAGATCGAGATCGGCTGCTACCAGGGCATCCGCCACCGTCGTGGCCTGCCCGTTCGTGGTCAGCGCACCAAGACCAACGCGCGTACGCGCAAGGGTCCGAAGAAGACCGTCGCCGGCAAGAAGAAGTAGGGATAGCGTATGCCTCCGAAGAGCCGGGCCGCTGGCCCGAAGAAGACTCAGAAGTCGCGTCGCCGGGATAAGAAGAACATCCCGCACGGCCACGCGCACATCAAGAGCACGTTCAACAACACGATCGTCTCGATCACCGACCCCGAGGGCAATGTCATCTCGTGGGCGTCGTCGGGTCACGTCGGTTTCAAGGGTTCGCGTAAGAGCACCCCGTTCGCCGCGCAGCTCGCTGCCGAGAACGCTGCCCGCAAGGCGCAGGAGAACGGCGTCAAGAAGGTCGACGTGTTCGTGAAGGGTCCGGGTTCGGGCCGCGAGACCGCGATCCGTTCGCTGCAGGCCGCTGGCCTGGAGGTCGGCTCGATCTCCGATGTCACTCCCCAGCCGCACAACGGCTGCCGTCCGCCCAAGCGGCGTCGCGTCTAACAGCGGGAAAGGAAAAAGCTTAAAATGGCACGTTATACAGGCCCCATCACCCGCAAGTCGCGTCGTCTGCGCGTCGACCTCGTCGGAGGCGACCAGGCGTTCGAGCGTCGTCCTTACCCGCCCGGCCAGCACGGCCGCGCGCGGATCAAGGAATCCGAGTACCTCATGCAGCTGCAGGAGAAGCAGAAGGCTCGCTTCTCGTACGGCGTCATGGAGAAGCAGTTCCGTCGTTACTACGAAGAGGCCAACCGCCTCAAGGGTAAGACCGGCGACAACCTGCTCCGTCTGCTCGAGGCTCGTCTGGACAACGTCGTGTACCGCGCCGGTCTGGCCCGTACCCGTCGTCAGGCCCGTCAGCTGGTCAGCCACGGTCACTTCATCGTCAACGGTGTCAAGGTGAACGTCCCCAGCTACCAGGTCTCCCAGTACGACATCATCGATGTCAAGGAGAAGTCGCTCCCGACGCTGCCGTTCCAGGTGGCTCGCGAGACCGTCGGCGACCGTCCGGTTCCCGGTTGGCTGCAGGTCGTCCCCGGCCGCCTGCGCATCCTGGTGCACCAGCTGCCCGAGCGCGCGCAGATCGATGTGCCGCTGCAGGAACAGCTCATCGTCGAGTACTACTCGAAGTAATCGCTTAACGGTGGGGGCCGTCACGCGGCGGCCCCCGCAATCACTGACGAGGCATCAAATAGCGGATGCCCTGAACAGGAAGTAGATCCTCATGCTGATTTCCCAGCGTCCGACACTGACCGAAGAGGTTGTGGCGGAGAACCGCTCGAAGTTCACCATCGAACCCCTCGAGCCGGGCTTCGGTTACACCCTCGGCAACTCGCTGCGTCGTACCCTGCTGTCCTCCATCCCGGGGGCCGCGGTCACGAGCATCCGCATCGACGGCGTCCTGCACGAGTTCACCACCGTCCCCGGCGTGAAGGAAGATGTCACCGACATCATCCTGAACCTCAAGGGTCTGGTCGTGTCCTCCGAAGAGGACGAGCCGGTCACCATGTACGTGCGCAAGCAGGGCCCGGGCACCGTCACCGCTGGTGACATCGTCCCGCCTGCCGGCGTCATCGTGCACAACCCGGACATGCACATCGCCACCCTCAACGACAAGGGCAAGCTCGAGATCGAGCTCGTCGTCGAGCGGGGTCGCGGTTACGTGCCCGCCGTGCAGAACAAGGCGACCGGCGCGGAAATCGGCCGGATCCCGGTGGATTCGATCTACTCCCCGGTGCTCAAGGTGACCTACAAGGTCGAGGCCACCCGTGTCGAGCAGCGCACCGACTTCGACCGTCTCATCCTCGACGTGGAGACCAAGAACTCCATCACGGCCCGGGACGCGCTCGCTTCGGCGGGTAAGACCCTGGTCGAGCTCTTCGGCCTGGCCCGTGAGCTCAACGTCGAAGCCGAGGGCATCGAGATCGGCCCCAGCCCGGCCGAGGCAGATCACATCGCCTCGTTCGGCCTGCCGATCGAGGACCTGGACCTCACCGTCCGGTCCTACAACTGCCTCAAGCGCGAGGGTGTGCACACGGTGGGCGAGCTTGTCGCCCGTACCGAGTCGGACCTGCTCGACATCCGCAACTTCGGCCAGAAGTCCATCGACGAGGTGAAGGTCAAGCTGCACACGCTGGGCCTCTCGCTCAAGGACAGCCCGGCGTCGTTCGACCCGTCCTCCGTGGTGGGTTACGACGCGAGCACCGGAACGTGGAGCGACAGCGGCACGTTCAGTGATACCGACGGCGGCGAGCAGGACTACGCCGAAACCGAACAGCTTTAATACGCCCAGGAGAAACCCACAATGCCCAAGCCCAAGAAGGGCCGCCGGTTCGGCGGCTCGGCGTCGCACCAGAAGGCGATCTTCGCCAACCTGGCCACGGCGCTTTTCGAGCACGGTCGGATCACGACCACCGAGGCCAAGGCCAAGGCGGTTCGTCCCTATGCCGAGAAGATCATCACCAAGGCGAAGGGCGGCACTCTCGCCGACCGTCGTGAGGTCATGAAGGACATCCGCAGCAAGGACATCGTCCACGTGCTGTTCGCGGAGATCGGTCCCTCGTTCGAGGGTCGCGAGGGTGGCTACACGCGTATCACCAAGGCGCTGCCGCGCAAGGGTGACAACGCGCCGATGGCCATCATCGAGCTCGTCCGCGAGAAGACCGTGACCAACGAGGCCGATCGGGCTCGTCGTGTCGCCGCTTCGCAGAAGACCGAAGAGGCTCCGGCCGCTGAGGTCGTCGAGGAGACCGTCGCCGACGAGACCGTGGCTGATGCCCCGGCCGCCGACGAGGCCACCGAGGACAAGAAGGACGCCTGATTCTCAGGAGTTCTGCCGAGCCCGTCACCCTTCGTGGGTGGCGGGCTCGGTTCTTTCTGTGCGCGAATTCAGGAGAATGCCATGGATGAGACGTCGACTCGGGTGCGGCTCGGGATCAGTTACGACGGCACCGATTTCACCGGCTGGGCACGTCAGCCGGGGTTGCGCACGGTGCAAGGTGTGCTCGAGGAGTCGCTGTCGAAGGTGTTGCGTGAGCCACTTGCGCTGACGGTCGCCGGACGTACCGACGCGGGCGTGCACGCCGAAGGTCAGGTCGCGCACTTCGACACGGTGGCCGAATTCGACGCCGACAAGTTGATGTACCGCATGGCCAAGTTCCTGCCCAAGGACGTGCGGATCACCGAAATCCGCACCGCCCCTCCCGAATTCGACGCGCGCTTCTCCGCGATGCGCCGCCACTACGCCTACCGGCTCACCGCTGCCCCCTACGGCGCGCAGCCGTTGCAGGCGCGCGGGGTGGTGCCGTGCAAGCCCGGCGTAGACCTCGAGGCCATGCGCGCCGCATCCCGAAACCTGTTGGGCCTGCACAACTTCGCCGCTTTCTGCCGCCGCCGCGAGGGCGCGACCACCATCCGTGAACTCCAGCGCTTCGACTGGGAACGCGACGGCGACCTGCTCACCGCCTACGTCAGCGCCGACGCCTTCTGCTGGTCGATGGTTCGCAGCCTCGTCGGCGCGGTCCTCGCGGTCGGCGAAGGCCGCCGAACGCCTGAATGGACGAAGGCCCTGCTCGCCGAGACCGAACGATCCAGCTCGGTCACCGTCGCCCCCGCCCACGGGCTGAGCCTGATCGCCGTCGACTACCCCGCCGACGCCGACCTCGCCGCCCGCAACATCCAAACCCGCGAAACCAGAACTGTGCCGGCACCCGAAGGCGGCTGCTGCGGCGATTGATTGCCGTATCCGTTCTCGCAGTGACATCGCATCGGCCGAGTGGCGATTCGATTGTTATTCACTACAATTCCGGCCGATAGAAAGAAGGCGGCTTCTTTGCAACTGTGTTGGTCTTCGGTGGTGGCGCTCACCTTATCGGTGTGGTGAATGGTGGCGATGCTAGGTTTCTCTCAGACGATGGATACCTCCTCGGCCGCGTCATTCGATGAATGGGAAACGGTAATGGCGAGTGTCGAAGTGCTGTACGTCGGTATCTGTCTGTCGGGCAGCGGGCGGATCACGCAGGGCAGCCGAATGGCCGAATTGCGGCCGGGCGAAATCGTATTCGTCGACGGTAGGCGCCTCCGGGCGAGCCTGCGCCCTGTCGCGGTGGAATAGCGATCGGGCGATGACGGCGTTCGAGGGTTTTCCCGAGATCTGCTCGACTGCGCAGATCGCCGAGCCGGACGCGTTCGGGTACTGGGAACAGCTGGTTGCCGGCGCGCTCACCGAGGTGTCGATCGCGCCAACCGTGCCGCGCGCGTTCGAGGGGCGGATCAGGTCGGCCGATTTCGGTGATGTCGCGGTGGGCACAGTGCTCGCCGAGGGGCACGAATTGCGCCGGACGCGACGGCACATCGCCAGGGCCGACGATTTCCATGTCATCGGTAGCGTCGTCCTCGCCGGGCGCGCCCAGGTGGAGCACGCGGGACACCGCGTCGAGCTGACGCCGGGCGCGATGATCTTCTACGACACTGCGCAGCCGATCCGGTGGCGCTCGGACGGCCTGATCGAGGATCTCACCGTCCGGGTGCCCCGGCAGCAGGTCGTCGACTATCTGGGGGTTCGTGCCGACGTACTGCCTGCCGGGATGGTTCTCGGGGAGGGTGGCGTCGGGCTCATGCTGGCCAGATTCTTCCAGCGGGTCGCACAGTTGCACAGCACGGACCCGGCGGCGGCGGCAGTGCTCGCGGGCAGCGGCATCGATCTCCTCGGTGCGGCGGCCACCATCGCGGCGGGCGGGCGACCCGGCCGGGCGCAGACCGCGGCGGTGAACGAACAGCACGTGCTGGACTTCTTGCGGGCCAACTTCACCGACCCAGGTTTGACGATCGAGCGGATCGCGGACGCCTGTGGGGTGTCGCGGCGCACGCTCTATCGGGTGGTCGCGGAGTTCGAGGGCGGACTCGGGGCTGTGCTGCGCGGCTTGCGGCTCGAACGGGCTCGGGTGTTACTCGCGGCCGCCGATTTCCGGTCGGTGGCGGCAGTGGCAACCGCGTCGGGATTCGCCACCGAGCGACAGTTCTATCGAGCGTTCCAGGCGGAGACGGGCATGACGCCGGGCGAATACCGAATAGTTGCCCGTTCCGGCACTCACATCGGCTGACACTGGCGCCACGCCCGGTATAGTGACATGCCTCACATGGAGTATTTACCTTGAAAGACTCGCACTGGATACCCGCTGGAATTGCCAGTGATAGACGCCTTTAGGGTGACGTCCAACCATCCCGTTCGGAAACTTTCGATGGAAACGAGTCGGTCGATCTGGCAGGCTCTGTTCAGGGCGAGCTCGCCGATTGTGCGACGCCAACTGTTTGCTGTTCGGTTCGGATAGGGAGCGAGGTGGTTGGCATGGCGGTTGCGGAGACCCGCGCCGGGGGAAGCGAATCGTTTGCCGAATGGGAGTCGCTGCTCTCGGAGAGCTATGTCCCGCTGATGGTCGACCCGAGAGGTGAGGGCGGCTTCCACGGCCGGATCGAACGCACCAGCCAGCCTGGCTTCGATCTGTCGACGGTCAGCGCGGGCGCCCAGCGCATCCGCCGCACCCCTCGCGGAATCGCGAAGACCGAGGGCGAATTCCTCCTGGTCTCCATCCTGACCGAAGGTTCCGGCCTGCTGCACCAGGACGATCGGGTGGCGTTGGTGCGGCCCGGCGACATGGTCTTCTATGACACCTCTCGCCCGTATCACTGGGATCTCGGCGGACCGTGGTCGCAGGTCGTGGTGCAGACACCGCTCGAGGTCCTGCGCCAGCAACTGGGCTCCGGCAATTCCCCGTTGCCGACCGCGGTGACGGTTACCGCCGACAGCGCGGGCGGGGTGGTCGCCGGCTTCTTCCGCGATCTGGCCCGCGTCCAGCAGAGCGCCCCTGGCCACGCGACCGTGCTGGCCGACAGCGGTGTCAAACTGCTCGCCTCCGCGGTCCGGCTGGCCTCGGGGGACATTCCGTCGGGTGAGCCCGCGCAGGCGTTGTCCCGCGAGCAGGTGCTCGCTTTCATGCGAACCAGATGCGCCGATCCGAGCCTGACGATCGACGACATCGCCCGAGCCTGTCTGGTGTCGCGACGAACGCTGTACCGGCTGTTCGGTGACGTGGAGGACGGGCTCAGCGCCGTGCTGCGGCGTATGCGGGTGGAATGCGCGCGCACGCTGCTCGCCCGCTATCCCAGCCGGGCGACAGCGACCGTCGCGCTCGCGTCAGGCTTTGCGTCCGAACGCCACTTCTTCCGTGCCTTCCGGCTGGAGACCGGGATGACGCCCGGCGAATTCCGCATGATCGCGACGAGTGCGCTTATCTGATCGCGCCTTTTCCTCACAAGACCGTCTGGCCATCGCCACGCCCTTTCCGTCGACGGGTTCGACGGGCCGCGAGGGGTATTCGACTGTCCGCTGGTGTCGAGCACCCTTGAATAATGGTCGGCGCTTCGGCAAGCTCTTAGCAAGACTCATGTCGAGGTTTGCATCGAACCCAATGGCGTGCGCCGAAACCGATTTCCGGCCGTAAACGGCGGATTGGCACAGACGGTCAGTTGCCTGGCACAGGATGACAGTTTGTGTGGCGCCATTCTGCGAGAGAGTGAATTGAACAATCTTCACTGGTTGAGCGACAAGGGGGCACGATGAGTCGGGTACGCGTGGCAGCGGTGCAAGCCGAGCCGAAGTGGTTGAATCTGTCCGCAGGAGTCGAACAGACAATCGAATATATCGAGTCGGCCGAACGGGGCGGCGCGCAACTGATCGCTTTTCCGGAGACCTTCCTGCCCGGATTTCCGTGGTGGATGTGGCTCAATTCGGTCGACTGGGGTGAGGAATTCCTGGCCAGATACCTGGCCAACGCGCTGACCGCCGACGGCCCGGAACTGCGTGCCATCGCCTACGCGGCCCGCCGTAAGGGCCTGCACGTCTCGATCGGCTTCGCCGAGCGGGCCGGCCGTGAGGTCTTCATGTCTCAGGCCTTGATCGATGCCGACGGCACCATCGCCGTCGCTCGCAAGGCTGAACCGACCGGGCTCGAGCGCACTGTCTTCAGCGTTTCCCCAGGCGGGGGACCGCTGGTCCGCGACACCGTGCACGGCCGGATCGGTGTGCTCGGCGGCGCCGATCATCTCCGCGCGGACCTGCGCGGACAGATGCACGATCAGCGCGAGCAGATCCACGTGTCGGCGTGGTCGGGCTTCACCGTGTACTACGGCGAGGGCAAGGAGTGGGGGCCCGATCTCAATACCGCCGCCAGTGTCCGCTACGCGATGGACGGGTCAACCCATGTCATCGCGCCCGTCGCGGTCGTGCCGGTGGCGGGCTGGGAGGTTGTCGACGCGCGCACGCCCGAGCGGCGCCTGCTCCGTGGCGGTGGCGGGGTCTCGCGGATCTTCGGACCCGGAGGGCTCGAACTCGCCACGCCACTCGCGGAAGGCGAGGAGGGGCTGCTCTACGCCGATCTCGATCTCGGTCGCGCCCTTCGCAAGGCCACCGCGGCTGCGCCGCGCGGCGAGCGCTTGCAGCCTATGCGGGTGTCGAGCGGTCGGGTCGTGCGGCGCGAGCCGGTGCGCGCCGGACTGGCCGGGGCATAAGGCGATGGCCGCGGCGTACCGCATTGTCGATGGTTGTTTCGCAGCGGCATATTCGCCGTGATCGCTGCGAATCGCAGGTTACTGAAGGGGCTTTCGCAGAAGTATCTTCGCTGGTGGCGTGCATCAAATGTTCCCATTGAGAGGGTGTGCCGAAGGGGCTATTGTTGGCCGATGTCGTAGAGGCGGCTATGTCTGAGCTGGCGGAGGTTGGCTGCCGATGGCGAACGAACCGACGACGCTCGAGTTCTCGGCGACGACGCCCCGGAGCGTGGAGTTCGAGCAATGGGAAGCGTTGATGACGCAGACCTATTTCCCGCTCGCACTCGACCCCACCTTGGACGCACCCACGTTCGGCAGGCTCACCAGCAGTGCGCTGCCCGGTGTCGCCGACTTCTCGCTGACCGCGCTCGCGGGTGGGAATCAGGAATTCCGGCGCACCAAGACCCATGTGGCATGTGCGGATGAGGAATACCTGCTGGTCAGCATTCAGGTCGCCGGTCAGGCCAGGCTCACGCAGGACGGCCGCTCGGTGCTGCTGAAGCCGGGCCAGATGACGTTCCTCGACACCGCGCGACCCTCGCTCTGGCACGACAGCGTGTCCTACGAGCAGGTGTGCGTGCGAGTGCCGACACGGCTGCTCCGCCTGCAGCCGGGGCTCGGCGAGGTGCGCATACCGACCGCCACCGTGATTGCTCCGGACAGCCCGGCGGGTGTGGTGGCCACCTACTTTCGTGAGCTCGCCCGGGTCCGCGCGCAATCGCCCGCGCAGGCCGACATCCTGGCCAGAAGCGCGCTCGACCTCCTCGGCTCGGCGGTGCTGCTCGCTTCGGGGAGCGAACCTACCGAGGCCCCCGCCGACGCGCTCAGTCGCGAACACGTCATGGTCTACCTCCGAAAGCATTGCACCGAACCGGAATTGACCGTCGACGAGGTTGCGGCAGCCTGCCACATCTCGCGCCGCACACTGTTTCGGATCTTCGACGGCACCGGCGACAGCCTCAGCACTACCCTGCGCAGACTGCGCGTCGCGCATGCGCAGAAACTGCTGGCCCGCAACAGAAGCCACCCGCCCGCGGCGGTCGCTTTCGCCTCGGGATTCGCCTCCGAACGGCACTTCTATCGCGTGTTCCAGCGGGAAACCGGAATGACGCCCGGTGCCTATCGGCAGTCGCGCTTCGGGTGATCAACGTGGCACCGATTGTCAGCGGCTTGGCGCAGTAGGGCTGTAAGCACGATCGTTGTTGCATCACACTGGATTTCGTTGGAACAGTGCGGTGTGAGGGGCGATCCACGATGTCGATTCGGATCAGGGCGGCAGCAGTGCAGGCCGAACCTGCGTGGCTGCATCTGCCTGCCGGTGTCGCGCAGACGATCGGGTTCATCGAGGACGCGGGCGCCGGTGGGGCGCAGCTCATCGCGTTTCCCGAGGTCTTTCTGCCGGGGTATCCCTGGTGGCTGTGGCTGAACTCGGTGGACTGGGGGTCGGAGTTCCAGTCGCGGTATCTCGCCAACTCGATGACCAGAGATGGCGCCGAGATGGCTGCCATCGCGGACGCGGCACAGTGGGCCCAGGTGCGGGTGGTGCTCGGGTTCGCCGAGCGGGCCGGCGACGAAATCTATATGTCGCAGGCGATGGTGAGCCCGGAGGGGCAGGTGCAGGTGGCGCGCAAGCAATGGCCGACGCCACTGGAACGTGAAGTCTTCGCCGACGGTGTGGCGCCGTCGGAGGTTTACCACACTGAACTGGGCCGGGTCGGCGTCCTGGGGGGAGCCGATCATCTGTGCCCGGACCGGCGCGTGGACCTGTGGCGGGAGCAGGTCCACGTTGCCGCGTTCTCTGGATTCACTGTGTATCACGAGGTCAGCGACGACATCGTGCTCGCGGTGAACAGCAAGGTCGCCGAACAGTACGCGCGCGACAGTGGGGTCGTGGTGATCGCGCCGACGGCGCTCGTTCCGATGACGGGCTGGTCGGTCGTCGACGCGCGTTCGCCGCAACATCTGCTGCTCAGCGGCGGCGGTGGGGTGGCCAGGATCCTCGGCCCGGACGGCCGTGACCTGGTGCGGCCGTTGCCGCCGGGCAAGTCGGGGCTGCTGTTCGCCGACTTCGTCATCGACGAGGCGGCCAATCCGTGGACCGACGGACAGGATTGCCTGCGTGCGGGCTAGCGATTCGCCCCGCGTTCGGTGCTACCCGGCTTCAGGACCTGACCAACCGTGCGATCGCGTCGGTGGCCTCTTTGATCTTGGCGTCGGCCTCGGGTCCACCGGCCACCGCGGCATCGACCACGCAGTGCGAGATGTGGTCCTCGAGCAGCCCCATCGCGACGGCCTGCAGCGCCTTGGTCATGGCGGAGACCTGGGTGAGGATGTCGATGCAGTATTTCTCCTCTTCGACCATCCGCTGGAGCCCGCGCGATTGGCCCTCGATGCGGCGCAATCGCTTGAGGTAGTCGTCCTTGGCGGTGATGTAGCCGTGGCCTGCGTGGCCCGCGTGCTCGTCGCCGGTCGCGGTGTCGGGGGTGGGTGTTGTCACCGTAGGTCTCCTCGCCTGCCTGGTAGCTCGCGTGGCGAACTAATACCCCCCTAGGGTACAGTTTCGCGGTGGAATTGTCAGATGACAGGTCCCCGGTGCTGCGCGCGCTCGGCCCGGACGGAAGAATCGGCGCTATGAGTTCGCTTCCCCGGCCCGCACTCGCCGTCATCGGCGGCAGCGGTTTCTATGACTTCTTCGACCACGACGCGGTGCACGTCGAGGTCGACACACCGTATGGCGCGCCGAGTGCGCCGGTCGCGATCGGGGAGGTCGAAGGCCGCGCCGTCGCCTTCCTGCCGCGGCACGGCAAGCAGCACGAGTTCGCCCCGCACACCCTGCCCTACCAGGCGAATATGTGGGCGCTGCGGGCACTCGGGGTACGCCGGGTGTTCGCGCCGTGCGCGGTCGGCAGCTTGCGCGCCGATTGGGGTCCGGGCACCGTGGCGGTGCCGGATCAGCTCGTCGACCGGACCTCGGGTCGTCCGCAGACCTACTTCGACGGTGGCGGCGTCCATGTCTCCTTCGCCGATCCCTACTGCGACGACCTGCGCGCCGCGGCGGTGAAGTCGGCGGGTGGGCTCCGAGTCGAGGATTCCGGCACGATGGTCGTGGTGGCTGGCCCGCGCTTCTCCACCCGCGCCGAGAGCCGCTGGTTCGCCGCGCAGGGCTGGGACCTGGTCAATATGACCGGACATCCAGAAGCCGTCCTCGCCCGTGAACTCGAAATGTGCTACGCCGCAGTCGCTCTCGTCACCGACTTGGATGCCGGCCTCGAAGAGGGTGCCGGCGTGCACGCGGTCGACGTGTTCGCCGAGTTCAAGAAGAACCTCGGACCGTTCAAGGAGCTCATGCGGCGCGCGATCACCGCGGTCGACGGCACCGACACCTGCGAGCGCTGCCAGGTGCATGCCGGGGTATCGCTGCCCTTCGAACTGCCCTGATCATCCCGGCGGCGCGGTGACCTGCAACTGGGCGAGCATGAAGGCAGGGGCCGCGCCGCCGCTGGGCAGCGGTGACACCTCGACGTCGACGGTGAGCCAGCCGCCCGCCTCGGCCGCCAGCCGCAACCCGCTCAGCCCGGCGTGCGTGGCACCGGCCAGTACCTCGGCGCGCAGCGCGGCGATCCTGGGGCGGTCGTCGGGGTGCGGGACGGTTCGCTCGTCGACCCCGCGCCACGTGAGCCCCGGCATCGGCTCGGTGACCCACCGCACCGCGCGGACCTGCGCGGTATCGAGGATGACCAGATACAGGCCGGGCCGCGATTCGCGCAGCAACTCGAGCGTCGTGGCCTCGAACGACTTGTGTTGTGGGGCAATACTGTCGGTGACATCGACGGCGACCCCACGCCACGCGAACCGCTGCTGATCGCCGCTGCCGTTGCGCGCGGCCACCAACAGTGAGCGCGGGCCGATCCCCGAATGCACGGTGGCGACTCCCGACCATCGGCTCCGGGGTTCCGAACGGTACAGCGCGGCAACGAATTCCAGGGCGCGATCGAACCGCTCAACACGCTGGAACGGCTCGGCACCGCTGTAGTCGACTGGTGCGGAACCGAAATGGGGTCCGAGCCCGGCGGGATGGGTGCGCATGACGCGGGCGTGCGCGTCGACCTGGAACGGGGCGACGCGCAGTTCGTCCGTCGGCACCTCCGGCCCAACCCACACCTTCACCGCATGCGCGGGGGATCCGGGCCACAGCACCGGCACAGCGCGAAACCGCAACTCCGACCACGGATTACGCGACTTCGGCAGCACCTCATCCACCGGTGCGCCGGTATCGTGCGCGGCCGCGATCAACGGCTGCAGCCGCGCCGGAATCGCCCGCTGATACGACGCCCACTCGCGCGGCGTGGTGCCCGCGGTCAACATCGACCAAGTCTGCGGTGTCCCCAATGTCTCCACCAACTGCCAACGTCCGACAATCACGCGACCCCCTGCGCCCCATGAACGAAACCGACCGCCCCTATCGTGCACGAGTCGACGAGCGGCTCCGGGACCGGGGCATTGGCGTGTCGATAAGCTCGGCGGCATGAACGCACCGCTGCGGTTGGAGATCATCGTCGCCAGTACCCGACCCGAGCGATTCGCGCCCGTGGTGGCCGGTTGGCTGGTCACCGCGCTGGGCGAGCGGCCGGAATTCGAGGTGGGGGTGCTCGATCTGCGCGATCTGGCGCTGCCCGTCGACCTCACCGAGACGCCGGAGGTCGCGGCGTTCCGGGCCAGGTTGGCCGTGGCGGACGCGTTTGTCGCTGTCACCTCCGAGTACAACCACGGGTACCCGGCTTCGCTGAAGACCGCGCTCGACAGCGCCAAGCACGAGTGGCGGGCCAAGCCGATCGGGTTCGTGTCCTACGGCGGCCTGTCGGGTGGGTTGCGCGCGGTCGAGCAGTTGCGTCAGGTGGTCGCGGAACTGCACATGGTGTCGGTGCGCGAATCGGTGAGCTTCGCCCAGGCCAAACGCCGCTTCGACAAGACCGGCATGACCACCGACGACGCCGCGATCGACGCGTGCGATCGCATGCTGAACCAATTGGCCTGGTGGGGTACAACTTTGCGCGCCGCCCGCACCGTGGAGCCCTATCCGGGCTGATCCGCTGAGCAGGATCTCCGTCGCCGGGTGGATTGATCAGGCCGAGGCCATCGTGCGCTGACCGCGCGGCTGGCCGATATAGGTCGACTCGCGGGGGATCGACACCAGCGTGAGGTTCACCCTGGTCGTTCCCGTGCGCAGAACGACGCGGTTGCCGATCGCGCCCGGCTGGAAGATCTCCAGATCGGGGCGAGAAGCGGGCCAGCCGTTCGGATCACCGGTGAGGTAGATCGTGGTGACACCGGCGTGCGGGGCAGGCGCGAGCACACCGTCGACGACCGTCGCGGTGAAACCCGCGTCGGACTGGTGTGTTTCGACCGCGATGGTGAGCCGCTCCGGATTGCCGACGGTGGTCACCAACTGCTCCCAAGCCTGCGCCCGATCGGTGCGCACCAGTACCCGCTCGCCGACGGCAAGCGCGCGGAACACCAACTGCTGGGCCAGATACAGCTCACCGGCCACATACACGGTGGAGATACCGACACCGACGATCCTGGTGGCCACACCGTTGCCCTCGTCATCGGAGCCGAGCAGCTGCCCGCAGCCCGACGACGGAAGATGCAGCGCGCCGATGACATCGATCGGGTACTCGATGGTCGGGATCGTGTCGTCGACACCGGGAACCGCGATCGGCAGGTGCGCCAGCAGCGCGTCGCGATGCCGACCGCTCATCGACACCATGCCCTTGGCCTTGGTCTTCTCGGGAAGTTCGCGCGCGGTCAGTCGCCATGCGGCACCGACGCTGACGGATTCGGCATCGCTACCGGGACGCAGCCGCACGGCGACCGTGGTACCCCGGGACGGCGCCACCCACAGCTGCGCGAGCAGATCCGAACCCAACTGCTTGGGATCCACCGCACTGCCGATATTCACCGCGTTGCCGATCTCGGCGTACTTCCACCGTTGACTCAGCGTGCGCGGATCGAGACCTGCGGTGATCTGCTGTACGGCCTTGCGGATCTCCGGCGCGGTGAGGATGCGCGCGTTGCAATCGGCGTCTTCGAGCGTGCGCATGATCCGCTGGGTGGCGATGGTCACCGAGCGGGACGCGCCGTCGGTGCCACCACCGCGACGGGCCGTCGCATCCGGGCAGTTCACCGCGTCGAAACTGATCGCGAGCCACACCGTGCGGTGCGCGGTCGCGGGCAGCGGGCCCAGCAGCGATTCGTAGATCGCGCCCGCGGGCGTGCCGGACCGGCTGCGGTGACCGTGGCTGATGATGTCGATCCCGCTGAGCAGGATGTCGTGCTGGTTGAGGCACGCGGCCAGTTCGGGCAGCGGCAACAGGTGCGAGGCGTGCACGGCCGTGCGGGCGATTCTGGTCAGCCCGCCACGCGGCGGCAGCACCTCGACGACGGTGACCACGCGACTGCCGTCCCAGTACAGACCGAGCGAACGGCCGTCGGTGTCACGGAAGTCGACGGTGTCGCCGAGCGTGTATTCGCGCTTGCCGGAATAGCGGCGCATGGTCGAGATCCAGTCGAGGATCGTGCGCTTGCCGAACGGGATCAGCGGCACGGCTGCCACCGCGATGGCGATGCCGAGCGCCGGCAGTGGGTCGAGCCCGCAGATCAGCGCAACAACCCCCGCGATCAGGCCGAGGACCTGCGCAATGAGTAGGTGCGGCAGCGAAATCCGACCGAACAGCGGGCGCGGTCCCGCCCCGGTGAACTCAGCCATTCGTTCCTCCCCCAGGTACCCGATTGTCGATCGACCGATGGCCGAATGCGAACAACTGCTGCCGGGAACTGTACTGTGTTGCCCGGACGAGAGCACTGTTCGGGGGAGGAACCAATGCCTTCAAAACCCACAACGCGCTGGCAGGTCAGCGGATACCGCTTCCTGGTGCGGCGAATGGAGCACGCCCTGGTGCGCCGGGATGTGCGGATGTTGCACGACCCGATGCGCGCGCAGACCCGTGCCTACGTGGTCGGACTGGTGCTCGGCATCGTGGTCCTCGCCGGTTGCGGCGTACTCGCGCTGATCAAGCCGCAGGACAAGATCGGCGACAGCAAGATCCTGATCGCCAAGGAATCCGGCGGCGTCTACGTGGTCGTCGACAATGTCGTGCACCCCGCGCTGAACCTGGCCTCGGCCCGGTTGGCGGCCGGTGAGGCGTCCAAGGCGTCGATCGTCAAGGAATCCGAGCTCGGCAAGAAGCCGCGCGGTCAGCTGATCGGCATTCCCGGCGCTCCGTCGTCGATCCTCTACGACAAAAATGGCAAGGGCCGGGCGTGGACGGTGTGCGATCGGCTCAAGTCCGACGGCAGCGCCGATCTGACGACGTCGGTGCTGGCCGGTGACCCGAGTCTGGGTGATAAGGCGTCGAAGGTGGACGAAGGCAAGGCGTTGCTCGTGAAGGGCAAGGATTCGGTCTACCTGGTCTACGACGGCAAGCGCGCCCGCGTGAAGATGGACGATCCGGCCGTTACGCACGCCCTCGGCATCACCGGCCTGACTCCGCGTCCGATCGGCGAGGGTCTGCTCAACGCGATTCCCGAAGTGCTGCCGCTGATCACGCCGGTCATCGACAACCCCGGCGCCACACCGTCTTACAACGTGAGCGGCCACAAGATCGGTGACGTGGTCCAGATCTTCAACGAGTCCAACCAGAACTTTGTGGTGCTCCAGGACGGGCTGCAACCGATTTCGGCAGTGACCGCCCAGATCATCCGCAATTTCTATCCAACGGTCATGGCGGGCACCACTATTCAGTCCACCGACCGAACCTTCGCGCCGACGGTGCAGCATCCGCTGAAGGTGCAGGACTACCCGCGTGACCGGCCGACGCTGATCACCGCCAAGGACCAGCCCGTCAGCTGCATGTCGTGGAAGCCGATCGCGGGCGCCACCGACAACGCCGACGCCACCGCTCGCGCCGAACTGACCTTGCTCACCGGTATCGACCTGCCGATCCCGGACAGCGCGAAGATGGTCGATCTCGCGCAGGCCGACGGTGCGGGCCCCAACGCGGACACGGTCTTCATCCCGCCCGCTTCGGGCGCCTACGTGCAGTCCACCGGGATCGAACCGAACAGCCGCCGCAAGGACAGCCTGTTCTACATCGCCGACACCGGCGTCCGCTTCGGCATCAAGAACGCCGACGCGGTCAAGGCGCTCGGCCTCGAGGAAGTCACCGCCGAACCGGCGCCATGGCCGATCATCGGGCTGCTCGCGGGTGGGCCGACGATGGGCCGGGAAGAGGCGATGGTCGCGCACGACGGTGTCGCACCGGATCCCTCACCCGCCAAGAAGCCTGTCGCCGCGGTGAATTAGTCGGGCGGGGTCGTCGTGCTGCCGGAACGGAGCTCGGCGACCTCGGTCCGCAAGGCTTTGACCTCCTCGACCAGTTCGCGGAGCATGCTCTCCGCGCGGTCGGCGGCGTCGTCGACGGTCTTGAGTTGTTCGACAACCCAGCTGGTCATGGTGCCGATGGCGAACGAGATCAGGCCGATGCCCAAGGTCATCAGGACCAGCGAGACCAGGCGGCCCTCGGTGGTCACCGGGTAGACGTCGCCGTAGCCCACCGTTGTCACCGAGACCGCCGACCACCACAGTGCGTCACCGAAGGTCTCGATCTTGGAGTCGGGAGCGCCGTACTCGGCGTCGAAGAAGGCCAGACTCGACAGCAGCAGGATCAGCACGGAACTGGTGGCGACGAAGGTCACCAGGCGGGTGCGCGGGTGCGTCGCGCGGTTGAGGGCATCGAGCAACAGCAGGGAAGCCCGGAGCAGGCGCAGCGGCCGAAACGGCGGCACGAGCACGACCAGCAGGTCGAGCGGGTGCTTGCGGATGAAGCGCAGGCGCTCGCCCGACAGCCACAACCTCACCGCGAAATCGACGAAGAACACCGCCCAGATCGCGATATCCGCCAGGAGAAGACCGGTGTCGAGGCGGGGCGACACATCGGTGTCGAGCACCCGCCACGCGTACATGATGACGAACACCACCGCGAGCACCATCAACGGCAGATTGGTCGCGCGCTCCCACCGCTGTCGGCGCGTGAGTGGGCGTTCGGTCGTTGACGAATTCATGCGGCTACCTGGATCGACGGGGTCGGGCCCGCCGACCGTACCTTGCTCTGTGGTCGAGCAGGTCAGAGATCGTCGGCCGACATCCCGAACTTGCGCCGGATCGGGAACGACGCCAGCACACCGAGTACCAGGATGAGGCCGATGGCACCGGAACCGATCAGGGCCACATTGCGCGCGGTGTTGTCCGCGGGCGGCTCGGGTGCGGGCACCGCGAGCTGCTGGCTGCGGGCCGGGCTGGCCTGCTTCGGCGGAAGCTCTTTGGGCACTTCATTCGTCAGCGCGGCGACGGGATCGACGGCGCCGTAACCGATGTACGGATTCCAGCCCTCGGCCGGTGCGTGGGCAGTGGCCTGCAGCCGCTCGATGACCTGCTTCGCGGTCAGATCCGGGAACCTGTCGCGCACCAGCGCTGCGACACCGGCGACATACGGCGAAGCGAAACTCGTTCCGCTGTAAGCCATGTACTTGCCCTGGTTGTCGTACTTGCCGTCGGAGATGCCGGTGGTCCTGGCATCGAGGGACGTAATGCCTTCTCCCGGTGCGGCGATGCCGACCCACGGACCCGGCACGGTGAACGATGACGGTGCGCCGTTGGCGCCGATCGAGCCCACCGAGAGCACGTACTCGTCGTACCAGGCTGGGTTCACGTAGGTGCGGATCGTGCTCCACAGATCCTGTGCGGGCTTGAGTGGGTCGGGCCCGGGATTGCCTGACTTGCAGGCATTGTCGGAGTTACCCGCCGAGCTGACGATCACCACGTCCTTCTCCAGCGCCGCATATCGCACAGCCGCACCGAGTGCGCCGAACGCCGCCTCGTTGGCCGGGGAACTGCTGTTGCAGGCGACGAGAGAGATATTGATCACACTAGCGCCGAAGTCGGCGGCCCGCCTGATCGCGCTCGCGAGCGAGGAGACCTTGCCGTAGCCCTCGGGGAAGTCGTCGGGTCCCTTGTTCCGCCCGGCGCCCTCGGACTGGTAGAGCGAGCTGGTCTGGCGAATGCTGAGGATGCGGGCCTCCGGCGCGACACCGGAGAAGCCCTGGCCTTCGACCTTGGTCGCGCCGATGATTCCGGCGACAACAGTGCCGTGTACATCACAGTCTTCGGTGCCGTCGCCACCGGCGGCCACGTAGTCGCCGCCTGCCCACAGGTCGGGCAGCCGGGGATGCGGTTGCACACCGGTGTCGATCACCGCGACGAGTTGCCCTGCGCCACGGGAGAATTGCCACGCCCGTTCCAGGTCGAGCGAACGTTGGCTGGGCGGGATCACTGCCGTCGCCGTGCTCGCCTGGGTTCGGAAGCACAGTCCGTTGGTACCACTGCCGCGCTCGGTCTTGTCCGGCGGCGCGGCGGGATCTCCCGCGGGCAACATTCCGGGGTCGATAGCGGGCGGCCGATCAGCGAAAGCCGTTCCGCTCACACCGAATCCGGCGTTAAGCCCGACGACAAGAGCAACGGCCGTCAGTCGAAAGCCGAGCCTCACAGCCCGCGAACCAGCGAGTAGAGATCGGCGACCCAGAACACCAGCGGCAGCACCGCGGCGACGAACGCGTACTCGAGCAGCTCGACGGCCCGGCGCATCGGCGGTGTCGCGGACTGGTTCGGCACGATCAGGCCCATCACCAGCGCCGAGATCAGGATCACCAGCGCGGCACCGAAAACGACCAGGGGCTGGCGCATTTCGAGCGCGACGCCGATCAGCATGATCAGCACAATCGCCGAGCCACCCGCGATCAGCACAATGGCCTGCTCGGCGCCCGCGTAGGTGCGGCTGCGGAACATCAGCACCACCGCGCACACCAGGGCCAGCGAGATACCGGGCCAGTACGGATCCTCGGCACCGGCGTTGGTCGACAGCAGCGCGCCGGCGACGGTGACCAGGGTGGTCGCGCTGACCAGGCCGGCGAGGTAGTTGCGGGCCCGCTCCGACCGCGCGCGCAGTGCATCGAGGGTCGGCAGGGCGCGGTGGTCGTCGGGGTCGTCCTCGGTCGGATCGATCGGGGTGCCGGGGGAGGGGACCGGCGGCAACGGCAGTTTGGCCAGCAGCATCGAAACGCGTGGCGAGAGTGACAGCGCGGCCAAACCGAGCGCGGCGACGACCGCGCCGATCCCCTTGGCCGACTGATCGGTGAGCAGCCCCACCAGCGCGGCGGGCACGCCGAACACCGCGACGGTCGCCGCTCCGATGAACAGCGCGAGGCCGATGCCGGTGACCCGCCAAGCGAGCACCGCGATGGCGCCGAGCAGCGCGAATCCGAGCAGCAGATGCGCCGCGCCGTAATGATCGGGGACCAGCAGCATGCCGCCGGTGAACGCGGTCGGCAGCGCACAGCC
The DNA here is from genome assembly GCF_042754695.1 of Nocardia sp. NPDC059195. Classification (NCBI taxonomy): domain Bacteria; kingdom Bacillati; phylum Actinomycetota; class Actinomycetes; order Mycobacteriales; family Nocardiaceae; genus Nocardia; species Nocardia sp. NPDC059195. The sequence goes on along the minus strand of NZ_JBHZBG010000007.1, from coordinate 21,017 downwards.
CGCGAGCACCAGCGCGGCCGAGGCGTCGCGATACATGCGGCTCAGCACCGTGCCAGCCACCACGCAGAGGATCGAGACGAACAACGCCAGCGACCCGGAAACCCAGAACGGCAACGCATCCGGCGCGGCCAGCAGTCCGAAGCAACCGACCAGCATGGTGAGCGCGGCGAGCACCGAACCGGTAATGCGGGCCGTCTTCGGCGTCCAGCTGCGGTAGTGCTCGGCGTCGGCGACCGCGACGTTGTACATGATGTCGTCGAACAGTGGCGTCGGCGCCGCGTGCGAGGCGCTCTCCAGCATGAGCAGCTCGCCGTCGCGCACACCCTGTTCGCCGAGGCTCAGCGAGTTCGAGAACGGGGGGTGGCCGATGCGCGCGAGCACCCATTCGGCCGGCTCGTAGCGTTCGCCGTCGTTGTCGAACTCATTCGAGCGGCTGTGCTGCGCGACCATGTCGACCACGCTGGGAATGACAAGGGCAACCGGTACATCGACCGGAATAGCCATGTCTACCTGCGTGTGCTTGGCCAGAATGGTTACTCGGGCAAGGTCCGGCGCGCGTACGATGCCGCGTGCGGAGTCCTCTTCCACATGATCGAGTCGCGCGTGCGTCAAAACTCCCCCAGTTCCGTCTTAACCTCGTGTTTCCGCTCGACCGCTCAAACGGTCGACAGTTTGCGGAACCCACCGTTCGGACAGCAGAATGCCTGACGAACCATACGACATGTCAGCCGCGACCTCTACACTGAGCCCGTCGCGACGACAGATGAGCGAGTAGTCAAGCAGGGGGAGTCTTCGACCATGAGCACCGTCAGGTTCCAGCGCCGTGCCCGGCGCGAGATGCCGCGCACCCCAGGTGGCGAGGTCACCTTGCAGCCGCCGCCGGAGATCCCGCGGATCACCCCGGGCAGCCTTTTGATGAAGCTGATGCCCGTCGTGATGGTGGTCGGCATGGTCGGCATGATGGCGCTGATGTTCACCACCGGCGGCAAGAACATGATGTCGAACCCGATGTCGATGATGTTCCCGATGATGATGATCATGTCGATGGTCACCATGTTCGGACAGGGTGGTGGCAAGGGCGCCAAGGCCGCCGAGGCCAACGAGGACCGCAAGGACTACCTGCGCTACCTCGATCAGGTCCGTAAAGATGTCGACGAGACCGCCAAGCAGCAGCGCGCCGCCGTCGAGTGGAGCCACCCCGAGCCCGGCCTGATCTGGATGCTCGCCGGCACCAGCCGGATGTGGGAGCGCCGCTCCGGCGACAAAGACTTCTGCCACGCGCGCATCGGCCTCGGTGGTCAGCGTCTGGCGACCAGGCTGGTGGCTCCGGAAACCGGCCCTGTCGAAGAACTCGAGCCCATCGCCGCGGTGTCGCTGCGCCGTTTCGTGCGCGCGCATTCCACGGTTCCCGACCTGCCGACCGCTATCGCGGTGAAGGGCTTCGGCACCGTCGCCCTGGACGGCGACCGCGCCCAGGCGCGCGACATGACGCGCGCGATGTTGTTGCAGCTGTGCATGTTCCAGGCGCCCGACCAGGTGCTCGTCGCGGTGGTCTGTGGCCCGGACACCGCCCGCGAGTGGGAGTGGACCAAGTGGCTGCCCCACACCCAGCACCCCGAGGTGCAGGACGGCATCGGCACCCAGCGCATGTTCTACGGCTCCATCCGCGAGGCCATGAGCGGCCTGCATCCGCTGCTCGGCAACCGGGTGCGTTACTCGCGTAACCAGCCGAACAACCCGAACATGGTGCACGTGGTGATCGTCGTCGACGGCGGTCTGCTCGAGGCCGAGGACGACCAGCTGCGCGAGTCCGGGTACGAGGGTGTCACCATCATCGACCTGTGCAATTACGCACCGCGCCTTGCTGTTTCGCGCGGCATCAAGATGGTCGTCGAAGACGGCGAGTGCCTCGGTCGCGGCGCCACCGGCAACCAGGAACGCTTCGCCACCATCGACCGGGTCAGCGCCGAGCAGGCCCAGCAGCTCGCCCGCAGGCTCGCGCCCTACCGCGCGGCCACCCAGCGCAGCAGCGACGTCGAGACCGACGAGACCGAGACGATCTCCACCTGGTCGCAGCTGATGAGCCTGGGTGATATCGGTAACTTCAACCCGGCCAGCGCCTGGCGTCCCCGCTACGGCCGCGAGCGTCTGCGCGTGCCGTTCGGCATCGGCGCCGACGGTGCCCCGGTGGAACTCGACATCAAGGAAGCCGCCGAGAACGGCATGGGCCCGCACGGCCTGTGCATCGGCGCGACCGGTTCGGGTAAGTCGGAATTCCTGCGCACCCTGGTGCTCAGCCTGCTCGCCACCCACTCGCCCGACCAGCTCAACCTGGTCCTGGTCGACTTCAAGGGTGGCGCGACGTTCCTCGGCCTCGACGGCGTCCCCCACGTCGCCGCGGTCATCACCAACCTCGAGGACGAAGCCGACCTCGTCGACCGCATGAAGGACGCACTGGCGGGCGAGATGAACCGCCGCCAGGAAGTCCTGCGGCAGGCGGGCAACTTCGCCAACGTCTCCGAATACGAGAAGGCCCGTGCGGCAGGTGCCGACCTGGACCCGCTGCCCGCGCTGTTCGTCGTGCTCGACGAGTTCTCCGAACTGCTCACCCAGCACCCCGACTTCGCGGAACTGTTCGTGATGATCGGCCGCCTCGGCCGCTCGCTGCAGGTCCACCTCCTGCTCGCTTCGCAGCGTCTGGAGGAAGGCAAGCTCAAGGGCCTGGAGTCGCACCTGTCCTACCGGATCGGCCTGAAGACCTTCTCCGCCAACGAGTCCCGTCAGGTCCTCGGTGTCCCCGACGCCTACAACCTGCCGAGCACCCCCGGTGGCGGTTACCTGAAGTCCGACTCGGGCGAGATCCAGCGCTTCCAGGCCTCGTATGTGTCGGGTACGTATGTCGGTGGTGGTTCGGCCCGCGAGGTCACCAGTGCCGGCATCGTCGGCGGCGAGATCGATATCAACGCCCGCCCGTTCAACGCGACCCACGTCGGATTCCGTGCGGCCGACCGGGTTCCGGTGCCGGTGGAAGCCGAGTTCGTGCCGGAGCCGGTCGGCGATGAGAACGAACAGATGTCGAACCTGAACATGCTGGTCTCGCGCATCGCGGGCCACGGCCGTCCCGCCCACGAGATCTGGCTGCCGCCGCTCGAGGAGGCGCCGACCATGGATCAGCTCGTGCCGCGCTCGATCCTCACCGGCGAGTTCTCCGCGATCGCGACCCTGCGCGCCCCGATGGGCATCGTCGACCGCCCCTACGACCAGCGTCGCGACCCGTTCGTCGTCGACCTGTCGGGTTCGCGAGGCAACGTCGCGATCGTCGGTGGTCCGCAGTCGGGCAAGTCGACCGCTCTGCGTTCGATGATCATGGCGATGGCGCTCACCCACACCGCTGAGCAGGTGCAGTTCTACTGCCTCGACTTCGGTGGTGGCACGATGGCCAGCCTGCTCGGCCTGCCGCATGTCGGTTCGGTGGCCAGCCGCCTCGACGAGGATCAGGTCCGGCGCACCGTCGCCGAGATGACCACGATCGTCCGTACTCGTGAGGCGAAGTTCCGTCAGCTCGGCATCGAGTCGATGGTCGAGTTCCGTCGGCTGCGTTCGATGGACCCGGCCTCCAGCCCGGCCGCGGCCGGCGCGCACGAGGATCCGTTCGGCGATGTGTTCCTGGTGATCGACGGCTACGGCTCGATCCGCCAGGACTTCGACGCGCTCGAGCAGGTCATCATGAACCTTGCGGTGCAGGGTCTTTCGTATGGCGTGCACGTGGTGATCGCGCTCGCGCGCTGGGCGGAAGCCCGCCCCGCGCTCAAGGACCAGATCGGCACCCGCATCGAGCTCCGCCTCGGTGACCCGATGGATTCCGACCTCGGCCGTAAGTTCGCGTCGCTGGTTCCGCAGGGTCGGCCGGGTCGCGGTATGACCGCCGAGTGCCTGCACATGCTCACCGCGTTGCCGCGGATCGACGGTTCCGCCGATCCGTCGAACCTCGGTCAGGCGGTGGCGAGCGCCGTGGAGACGATCGCCCGGATGACACCGGGACGTCCCGCACCGCAGGTCCGCATGCTGCCCGACAACCTGCCCCGCGAACAGCTGCTGTACCTGGCCGGGAACTGGCCATCACGCGTCGATCCTTCGACCAAGTGCATGCGCATCCCGATCGGTATCAACGAGGCCGAGCTCGCCCCGGTCTACATCGATTTCGCGGAGAGCCCGCACTTCATCATCATCGGTGACTCCGAGTCCGGTAAGACCACGCTGCTGCGCTCGATCATCGAGGGCATCGCGGCGTCGAACACCCCGAACGAGGCGCGCTTCATCGTCGGTGACTACCGCCGCTCGATGCTGGGCATCATCCCCGAGGGCTACCAGGCCGGATACGGTTCCACCGCACCACAATTCACGCAGAACATGGCCGATCTCGCGGCATATGTGGCCAAGCGGACCCCCGGTCCCGAGGTGACGCCACAGCAGCTGCGTGAGCGTTCGTGGTGGACCGGCCCCGAGCTGTATGTGCTCGTCGACGACTACGACCTGGTCGCCACCTCGTCGGGCAACCCGGTCGCCGCGCTCGTCGAGCATCTGCCGCATGCCCGCGATCTCGGCTTCCACCTGATCATCGCCCGCCGCTCCGGTGGCGCCAGCCGCGCCATGTACGAGGCGACACTGGCGCGGATGAAGGACCTCGGTTCGGCCGCACTGGTGATGAGTTGCAACAAGGACGAAGGCGTCATGGTCGGCACCACGCGCCCCGGCCCCAAGCCTGCCGGTCGTGGCACGTTCGTCACGCGTAATACCGAGGGCCTGGTCCAGACCGCCTGGATGCCGCAACCGGAATGACCGTCGTCGAGCTCGTTGTCAGCGAAGCCAAAGTGTGGGCGCGTGGCGCCACCACCCACTGGGATGTCGCGCCGTCGGTTGTGTTGGGTAGCAACGGTTCCGATCTCGTCGTCGGTGAGCCGCTGACCCCGCCCACCCAGGCGGTGTCAGCGGTGCAGTACCTGGCCGGCGGTGTGATCGCGTTGCCGCCTCGGATGCCGACGGTGGGCCAGGCGCTGTCCGCGGTGCTCGGGGCGATCATGGACACCCTGCGGGTGACGCCGCTGTGTGAGCGGATAGTCGTCGTGCACCCCACCTCGTGGGGGCAGCCGGAGCTGGACCTGTTCGGTACTGCCGCAGGGCAATTCACCCACGAGGTCGTGTTCGAGACCTGTGCCCTGCGCGCTTCGGCGGTCGACGTCACCGCCAGCCGCAGTCGGCGCACCGCGATCATCGAGTTCGGCATGCTGTCGACCTCGGCGTCGTCGGTCATCTACGACACGAACGGCTCCCATGTCGAGGCGGTCGAGGTCGAACCCAACCTCGCGGCCGCCGAACTCGCCGACGAGGACGGCTTCGGCCACCTCACGGCACTTCTCGGCCGCCTGCTGGCCGATCGCCCCGCCGACGTCGTCCAGGTGTTCGGCACCACCGATCCCGCGGTACTCGCCTCGGTGACCGCTGTCATCGAAAGCGTATGCGGCGCAGGGGTACCCGTGAGCACGCTGACGGGCACCGACCTCGCCCGCCCCACCCAGAAGACCCCGGCCTACACGCCGACCATCCCGCCCGCGGCCGAGTGGATGCAACCCCTGCGCGAGCGCGCCGCGGCCACCAACCCGGTCGATCGTCGTCCCCTCTACATCGGCGCCGCGGCCTTGGTCGCTGTCGTCGCCGCGGCTGCCATCGGCGGCTTCTTCCTGTTCGGCTCCGGTGACCAGGAGGCAACCGCCGCCGTCGCACACACCACCACGCCGACAATCATCAGTTCCGCGCCACTGCCCACGTCATCGAAGCCGAAGCCGAAACCTTCCACCGAAAAAGTCGGCCGAGTCGTCGTAGAAGTCCCCGCGGGCTGGCATCGCACCACCGCCACCGATGCCCGCGCCGACCTCGTCGCCGACAACGCCGCCCGCCACCGCATCACCATCACCCAGAAACCGGTCACCCCCGGTGCGGGCTACGACGAGGTCGCCGCCGACCTCACCGCCCAGATCGCCAAGAAACCCGCAGGCACAGTCACCCCCGTCCGCCAAGACGTAGTCTTCGCCGGCCGCCCCGGCCTCTCCTACGAAGAACGCCCCGCCGACGGATCCACCGTCCGCTGGCAGGTGCTTGTCGAACGCGGCGTCCAGGTCAGCATCGGGTGTCAGTACGCCGAAAACGGCTGGGATGGTGTGATGTCCGCCTGCGAGCAGGTAGTCGGAGCGGTCCACGTCGGGCCGTAAGGTTGGCGACCAGCGTCAGTCTGGTAGAAGTCGCACCGGATCACGATGCCGAGTGCGTACGGCATGAAAATGTCTGCGGTCCAGGGTGGCAATCTCGGTCACCCCAAGTCGTTCAGCGACTGCGATGACCGACGCGTCAACTGCGCCCAAAGGGAAGTCCGCGTACTGCCGGACGAGCTCTGCCATCCGAGCCAGGTCTACATCGGTGAGGCCGACCAGCTCAATTTCCCCGGCTGCGACCGACTCCAAGAAACGTGCCTCAGCGCTGGGGCCTACTCGTGTCTCGAGGAAGTAGCAGACCTCGCCGAGCACAGGCCCAGGGATGAGCACAGGCCCGGGATGATGCTCGAGAAACGCCAAACAACGGTCGTGCGCAGCGTCGTTGGCGTTGAGTACCGCTACCAGGGGGCCCGTATCACAGACAATCACTTTGTCTGCTCGCCGCGCTCTTCCCGAAGGTAGTCCTCTGACCTCTCAGCGAGATCGGGCTCGGCGTGCATGAGACCGGCGAACGACAGGCGGCGTCGACGACCGCCAGCAGGCTCGGCGGCTGCATTCGGTTGAGGTCCGTCTGCAACCACTAACTGCAATGCGACAGCGCGGAGCGCACGAGCCTGGCTCGGCGTGAGCCGATCTACCAACCCGTGCAGGTCTTCGTAGTCGTGCGCTGCAGTCATGCCTCGATTCTAGCCGTCACACGCGAACTTGCAGGCCAGAGCCATGTATCGACCTCCAGAACCCGCACCCAAACCTGGGGCCAGCACATTGCTGAGGTCGAGGCTCGGAACGCCGCGCTCGAAGACACACTGGAGGATGCTCCGCAGACCCTCCGGGCGGGCCGGGCCGGAAACTGTTGTGAATAATTCGGTAACCGGCTGCGGTGACACTTTGGGAGTCCTCACCGCCCAAATCGCCAAAACCCGAAGGCTCAGGTCGAGGGTTTCATACTCCAGAACCGGGTTGAGCGATGGTCTCTTCGAGAGTTGACGCGGTGAGGATCTGGCACATGCTGATACTCGTCGATCAGAGACGACATCCGTAATGCGCCTCGGAGCCAGACCAGTCAATATTCCTTCCATGCTGGGGTTATGTCACGTAGATTCCGCGATTTCGGACTCTGGATTCCGCAATTTCGGTCAATATTTTCCGCAACTCCGGGCCGCTGGTTTGTCATGCGAACCCTCCTGCGTAGGGACGGGCCCGCCGGGGCGGACCTATGGCTGGTGGACAGCGGGGGAGACACTGGCCGTCGGCTGGACGAACGTGGTCCTCGCCCCGTCGGGCTCGCCCTCGGTTGGGACTCCGACCGCGCTGATATGTAAAGTTTTCGGCGATTTCTTTGCATGTTGCGCGGACATGTCAAATTTCTTGCAATGATTTTCCCAGGGCCTTCCGTGCCCACAGGTTCATTGATCGCTGGGAGACCGCTCGATTCGGGTTCGGAGGCGTGCGCAAGTACGCTCGCTGCGGGTCGCGTGTTCGTCGGGTGCGGCCTGTGAAATTGGGAGGGGAAACCATGACTTATCCACCGCGGCAGCAAGGTCCGGGTTGGGCGTCGGGGCAGGGTGCGCCGCAGCAGTACGCCGGACAGCAGCCGTATCCGCCGATGCAGCCGCAGCAGGGCATGCAGCCGCAGTACGGTGCGCAGCAGGGTGGTCAGCTCCACCCGCAACAAGGTTGGGGTCAGCAGCCGCAGCAGGGGTGGTCGCCCCAGCCGCCGCAGCAGAACCCGTGGTGGAAATCGCCGCTCGTGTTGGTCGGTGGCGCTGTTGTGGTGGTCGGCGCACTGGTAGTTGGGGTTGTCGCTGTCTCGAGCGGAGGCGACGACGAAGCGGGAACAGTCGCAGCGCCCCCATCCGCAGTCCAGGAAGCACCCTCGGCCCCCACCTCAGCAAAGAGCACCTCCAAGCCTGCGCCAACGACGAGCAAGGCAGCCCCGCAACCTGTTTCGGCCGACGCCAAGACCGTCCTCGAAGCATTGCCCGCACCCCTGCGTGAAGTCGTCGCCGTCAACAACATCACCGAGAAGGCCCCGATCGGCAACGACCCGTACGCAGTGCGAGTGGTGTTCACGGTGCCGGCCAAGAACAGCCTGACAGTAGGGCTCCTGAGGACCGCCGTCGACATCGACCGCTACCCGATCGCCTGGATCGACACCAACCCGGACAAACTGCTCCGTCAGTGGAGCAGTCAGCACCCGGAGTGGCTGATCGACAAGGGCGAGAAGAAGTTCCGCATCGAGGACACGATCCCCGGTGGTGGAGCCACGGTGGAGACCTTCAACACGACGACGAAGCTGTACACGTTGTTGTCGGGATTCAAGGACAAGGAATCCGCCTTGAAGTACGTCGAGCGCGCAGGATTCTAAGAACGCAGAATCACGCGACGGTGAGCAACACTGTCTGTCTGAAGAGGGCCAACTCGAAGTCGCGGCTGCTGTTGAAACAAGTCAGGCCCCGGCTGAGCCGGGGCCTGACTTGCATGGTGCTTGGCTCAGAACAGACCCGCGAGGGCGGTGTCGGTGCCCTTGAGGTCCGAGTTGCCGCTCTGGACGAGCGTGCCCGCGCCTTCAAGGGTGGTGTTGAGCTGCTGCACGTGGGTGTTCCACTGCGCCTGCAGCTGGGTGAACGCATCGTTCGCGTCACCAGCCCAGTTGTTCGTGACGAAGTCGGTGACCTGCTTGTGGAAGTCTTCCAGCTGGGTCATGATGCCGCGGGCATCGGAGACGATGCGCTGAGCACCGGCCTCGACCTCGCCGAAGTTAGCGGAAATCCGCGTGACGTCGTTGCCTGCCATCGATAGCTCCTTACTAAGTGTGGTGGGATCGGATCAGAGTGCGGGCAGGTCGAGCGAGCTGACCTGAGCCTTCACCTGCGAGGCGAAGTCCTGGTCCTGCTCGTCGTACGTCTTGCCAGCATTTCGCAGGCTCTCACAGGTCTCGAGGAGCTTGTCGTTGAGCTTGTCGGCCTGGAAGTAGTAACGCTCCATGAAGGAGTCGAACGCCGCGCGGGCGCCACCACTCCACGTTGCGGTGGTCTGGTCCTCCAGCGCCTTCAGCGCCGTGATCGCGGTAAGCAGATCCTGGTGCTTCGACTCGGAGGTCTTCACGAAATTGTCAATTTCGGTTGCACTGGCACTGAGCTGACCCGCCATGGTGTGTTCCTTCCGGTTGCTGGGAGTCGAGAGCAACTGCTCCGGTCGACCCGTTCATATGATTGGACGCGAGCCAGGGCGAATCGGTTCCCACATCTTCCGAGATTTTTTCGGCCCCCGGGATGACGTTGATGTCCGCCCTGCTGTACCTGCGGATACAGGCCCCGCCGTCGCTCGGCGACACGAGGCCTACATGTCCGCGAATCTGTCCCCCTCCTTCCCCTGCCACAGCCCGAGTCACAAGGCCAGCGGCACTTCGCGTATCACCATACCGATCGCGACGCCGTCTGCACACCCCGCTCCCGCCGTCATTGTTGGACAGGAGCAGGTATGCAACGTCAGCTACTGGGCATTGGCGAAGACGGCGTACTGCGCAGCCGAGCGCTGGTGCGCGTCGTTGATCTGGTGGCTGCTGACAACCCCGACGTACTGCCGGTAACGCACCGAGCAGGAGAACCGCTTGATGTCACTGGAGGTGACCTTGTTCTCGATGCAGGTGGTAGCGGGCACCGCCGAAGGCGAGTTCGCTGGACCGAAGCGTGGGCCCTCGAACATCCCAGCCTGGAACTTCTCCGCAGCTGAGGCGTCGCGTGCCTTGAAAACGGTTGCGTCCCAACCGATCCCGATGTGCTCTACGCCGGTCTCTTGGTAGAGGGCCTGATGTTCCTGTTCCGCACGTTGGACCTGGAGGAAGCCTTGGAGGCCATAGGATGCTGACCGAGTGTCTTCCGGCCCGCCCAACTGTTCGCGGTTCAATGCGCGTTCCAGCACGTGGGCTGGATCGTTTTCGAGCATCAGTATTTCCATCGGCGTGAGCGGCGGCAATTTGTCGAGCCGCGGCAACTGGGCATCCAGGACTCGACTGGCGAGATCCTTCATTTGTGACAGATCGGGAGACGGCAGGCCAACCTGCAGACTGACTACGTAGCTGCCTCGCGCGATAATCGCGGCCATGCTGGGGACCCCGGGCCGCCAGTGTGCATGTGCTGTTGGGTACTTGTCGATAGTCAGCTTCTGGTTCTGGTCAGGGGCTACCTGGAAGTCGAGGAGCTCGACCGATTCGGCCGCACGCCGTGCAGCGTCCTCGTCGGGAAACTGCATGACACGCATCCCAAAATATGTCGGGTTGAGCGAGCGCTGATAATCTGCGAGGACATCATCGCCGGGCGACAGTGTGAACAGATCGAAGTGCTCCTTATCGGTGCTACCGGTGCTGAATCCGTATAGCAACCGGTGCTGCTTGAGCGTAGGTTTCACCGTGTCGCTGAACTCGCTCAATAAGCTTTCGGATGTAAATGAACCCCAAGATCCGTATTTCAAACTCGGATCAACTTCCGTGCCGAGCACGAGATGGTCGGCGAGTCGCATAGCTGCGAGTTCCTGGCCGTTCTTGTAGCCGTGCCTGTACTCGTAGTAGGCGCTAACCGGGAGTGTCTGGTATTTGCCAACATCCAGGGTTCGGACATCGATTTCGCCAGCAACCGCTGTTCCGCCGACGTGAGATCCGCAGCCTGACGCAAAAAGTGACGAAATAATAGCCACGGCTGCCGCTTTAGCAATGTGTTTATGCATAGCCTGTCCTAGCTTCCGCCTGGCTTCTATTTGGAGTTCGCCAATAGTGAGTACTGGGCCGAAATGCGCTGATGTGCATCGGTAAGTTGATTTGCGGAAATCTCGGCTGCATATCGACCGAAACTAATTGTGCAGTAGTATCGGGGATTGGTGCCGCGGAATTTCTCACGATTTTCGTGACACTTGGCCGACGGCAGCCCGGGGGGGCTCGGTGCAACAATGAACATCCGGCCGCGTTCACCCCGTCGCTTCTCGAAAAGTTGCGCGGAATCTGCATTCTTGGTTCGGTATAGCTCCCCGCCATTGAAAGCGGCCACGTCAACGCCTGTTTCGTCGAACAATTTCTGGTCTTCGGTGATGTTGAGCGATACCTGCAATGCGCCGTACTTCTGATATGCAGTAGGTATCGTGGCGCTATTGGTCACGGAGTCGTTAGTGGCAGGGACTGTTATCGCGAGCATTCCGTCGACATCACGGTCCAGTGTCCCCCATTTGTCGCGTGGAGTCGGCGTGAACTTCGACAAACGCGGTTGAATAGCCGCGATGACCTTCTCGGCTCTGGCTTGCATCCCGGGCAGGTCGTCGGATCCGATCTGATCACTGAGGGTGTCTCTGATGATAGTCAGTACCAAGAATTTATCTACTGAATGCCATACGTAGATTGCATCAGCTCGCGGCGTCCATACGGCATGAGATTCCGGAAATCGTGCGAGTCGAGTGCCTTCATAGTTCACCCCGAGAATTTCCTGGTGCTTGGCGCCCAAGGCGCCCACGGCCTTCTTTGCTGCCTCGGCGTCCGTGAACAGAAGCGTGTAGTTATTCAACGACCACGAGAGATTTGTGTTGAAATTCGTTCTTCCCTCGGTGTAATAGCCGGAAATGAATCCAGGTGCGAAAGTGTTGAAATCTTCGCGGCTCATGAGTAGATCACGCGACAATGGATACTGCGATACATCTGTGAAGGTGCGACTCTGATTGAATCTGTTCGTAAAATTCAGCGCTGGATCGATGTCTATTGGTAGGGGCATAACCTCGGCGATGCGTCGCGCTTCGACCAAGGCTGCCTCGTCGTCGGTTTTGGCCATTCCCAAAGGAACTGGTTTGCTCGGGTAGTTTCCCACGTCGAGCCGACTCAGGTCGACCTGCACCTCTGGGGCGGCCACCGGGATCGCTTCGCTGCCCCCGCAACCTGTCGCCAGCAGGCATACGACAGAAACTGTAGCACCTACTGCAGCTCTATATGCTCGCTTTCTCGGCGCGGTTGATGATTTCAGTTCAGAACGCAAAGCATCCCCCATTGTGGTTATTGAAATTCTATCTGATCTTTGTTTTAAGCACGGGAACCAGCTTGCTGATCATCAGTTCCTCGGATTCGGGCGACCAATTCTGCATGGCAGATACCGTACTAGGATCGTCGATAGGGATGACAATTGCGCGCGAACTGGTTATTCCGTACGGGAGACCGAGGAGCCCGCCACCGCCGGCTTTCTCGTCGCTACGCAGCACGATGACGTAGCTATCGTCCGGTGCTTCGAGTGCGCTCGAGCTGTCCGATACCTCTTTGGGTGACGGAACCCCTTCGGTATTCGTGTACTTGAAGTTGTAAACGAAACCGAGTTTCTCCAGGAACTGCGTCTGCGGGCTGCCGGTCAAATAGATTCCGAATTTGTGGGGTTGCTGCGTGACGTTGAGGAGCGTGACAGTCTTGCCCAGAAATTGGGGATTGTCCTTGCGTTCCTGCTCGATCGGCGGCAGCGCCGAAGCCGATGTACTGGTCGTGGTGCCGGTCGTTGGATCGGATCCGCCGGCGGCCCAAATGCCAACGCCGGTGCCGATTCCGACGACGAGTACGAGCGCTGCGCCGATCACTGCCGCGCGCTTGGTCGTGCTGCGGGCGTTCGGTGTGGAAGCTGTCAGACCAGGCAACGACGCTGCCGCCCGCGGATCGGTGTGCTCGCGGGGCGGCATCACCTGGATCGGATACGTCGGCGACGTGTGATGTCCGGTCGGGTTGAAACCGGGGGTGAGCGCGTTCGCGGCCGCGTCGGTGAATTCGCGGCAGGTGGCGAAACGCTCGGCCGGGTTTTTGGCCATCGCGCGGGCGAAGATGTGGTCGATGGCGTGGGGGAGGCCGGGGCGGATTCGGGTGGCCTGGGGTGGGGGCTCGTGGAGGTGGCCCATCATGACCATGGCGGGTTGTGCTGCGGGGTAAGGGTTTTGGCCGGTCAGGAGTTTGTAGAAGGCGCAGGCGAGGCTGTAGATGTCGGCGCGGTGGTCGAGGGCGGCGCCGCTGAGCTGTTCCGGTGGGGCGTAGGCGATGGTGGCCAGGAAGCTGCCGGTTTGGGTGAGTTCGGTGGCGTCGTCGGTGGACTTCGCGACACCGAAGTCGGTGAGGAAGACGCGTTCTTCGTCTTCGTCGCTGTTCGACAGCAGGAAGTTGGCGGGCTTCACGTCGCGGTGCAGCAGGCCGCGGCGGTGGGCGTAGTCCAGGCCCTTGCCGACCTCGGTGGTGATGCGCAGGGCGCGCAGCGGGGTCATGGCGTGCGGGTCGCGGGCGAGTTCGGCGGCGGCGTCGGTGCCGTCGACGTACTGCATGGCGATCCACAGCTGGCCGTGTTCCTCACCGCGGTTGTAGACCGAGACGATGTTGTTGTGGTCCAGGCCCGCGGCGAGGTTGGCCTCGCGTTCGAAGCGGGCACGGAACTCGGGGTCGCGGCTGAGTTCGGCGCTGAGCACCTTCAGTGCGTCCATCCGTGGCAAGCTGGGGTGCTTGGCCAGGTAAACCGTGCCCATGCCGCCGGCGCCGAGCACCCGCTGCACGCGGTACCCGCCGACGATGGTGCCGTGGCTCATCACCATCTTTTACGATCTCCTGACTCAATGCCGCACACTGCCGCTTTCCCGGCTGGAGCATATAGGACTCCGTAGGGGTCGGCCGGTGTGGGATTATCGGCTGTTGGCGAATAGCGCATATTGCGCGGCCGCACGTTGATGGGCATCCAAAAGCTGGTTGCCGCTTACTATTCCGACGTATTCGTTGTAGGCGAGGATGCAGCTGAAGCGTTTGTAGGCGCTTGGGCGTTTGTTCTCCACGCAGGCGGAATCGGGGAGGTTGGGTGGGCTGGCGGCTTCGCCTTCCGCCTTCCACGGGAACATCTTCTCGGTGACCGCGCGGCGGGCTGTCTGCTCGTCGGGGGTACGGATGGCGATCGAGCGCCAGACGAGGGCTACCTGTTGGGCGCTCATCTTGGTGAGCTGTTCGTCGACGTAGTGGCGATCGGTCGGGAGTTGGTCGCCGGAATAGTGCAGGATGCCGTGTTTGCCGGTGACCACGTAGTAGCCCGAGCCATCGGGGCCGGCCAGTTGGTCCGGGTTGAGGGTGCGCATCAGCAGGTGGTCGGGGTCCCAGGGCAGGGCCATGACCTGTTCGTCGGTCAACGGAGTGGTTTTGGCGAGTGCCTCGATCTGCTCGGTGTAGGCGTTCGAGGCGAGGGCGGCGAGCTCCTGTTGGTCAGGGGTGGGCACCGACAGCAGAAAGGCGATCACATAGGGGCCGTGGGGGAGGACTGTGCGCAGGAACGGTGAGTCAGGACGCCAATGTGACAGTGCCGCGGGGTGTGCGGGGAGCGCGACTGGTTGGTTGCGGCCTTCCTGCCTACCGAAGTCGGCGTCATAGAACTCTTTCGCCGCGGCGGCCGCGCGGTCCACGTCCGGGAACTGCATGACCATGGTGGTGGCGGTCAGCCTGTTATCTGCCTTCTTCGTCGGCCAGTCGCCAGAAGTTGTGACGAGTGAATCCTTCGCGGCACCGCTGGATTCGAAGCCGTACAGCATTTTGTGCTTCTTCGCGATGTCCGACATCGTTGGCTCGTCACCGAGGGCTGACGGCATCAGGCCGGCGGAGAGGGTGGTCGCGCGTTTGCCGTAGATCATCTGGGCGTCGACGTCGCCGGAGTTGATCACGTAGTCGGCGATCCGCATCGCCGCGACCTCGTACATCTCGTAGAAAGGGGGAACGGGATCGTCGTCGTGCGCATTGAGCGGCTCGGTGGGGTACGAGCCGACGTCGAGGGTGCGGACATCCAACTCGCCGGGCAGCGCCTGCCCCGACAGAGTTGAGCCGCACGCGGTCAGGACGGTGGCCAGGGCGGCGGCGAGCAAGACGTATCTGATTCTCATCGGGCGTTCACCAACAATGCGTACTGGGCGGAGATTCGCTGCTGAGCGTCGAGGAGTTGATTCGACCAGACGTAGGCGGCGTAGCGGTCGTAGGACACCGCGCAATAGAAGCGGATCGCGATCCGTTGTTGCCTGCCGATGTATTCCTTGCACTGGGCGCTGGGCAGGTTCTTCGGTGCCGCGGAGGCGGTGAATTTGCGGGTGACGCCGCCGAGCTCGTCACGGACACCCTGGGCGCTTGCGATGTCGCGGGCGCGGTACACCTCGGCGCCGTCGTTGGCGTAGAGGTCGATGCCGTAGTCGTCGATCATTTTCGCGGCGCTCACCGGGTTGGAGACGAAATGGCGGGCGGTGCGGCCCGCGTAGACACCCGGCGGGTTGATCCAGGAATCCTCGCGGGGGCGGGGTGCGGTGCGGCCGAGCATGCCGTCGCGATCGCGCTGCAAGGTCATCAGGTCGCCGGTGGTGGGAGTGAACTTCGCGACCGAGGGGACGATCGTGTCGAGGCTCTTGCGGGTGAGATCGAGCATGGCCTGTTTGTCGACCTTCTCCAGCCAGATCTTCAGGTAGTCGTAGAACCAGGTGTAGATCACCAAATGACCGGTGGCGAACCAGGATCCGATCGACTGCTGGTCGGGCTGCCAATGCGCGATCGCCGCGGGATAACCGGGGATCTCGATGCGCTGATTGTTCGGGGCGTAGCCGAAGTCGAGCTTCTCCAGCTCGATGGCGGCGTTGGTGGCTTTCTGCGCGTCGGGGAAGATCATGACCGCGTTCACCATGTCGAGTCCCATATTGTTGGGCTCGGTCTCCGCTGAGCTCACGAATCCGCCGATGAAATCGGGGGCGATCTCGGCGAAGCGGTCGACGGCCATGATCTTGCCGAGCGAGGCTTCGGCATCGAGGAAGACCGACGCGATCGACGGATTGGTGTGCACGAACCGGGGATCGATATCGGCGGGCGTCGGCACGAAGTCGCCGAGGCGTTCGGCCTCGATGAAGCGGCCCTGGTCGATGTTCGCGACCGTGCCGATCTGGCGGGGCTGGGTCGGATAGTTGCCGACATCGAGGGTGGCGAGGTCCACGGGAACGTCGGTGGCGACGATCTCGTCGGGACCACCGCAGGCGGTGACGACAGCGGTCAACAGTGCGGTCGCCAGGACTCCGACGACTTTCGTGGCTCGCAACGCGATCATTCCTCCCCGAAACGATTATCGGCGGAATCCTACTTCACCGCTTCCGAGGAGTGGGGCTGAGCGAACTCACAAGCTGGCCAGCAGGGCTCGATGCTGTAGGTCAATATGTGTCGTTCTATGTTCTTCTATGTAAAAATGACGACATGAAATTGCGGGCATGGGCGGAGGTGCAAGGCATCTCCTATCGGACAGCGTTGAAATGGTTCCACGCTGGCACGTTGCCGGTTCCTGCCCGTCAACTGCCGACCGGGACGATCCTGGTCGAGCCGCCGCAAGCCTCGACCGGGCTGACGGTCGCGTACTGCCGCGTGCCGAGCAGTGACCAGACCGAAGACCTCGAACGACAGGTCGGCCGGGTGGCGGTCGAGTGTTCGCAGCGGGGGCTCGTCCTGGATCGTGTTGTCTCAGAAATCGGTTCGGGACTGAACGGGCACCGCCCCAAGCTGGCGAAGCTGCTGGCCGACCCGACCGTCGAAACAATCGTGGTCGAGCACCGCGAACGGCTCGCACGATTCGGGGTCGAGTACGTCGAGCAAGCCCTGGCTGCGTCCGGGCGCACTCTCGTCGTCCTCGACGAGGCCGAACTGCCCGACGACCTGGTACAGGACATGGTTGACGTGCTCACGTCCATGTGTGCCAGGCTATATGGCCGCAGGTCCGCCCGACGCCGAGCCGAGGCGGCGATCGCCGCGACCGAAGCCCACCGGGATACTGAGTGATCCGGGCGTATCTGTTCGCGCTGGACCCCACGGCCGAGCAGCAACATCAGTTTCGTTCGCACTGCGGGGCACAGCGGTACACCTACAACTGGGCGCTTGCGCAGGTGAAAGCGAACTGGAACCAGCGCAAGGCCGAGGAGTCCTACGGGATCGCCGACGCGGACCGCACGCCGTGGATCAACACCTCCGCGTACAGCCTGCGCAAAGCCTGGAACCAGGCGAAGGGTGAGGTTGCGCCGTGGTGGGCGGAGAACAGCAAGGAGGCCTACGCCTCCGGCTGCGCGAACTTGTCGACCGCGCTCGGCAACCGCCGCGACGGTCGCGCTCGGATGCCGCGGTTCAAGTCGAAACACGCCCGCCAGTCGTGCCGGTTCACCACCGGAGCGTTCGGGATCGGCCGCGACCGTCGACATGTGAAGCTGCCGCGGATCGGTGAGATCCGCACGCACGAGTCGACCCGCAAGCTCTCCCGAAGGATCGAGACCGGTACCGCCCGGATCATGTCGGCGACGCTCTCGCACCAGCGGGGGCGCTGGCACATCTCGTTTTCGGTCGAGCTGCCCGACACCGATGCTGCCCCGCGTGGCGGGCAACGGGTGGTTGGTGTCGACCTCGGCATCTCGGCGCTCGCAACCTTGTCGACCGGCGAGAAGATCGCCAACCCTCGCCACCTCGACAAGGCGCAGCAGGCGCTGCGGCGGGCGCAGCGAGTCACAGCCCGCCGGCAGGGGCCGGACAGGCGCACAGGGCAAACACCGTCGAATCGATGGGGCAAGGCACAGGCGTGGGTCACCCGGCTGCACGCCCGTGTCGGGAACCAACGTCGGGACAGCCTGCACAAGATCACCACGCGACTGGTGCGCGAGTTCGATGTCATCGGAATCGAGGACTTGCACGTCGCTGGCATGGTGCGTAACCGTCGTCTCGCACGGCACATTACGGACGCCGGGTGGGCCGAGTTCCGGCGCCAACTGACCTACAAGGCGGACGCTGCGGGTGTCGGTGTTGTCGTCGCGGACCGATGGTTCGCTTCCAGCAAGACCTGTTCCGGGTGTGGCACAGCGAAAGCCAAGCTGGCTCTCTCCGAACGGATGTACGCCTGCACGGCGTGTGGCCTGGTGCTCGACCGGGACCACAACGCCGCGCAGAACCTCGCCGCCCTCGCTGGCGGAACCCCCGGAGAGTTGCTTCGGGAGCAGCCCGCTGGAACTCATGTCAGACCTGGCTCCGCGCCGGGCAGTGAGACTGCCACGGGAAGGCCGCGAAGCGGCCAAGGCCATGTTCGCAAGAGCATGGATCACGAGACAGAATTACTCGTTTCGTGAACGGCGTACTGGGCGGTGATCTTCTTCTCTTCTGGCGGACCGCGGGTCACCGTCGGCGCTGTGACCATCGCCAGGTAGCGCTTGTAGGCGACGTAGCAGCGGTAGACGTAGTCGTCTTTGTTGTCGTTGTCGTTGTCTCAGGCAGGTCGCGGTGGGAACGACGGCTGGGGCGGTGATTGGGTCGTAATGGCCAGCCGAATCGATGAGCCCCCGCATGCGGGATTGGCCGACGAACTGGTCGCCTACCAGGGTGACGGCGCCGCCGTCGACGACCGCGTGGGCTTCGACTCCTGTTGCGTGGACCAGATTTTGGCGCGCGGTGAGGTCGGCTGCCTTGTTGACGAGGTGTTGTGAGGGGGTAGGAGGCGAAGGAGTTAGGCGTCGGGGTATTCGGCGGAGGCGAGTTTGCGGTTTTCGGGGGAGACGGCCAGGTCGACGTCCTCGAGTTCGCGCGCGGCGAGCGTCGCGGCGGCCGCGGTGGGGAACCGGAACAGGGCGGTGGTCAGGGCCGTGGCGTCGGGGCCGGGGCGGGTTTCGCCGTCGGGATCGGCTTTATCGGCGCCGAGCGCGACGTAGCCGGTGATGAATTCGCGGTTCTCCAGAACAGGTTTGGAGACATTGGCGACGAAATCCAGCGCGCGTTCGACATCGGGAACGACAACACCGCCTCGTCCGTGCGAGAGCGTTGGATCGATCCCCACCGCGGGCACTACCGCAGCCGACATCCGCGCACCCTCGACGAGCGCGCCCTTGTTGCCCGCGGTGTCGGGGTAGGTGTGCCGGTCGGTGGCGAAGGTGCCGGTCTCCAGACCACGCACATCGGGCTCACCGGCGACCGGTGTGCCGCTGACGGCACAGCCGGTGAGGGTGATCAGGGCGCCACCCAAGGCGAGCGCGATGCGAATTTTGGTCGAATCGATCATCACAAGCCCCTTGATGTCCTCCCGCGATATGCGTCCCTTCGCCATCGCTGCGGCTATGCGCAAGAGGGGTGAGGAACGCTTCGCGGCTGCGCCCACTAGGTATGAAGTTACCGGACCGAACCCGCCCAGGGGGACCGATGTGGGGTGCTTGCCATACTCTGGATGACATGGCGACCCCCCTGCTGCGCAGTTCCGGTAGAGGCCGATACCTGTGAGGGATCGGCAGGTCGAAGTGGTGCTCGGAAGTCACGCTGTCGCGCGGGTCGCGGGCGCGGTGATCGTGGTCGCCCATCGGGGGCAGGGCAAGATCACGCCCGGTGATACCGCGGCGATCGCGCTGGAATCGCTGGCGGAGTTGGTGCGTGACGCGCACGAGCAAGCGCCGTCGGGGCCGGGTTCGGTGGTGGCGCGTGAGGCAACCCGATGGCTCATGAAGTACGCCGAGCAGATCTCGCCGGGTGTGCCGATCGATTTCGGGGTGCTCTCGGCCGCGGACAACGGTGGCGTGGCGATCTTCCTGCACGGTTCGGTGACTGCTGTCCTCACCGACGATCGGGGCCCGGAGTACTACCGCGGTAGTGACGCGGCGTTCACCGTCGACCGGGTGGCCTCGGAGCCGGCGAAGGCGGTCGCGCTGTTCGTCGACGATGCCAAGGGGCGCATCCCGGATCTGCCGCCGGAACGCGGAATCGGTTGGCTTGTCGAGGGAATCGCGCAGGCGGGCGGTGCCGTGATGTGGTCCAACGATGTGCGCAGCCGGGTGCGGACCGCGGAACCGGCGGGTCAGACCCGCAGGCCACCACCGCCTACCGCGCGCATCGACCGGGAACCACGTGCGCCGCAACCGGATTCACGACCTGTCGAGCAGCCGGCGACCGGGATGCAACCGGCTACGTCGATGCTGGACGCTGTCACCGGCACCGCGTACGGCACCGTCGACACACCTGTCGTCGACCCGCACACCGCCGAAACCCGGCACTCCGGAACCAATCCCGCGCCCGAACCCGATCCCGACCTGCAGCGCAGGCTGGAGGCAACGGCCAAGTCGACGGTGCTGGCGGTGCGGGTGATGGGATTCAAGTGCGCGCGTGCGCATCCCAGCGATCCTCGCTCGGCGTTCTGCACGGTGTGCGGCATGCCGGTCGACCAGACTCAAGCGCTCGCCGAGGTGGTTCGCCCACCGCTGGGCATGCTCGTGCTCGACGACGGCATGACCTACCTGATGGCCGCCGACGCGGTGATCGGGCGTGACCCGGAGAACTCCGACGCCGCCCTGCGCGGACTCATCCCGCTGCGCATCGACGACACCTCCGGTGGCATGTCACGCGCGCATGCCGAAGTGCACCTGGTGAATTGGGATGTGCAGCTCATCGATCGCGGTTCCACCAACGGAACTCGCAGCAGGCACCCCGGCTACCGCGACTGGATCCGCCTCACGCCGAATCAGCCGATGGTGCTCGTCCCCGGCACAGAAGTCATGATCGGCAACCGGGTGCTGCGCTACGAACCGGCCGCCCCACCCCCCTTCGGCTGACACCTACCGCATTCCCAACCCCGTACGACCCGACCTCGAGGAGGGTCCGCCGCGAAGCGGCGTAGCGGCCCGGCCGCGAGTTAGCCGCCGTTGCGTCCGCGGCGCAGCCGCCAGCAACGGTGGCTAACTCGCGGCCCCCAGGGGGCCGCG
>NZ_JBHZBG010000006.1:0-282429 GCF_042754695.1 Nocardia sp. NPDC059195 | reverse complement strand
GATCAGGGCTCGAAAGCGCTACGCCGAAGGCGTTAGTCTCGAGCCCTGATCGGCGGCCCCTCAGGGCCGCGGACACGCGCGCGCCAGCGCGCCAACAAACACAGCTCGTACACCGTCCTGGGACCACCAAACCCCAGGGCACTTACGACAGCCCCGCGAACCCGACCGCACCGACCCCCCAAATACACTCCCCAACGTGGCTGCCTACTCCGCTGACCTGGACCTTGCCCTGCGACTGGCCGACGAGGCCGACGCCATCTCACAGGAGCGCTTCGGCGCCGTCGACCTCAAAGTCGATTCGAAACCGGACCTCACCCCGGTCTCGGATGCCGATCTCGCGGTGGAACAGATGATCCGCCGCGTGCTCGCCGAGGAGCGCCCCGGCGACGCCGTGCTGGGGGAGGAGTTCGGTGGTGACGCCGAGTTCACCGGCAGACAGTGGGTGGTCGACCCGATCGACGGCACCAAGAACTTCGTCCGCGGCGTGCCGGTATGGGCCAGCCTGATCTCCCTGCTGGAAGACGGTGTTCCGGTGGTCGGCGTGGTGAGCGCGCCCGCGCTGGGCAGGCGCTGGTGGGCCGCCGCCGGTTCGGGCGCGTGGGTGCAGGTCCACCCCGGGGCGCCCAAGCCGATCTCGGTGTCGGCGGTCGCCGACCTCGACGCCGCGAGCTTGGCCTTCTCCAGCCTGTCCGGCTGGCACGAACGCGGCCTGCGCGAGAAGTTCATCGACCTCACCGATGCGGTCTGGCGGGTCCGCGGTTACGGCGACTTCTTCAACTATTGCCTGGTCGCGGAGGGTGCGGTGGACATTGCCGCCGAGCCGGAGGTCTCGCTGTGGGACCTGGCCGCCCTCGACATCCTGGTCCGCGAGGCGGGCGGCGCGTTCACCTCCCTGGACGGACGCTCCGGCCCGCACTGCGGCGACGCCGTGGCTTCCAACGGCCTGCTCCAAGACGAGGTCCTGGCTTGTTTGCGCGGATAATTCGAGTTATCCACATGTGAGCAACTTCCGCATCCGCCGCCATCGGCTCCGGTCGACGGGCGGCGGGCCCCACGCTCGCTCGTAGGATGGCCCGGTGAGCAATTCCGGCGCCACAGCCCCCGATGTCGACGACTTCCCGCCCGAAGACTTCCCACCCGACGACGCGTACCCGTCCGACGGCGGGTACGTCTCCGAGCACGATTTCGCCGACACCGGCGGCTTCCACTTCGACGATCTCGCCCCGGCCACCCCGGGCCGGGTCGCGGCTCCCGACCGCGCCGAGACCGCCGACGAAGTATTACGCCGCGTCTTCGGCTACGACAGCTTCCGTGGCGACCAGGCGGCCATCGTCGGACAGGTCGTCGGCGGTGGCGACGCGCTGGTGCTGATGCCGACCGGTGGCGGAAAATCTCTCTGCTACCAGGTCCCCTCGCTGGTCCGCGATGGCGTCGGCGTTGTCGTCTCACCGCTGATCGCGCTCATGCAGGACCAGGTCGACGCGCTCAGTGCCCTCGGTGTGCGGGCCGGGTTCCTCAACTCCACCCAGTCACCGGATCAGCGGCGGACCGTGGAGGCGCAGTTCGTGTCCGGCGATCTGGACCTGCTCTATCTGGCGCCGGAACGCCTGCGACTGGAAGCCACCCTGCGGCTACTCGACCGCGGCAAGATCGCCCTGTTCGCCATCGACGAGGCGCACTGTGTGTCGCAATGGGGCCACGACTTCCGGCCCGACTACCTCGCGCTGTCGCTGGTGCACGAGCGCTGGCCCGATGTCCCGCGCATCGCGCTCACCGCGACCGCCACCGAGAAGACCGCCGCCGAGATCGTCGAACGTCTGGATCTCGGCGCCGCGAAGCAGTTCATCTCCAGTTTCGACCGGCCCAATATCCAGTACCGGATCGAATCGAAGAACCGCGCCGACCGTCAGCTGCTCGACTTCATCCGCGCCGAGCACCCCGGCGACGCGGGCATCGTCTACTGCCTCTCGCGCAATTCGGTGGAGAAGACCGCGGCCATGCTCAACGAGAACGGCATCCGCGCGGTGCCCTATCACGCCGGCCTGGATTTCCGGACCCGCGCCGAGAACCAGTCCAGATTTCTGCGCGAGGACGGCCTGATCGTGGTCGCCACCATCGCCTTCGGCATGGGTATCGACAAGCCCGACGTGCGTTTCGTCGCCCACCTCGACCTGCCCAAATCGGTGGAGGGCTACTACCAGGAGACCGGGCGCGCGGGCCGCGACGGCCTGCCGTCTACGGCCTGGATGGTCTATGGCCTCAATGATGTTGTGCAGCAACGCAAGATGATCGATTCCAGCGAGGGTGAGGCCGCGCATCGCAGGCAGCTGCAACTGCACCTCGACGCCATGCTCGCCCTGTGCGAAACAGTCGGCTGCCGGCGCGCGCGGCTGCTCAACTATTTCGGCCAGACCGGTGGTGCCTGCGGCAATTGCGATGTGTGCCTGAACCCGCCCGAAACCTGGGACGGCACGGTGCCCGCGCAGAAGCTGCTGTCCACGGTGCTGCGGCTCAAACGGGAACGCGGACAATCCTTCGGCGCGGGCCATCTCGTCGACATCCTGCTCGGCAAGACCAACCAGAAGATCACCCAGCATCGGCACAACGAGCTCTCGGTATTCGGCATCGGCACCGATCTGCGCGATACCGAATGGCGCGGTGTGGTCCGGCAGTTGCTCGCGGGCGGTCTGCTCGCGGTGCAAGGCGAATACGGTGTCATCGCGCTGACCGACGAGAGCAACGAGGTGCTGTTCGAGGGCAGGAAGGTACCGATGCGGCGCGAGCCCGAACGCGCCGCCCGCCCCGCGCGCACTTCGAAATCGGCCAAGGCGACCGTCGACCTGCCCGCCGCCGACGTCGGACTGTTCGAGCGGCTGCGGGCCTGGCGTGCCGCTACCGCCAAGGAACAGGGTGTGCCCGCCTACGTGGTCTTCCACGACGCCACCTTGCGCGAGATCGCCGCGCGTAAGCCCGCCGACCTCGCCGCACTCGGCACCGTCGCCGGGGTCGGCGAGAACAAACTGGCCCGCTACGGCGAGGGGGTGCTGACCACACTGGGCGAGGAATAGGCGCACTTCCGCCGCCGGCGATGCGCCCATAAGGGCGTACACGCGCGGCGGAAAGGAACCCACACCGAATCCGACGACCCCGAGTTACTGTCGAGTCATGGCGAATGGTGAAGGCTCCGACAGCGATACGTCGGGCAGCAGCCCGAGTGCGGGAGGCGATTCCCCGACACCCCCGATGCCGCACCGCCACATCGACCCGGTCGTCGCGCCCACCCTGCTCGGCGTGCACCACGGCGCGATCCACCGCGGTAGGCCACGGTGGTCCACCATCGCGCTGATCGCCATCTTCGCCACCGCCCTGGTTCTCTACCTCGTACTGAGCCCGGGCTGACGTCCGCGCCCCCGCCGACCGATCGTCCGCGGTTCGGCAATGTCGCATGCACCGCTGCCGGATCCTGTGCTGCGTCACTGACGGTCGTACTCCGCTGATCGCCACGGGTGTCAGCTGTGCGCTCGCCGAGTCCTCGTTGACTCGGCATCCCATTCCGGAAATTTTGCGATGCCCCGCACCAGCGTCGGCCGACCTGCGCATGTGAGTTGTCGTAACCGCAGGTCAAAGGGGCACCGGCTGGTGTCCCCGTCGCGCACCGTTGCCGAGCGGGACCGATCACACCAGATCGGCCCGAGCTCGAGGAGGCGACGGCAATGGTGCGATGGACTTGGCGCAAGCGCGTGGTGTGCGCGGCGTTAGCGGTCACCGGATTGGCCTGCGTGCCGATACCCGCCGGTGCCGACGCCTCGGCCCCACCCGGTCTCGACTTCGCGCGGGCGCTCGGCACTCCCGCGCTGCCCGGCATCTACGGCCCCGACACCGCAGTGGTGGTTCTCGGCTACGGCCTGACACCGGAGGGCACGATGCGCGAGGAACTGGTCCGGCGACTGCGCGCGGGCCTGGCCCAAGCCGTTTTCGCGCCGTGGTCACCGATCATCGTTACCGGCGGCAACCCGCGGGCCGGCCTGTCCGAAGCCGACGCCATGGCCGACTGGCTGGTAGCCGCCGGCATCGACCAGAGCAGGATCATCCGCGAATCCGAGGCCGACTCGACAGTCGCCAATGCCCGCAATACCGCGGCGATGCTCGCCGACAAGGGGCTGCGCTCGGTCGTTCTCGTCACCTCCGAGGACCACATCGCCCGAGCCAGAGGCGCTTTCGTCGACGCGGGTGTACTCGTCGTCGGCGACCTCACTCCCGACCGCGCCCAGTGGGATTCGGCGCCACTGCACATCGGCCGGTTCGGCCCCGCGTCCTCGGCCCGATGATGCGTACCCGCCCGTGCGTGAGCTGCCGCGAAACGCGATGCGCGGTCGTCCGTTCGGCGTCGCTGTGACCGATCATCGCCGCACGTCGACAGTTGTGATGAGTAGTCGCGGAAATCTCGGCAATAACCCCGAGAACCCACCCTTCGCCTCGTAACGTCGACCCATGACGCTCCACCTGTCCGACAGCGACATCCTCGCCGAGCTCGAGCCGACGGCCGAAGCCAACCTCAACGATCACCTCGCCAAGGCCAAGATGTGGCACCCCCACGACTACGTGCCGTGGGATGAGGGCCGCAACTTCGCGGCCATGGGCGGCGACGACTGGGACCCCGAACAGTCCCGGCTGAGCGAGGTCGCCAAGGCGGCGATGATCACCAACCTGCTCACCGAGGACAACCTGCCCTCCTACCATCGCGAACTCGCCGACACCTTCGGCTTCGACAACGCCTGGGGCACCTGGGTCGGCCGGTGGACCGCCGAGGAGAACCGGCACGGCATCGTCCTGCGCGACTATCTCGTCGTCACCCGCGCCGTCGACCCGGTCGCCCTCGAAGAGGCCAGGATGGCGCACATGACCGCGGGCATCGCCAAGCCCGAGAAGGGTTCGCAGTTCCTCAAAGGCGTCGCCTACGTCACCTTGCAGGAACTCGCGACCAGAATCAGCCACCGCAACACCGGCGCCCTGTGCAACGACGCAGTCGCCGACCGCATGCTGGCTCGCATCGCCGCCGACGAGAACCTGCACATGGTCTTCTATCGCAAGCTCTGTGCCGCGGCCCTTGATCTCACCCCCGACGCGACCATGCGGGCCATCACCGACGTGATCCTGCGCTTCCAGATGCCCGGCCTCAACCAGCCCAACTTCCGCCGCAACGCGGTGCTGCTCGCCAAGCACGGCGTCTACGACCTGCGCCAGCACCTCGACGTCGTGCTGCGCCCCACCCTGCGCACCTGGCGAATCTTCGAGCGCACCGATTTCGGCCCCGAGGGCGAAATCGCCCGCGACGAGCTGCACACCTACCTGCTCGACCTCGAGGTCAAGGCGGCCCGTTTCGAAGAGCAGCGCGACCGCGCCCTGGCCAGAGCTGCCGCCAGGGTCTGAGTCGGCCATGGAATAAACCGCTGGCGCCGTCACTTACAGTTGACCGTTATGAAGGAGAAAGGCCGGAAGGTCATCGCGACCAACCGCAAGGCCCGGCACAACTACACGATCCTCGACGTCTACGAGGCGGGGATCGCGCTGGTCGGCACCGAGGTGAAGAGCTTGCGTGAGGGCAAGGCCTCGCTCGTCGACGCCTTCGCGACCGTCGACCACGGTGAGGTCTGGTTGCGTGGCCTGCACATCCCGGAGTTCAGCCACGGCACCTGGACCAACCATTCGCCGCGCCGCACCCGCAAGCTGCTGTTGCACAAGCGCGAGATCGAGCACCTGGTCGGCAAATCGCGCGAGGGCAACCAGACGCTGGTGCCGCTGTCGATGTACTTCTCCGACGGCAAGGTGAAGGTGGAGCTCGCGCTCGCCAAGGGCAAGCAGGACTACGACAAACGTCAGGATCTGGCTCGCAAGCAGGCCGAGCGCGAGGTCACCCGTGAGGTCGGTCGGCGGGTCAAGGGCATGCGTTAGTGCTCTCCGTAGCGCTCGCCCTCGTCGCGGCGGCGGGCTACGGAGTCAGCGATTTCTTCGGCGGGATCGCGGCACGCAGGGTGACCGCCTTGCGGGTGGTCGTGGTGTCGTACCCGTTCTCGGTGCTGTTGGTCTTGCTGATCGCGCCGCTGGTCGGCGGGCACGCCGACACCGCGTCGATACTGTGGGGCCTGGCCGCGGGCGTGGCCAGCGGCTTGGCGGTGTGGTGGTTCTATGCCGCGCTCGCCGACGGACCCATGTCGGTGGTGTCGCCGCTGACCGCGGTGCTGGTGGCAGGTATCCCGGTCATCGCCGGATTCTTTCTCGGCGAACGACCCGGTGCGGTCGCGGTCGCGGGCATCGCCGTCGCCCTGGTCGCGGTGGTGCTCGTCAGCCGGGAGGCACCCGACGAAACCACCGAGGAGATCACCGGCGGCAGGCAACTGCGCTTCACCCGCCGGGTCGCGCTGCTCACTATCGGGTCCGGTGCCGCCTTCGGTTTCGCGTTCTACTTCCTGCACGAAACCCACGCGAGCGCGGGTTTGTGGCCACTGCTAGCCCAGCGCGTCGCGGCGACAGCGGTCGTGTGGACCTCGGCGCTGGCAGCGGGTGAATTCCGTGGCCTGCACGGCGAACCGCTGCGCCTGGCATTGGCGGTCGGCGTGCTCGACGTGATCGCCAACGCCGCGCTGCTCTACGCCTTCCACGGCGCGATGCTGTCGGTAGTGAGCGTGATCGGCTCGCTGTATCCGGCGGCGACCGTGCTGCTGGCGATGGTCCTGCTCGGCGAACGCATCAGCGCCACCCAGAAGATAGGAATGGTGCTCGCGCTCACGGCGGTCGCCATGATCGCCGCGAGCTGATTTCCGCTACAACCGGGTGCAGGGCTCGTGCAGGTTCAGCCGGCCCAGTGTCTTGCCCTGATAGCCGACGCTCACCGCCCTTGCTCCCATCGGCGCCGCCTTGTCCGGTTCGAACACCGCCGACCATTCCGTTTCCAGATCAGGTCCCGCCGCACCGGCCGGATGGATCACGACCATGCCTTCACCGTCGGGTTTCATCGCCCCGATGCTGCGCCGCAAGCCGGCGCGGGTGAGCTCGCCGTTCGCCGCCGCCGTGGTGAGCAGGGCTTTGAGCGGATAGGTGATCGCCCAGCCCAGCGAATAACCGAAGTTGGCCGGTTCGCCGGTGATCGCGTCGCGGGCGTGCTTGGCGCCCACGCTGTCACCGGCCCAGCTGTCGACCGGGGTCGTGTAGTTGTAGAGCGCGGTCAGCGCGGGCGCGGCCGCCGATTGCAGCAGTGCCGCGTTCCAGGTGGGCAGCGAGCCGAGGAACCGGCCGGTGAAGCCCGACTTCACCAGCTTGCCCACGATCTCCGCGGTCTCGGCGGGTCCGGTGGCCAGCATCACCAGATCCGGTGCCGCGGCCAGGATCTCCGCCACCGGCCCGTCCTGACTGCCGACCTCGGCGTTGGGCCCGGTGTCGATGCGATCGGCGATGGTCGCGTCGTTGGCCACCGCCCACTTCAGCGCGCCGCTGGCATAGTCGCCGCCGTAGTTGCCGCGATAGGCGACGACAGCGATATTGCGTGGCGCGTAATGGGTTTCGGCGAACCAGTCCAGGCCGGTCACCGCTTCGGTGCAGTAGGAGTAGCCGGCGCTGAGCACCAGATTGCGGTCGGCGCTGCGATAGTTCCAGCCCGACCACTGGGTGGCCGCCGTGCTCACCATGTCGTCGACGTCCATCTGATTGAGCATCGCGACGGTCTGCGCGGTCCCGAAACTCATCGACAACGCGAGCACGTGCGGCTCGATCTCCTGATACTTGCTGCGATGGGTCCGCGGATCGTAGGAGGTGTTGCGGGTATAGGTGCTGATGTCGACGTCGTAGCCGCCGATGCCGCCCGCCGCGTTCACCTGCTTCCAGAACGCCGCCTGACCGTCGTTCATCGAGGCACCGAGCGGGGTGAACGGCCCGTTCTCCAGATCCGAGAGCACCCCGAGGTAGATGCAGCCGCGATCGGAGTTCGCCGAACCGGGACAGGGCGTGCTGGTGACGCCAGGCCCGGCGGTGGGCTCGCCCGACGAGCAGGCCGCGGCCAGCACGAGGCTCGCAACAGCCGGGATCGCCGCGAATCGGCGCAGCCCACGCTGACCGGTGAATGCCATGGGATAACTCCTTGCTCCAGTCGCCCAGGACATTTCACGGTTCCGCGGCGGCCGAACGAGAACAGTACCCGCCACCACTGACGCTCCTACCCCGATTCGCCGACGTGGTCCACAGTGGTTCGCCACAAGGTCACGTCGGCGACATCGCGAGCCGGCAGAAATAATGGGAAGAACTGACCCCGCGGCGGTGTTAATATGACTAGCCCGCACGGTGCGGGCACGTACGGGGCTGAACGGTTTCGACTGCGTACGTTGATTCAGGGGAAGCGTGTCGGTGCAGGCAAGAGACCACCGTAAGCGTCGCTGCAACCAATTAAGCGCCGATTCCAATCAGCGCGAGTACGCCCTCGCTGCCTAAGTAGCCAGGACGTCTCTGTCAGTCCGGGTTCGTCCCTCGACCCGGGTACTGGCATCAGCTAGAGGGAATTACCGTTCGGCTCGGTCGCGGAGTCGAAGGGGACATCTAACAGCGACTGGGATCGTCATCCAGGCTTGTTCGCGAGACCAGGAGATCCAAGCAGAGACATAGCGAACTGCACACGGAGAAGCCCTGAAGACGCGGCGGAGGACCCGGGTTCGATTCCCGGCAGCTCCACTCGAGGCCCCTCACCTGACACACAGGTGAGGGGCTTTTTCATGCCCCGACGATGGCATTCGTGTGTACACGACAGCGTGACCGCTCCTGGTCGGGTGGCGGCGGGATGTGTGCCGCCCGGAAAGACCTGGTGCGCTGCCGGAAAGCGGCTCTTTCCTGGCGTCGATCGGACTCCGAACTGATCGGTGCGACCCTGGTGCAGGGCCGTGCTGGTGGGCCACGTAGAACTGAGCAAATGACGCGGTATGCATACGACTCGGGGGCGGGGACGTTGGTCGCTACCTGGGGGACCGGTCGGGGTGATGTCGCCGAGACGATCGCCGAGGTGCCGGGGGCGGAGCACGGGGTGGAGTTGGCGGCGGCGCTGGCGAGTTTGGCGCGGTGTCAGTGGCGAACCTATACCCACCCGGCGACCGCGGCCGGGGACCCCGATGTCGAGAACGGGGAGGCGTGGCGGCGGGCGGAGGAGCGTGGGCGGTTCGCGAAGGTCGAAGAGGCGCTGCGCACGCCCAATCTGCCCGATGACGACGGCTTCATGCTCGTCTTCTACAGCCCCATCGAGGAATCGGCGCATCACCTCGGCCGTGTGCTCCACGGGATCGGCGATGCGGGCCTGGTCGACCGTTTGGTGAACGAGGTTTTGACCGAGCAGGCAGCCATCACGGCCGCGGAGCTGGGCGATCTGGCGGGCAGGGCGCGACAAGCCGTCGAGCTCACCCGACCGGAGATCTCCCCGGTCCAGGTGCACGCCGCCGATACGCTGTTGCGCGCGAACCCCTTGGGCTCGATCGACCTGTTCACCGAACTCGACCCCGCCGCCGCATCGGTTGCCGCCGCTCACTGGCTCCGGGCAGCGGCGACCGTGGCAGGCGAGGTGACGGGCATCGACCCGGTGGACGTGGTCGCCGAGGCGGACGACATCGAAGCGCTCGAGGTCGAAACACCCACTGTGGTCTTGGAACGGCTCAGCGAGGGGGAGACGCCGACCCAGGTGGTGGTCGACCTGATCGCCGATGCCATCGCCGTCTCCGAGGGCAAGGTCCGCGACCTGGACGGAATCATCGAAGCCGCACGGGAAATCGAGGAACGTGACGAGGACGACGATCCCGACGCCTGGACCGACGGCTACCGCATCTGCCGCCTCGACCCCACCCGACCCGCGATCGACCTGCTCGAAGATCTCCTCGGCGCTATCAGGGGCTGCTGGCTGGTCTTCAGCGAAGCGGACAGCGGCGTCGCCTTCGAGAACGCCGTTCGAGCCGAAGCGGACGCCGATACCTCCCGCCTGCAGTAGATCCACGAAAAGCCCTGTGCCGCAGGGTGATTACCAGCGGCGGCAGGGCTGCTCACGGAGAGATACCGGCTGCGAAACTACCCGCCTGCGCGACGGCGGAACGTCCGCTTCCCACCAGCCTGGGCATGCGTACCACGCACTTTGGCGGAATTCTGGGCGGCCCCACCCGCGGAGGAGTGGCCGTTCTTCCGCTCGAGCGCCTCGCGGAACTTCCGCTTGGTCGCCTCTTCCGGAGTTTCGTTCGCGGCGCCGGGCTGTTCGGCGGAGACTTCCTGTTCATCGGGCATACCTACAGCCTGCCACCTCAGCGCACGTTCGCACACCACCGGCGGGGCCATCCCCCGGGCCCGCGATGGCTCCTCGGTAGGATCCACCGATGCGGGGGCATGCCAGGAGGGACGCGGCGGTGATCGAAGTATGGGGTGCGCGAGTCGCGGTCCGGTATGCGGACGGGCGGCTGGTGACGACGCCGCTGCGCGCCGACAACGAGATCGCGCTCGACGTCGGCGTGGCCGAGCTGGGCAGGATCGCGCTCGCGACCACCGAGGATGGGCAGATGGCGCTGCTGCTGTTCTTCCGGTCGGCACAGTTCGTGGTCAACGGTGCGCCGACGGATCGTCATCCGGTGCCGGTGTTCCTCGAAACCGAGTTACGCGAGCAGGCGCAGGCGCTGATCAGAGCTGTCGAACGCGACCTCGTCAGCTTACGTAGAGTGTTTCCGCCCCGCCCGAATCTCGTTCCGCCGCAATTGGTTCAGGCTTCGAACGGCCGGCACCGTCCCGATGTCACTGCGGCAGCGCGCCGAATGCGCCACGCGGGCAACTCCTTACGCGAGATCGACATCCTGCACGGCTGTGCCCGCCCCGACGAGTACGTTCTCGAACTGGCCCAGGCCGGCCACGAGGGTGCGCCGGGTCTGGTCGCGATCACCACTCTGCGCCTGCTGTTCGTCTCCGCGTGGGCGGTCTACGAATTCCCGGTCTCGGTTCTCACCGGTGCCGAAGTGCGCACGGAACCCGGACAGGTTGCGACCCTGCGGGTTTCGGGCGCGGGCACCGACCTGGACTTCGTCGACTGGGAACCCGCCGACTTCACCCGCGTCACCGAGGCCGTTCGCCTGGCCTGCGAAATCGAACACGTCGACGGATCCATCGCCCAATCCATGCCCTGCTCAGCAGACCTCTTCGGCGAATGGCAACTGCTGGTGGAACGCCGCAAACTGGGGATGGTCGAGGACGACCCGTTCCGCCGTCAAGCCGTCGGCATCATGCTGACGATGCCGGGCTGAACACCGGCGCACCCGAATGCAGGGCAACCCGCCGCCACGGACTCGACGGCCGAAGATGCAGCCCCGCGATCATCCGCCTACGTTCGGCCACTTGGCTTTTCGCGGCCGACAGATCCTGCGTGGCCGCCCAGAAGATCGCACCCGTGAGGAACCCGTCGCCGAACTGCCGCCAGTTGCGATAGTGCTGCCGCGCCCGATCCAGCCCGATCAGCATGTGCTCCCACGCCTCGTCGTCGGTCAGATAACCCGCCGTGCACGCCGCGCGGGCGATGAACACCAGCCGGGCCAGATCCCATGCGGTGGCGTCGATCTGCAACGGCGTCGGCAGACTGTCGGTGATGCCGAGCTTGATGGCTTGCAGCCACGCGTCGTAATCGCGATCGATGCCGGCAGGCCCGCGATAGCCGCGGAAACCCGAGAGCGTGTGCAGGAATTCGCGATGCTCGTCGGCCAACCCCGACCGGTCGACCCGGCCGGTATCGGACGCGGCCGTGACGGCGAGTGGATGGACGAGTTCGAACAGCGGCGCGTGCATCCCGGCCAGCAACCGCCGCACAGTGTCATGCGCGTCCTCGGCGTTGTCGACACCCCATGACTCGTGCAGTCCTTCGATCGCGGTCTCGCGCCGGGTCGACGCGCTGTCCGGTTCCTCGGGTAGGAACGCCACGCCATCGCACTGCGCACCCCAACTGCGCCCGTAATACGCGCCGACGGCCAAAGCCCTGATCCGGTCGTCATCAACCGACGTCCCGGACCATACGTCGGGCTCGATGTCGATGTCCGCCCCCGGGAAACCAGCCACACGCGGCCGTCCGCCCTGCACTGATGCTGTCGGTTGCATGGGCACCCCTCTGCCGAGCCGAACGTTGTGCCGCCAGATCTTACGGGGTTGGGCGGAGTGGGGGTCGCGCGCAGGTTCGGACGCAGCGGGTAAAACCGAGCCTGGGGCGGTGTACCTTGCTGTGTTTGTTGGAGCGCTGACGCGCTCGAGTCGGGGCCCTTCGGGCCCCCGATCTTCCCTCCCTCCGGGTACTCCTTCGTCGCACCCTCCGGTCAGTCCAGATCGGGGCGGGCCCCTCCGGGTAGAGACATACCAGGTTGTTGTCGGTGGGTGGGGTTACCGTCGAAGTGTGGCCGAGTACCGGGAACGTGCATCACGGCTGGACCGAGCGGTGGTCTGGTCGCGAACCATGCCTGCCCACACCGGTCCCGTCACGGTGTTCCCCGACGGGTGCATGGATCTGATCTGGACCGAGGGCACGCTGATGGTGGCGGGCCCGGACAGTCGCGCGTTTCTGGCTCCGACCGCGCGGGCGAGCGAATTCGTCGGCATCAGGTTCGCGCCGGGCACCGCGCCCACGTTGCTCGGGATTCCGGCGGTGGAACTGCTGAACCAGCGGGTCGACCTGGCCGAGATAGCACCGTCGCGCACCACCCGCGAACTCGTCGACCGCATCGACAACGCGCCCGACCGCGTTGCGGCGCTCGAGACGATCGCATGGCGATTCGCCACCGAAAATGGTCCTGCGAATCCGGCTCTCACCGCCGTCGTCGATGCGCTGTCGGCAGGCGCGACGGTCGCCGAGACCGCCGCCCGGACGGGGATGTCGGCCCGGATGCTGCACCGGCGCTCGCTGTTCGCCTTCGGCTACGGACCCAAGATGTTGGCCCGTATTCTGCGCTTTCAACGCGCACTGGCGGCGGTTCGCACCGGAATTCCGGCCGCGCGAATCGCCGCGACGACTGGCTTCGCCGACCAGGCACACCTGTCGCGGGAGTTCCGTGACCTGGCGGGATGCTCGGTAGGCGCCCTGCAACAACGCTGATCGGGCGTCTCGGCGCCCGGAAAGTCTCATTCGGCACAGCGTGACGGAAGGTTTAGGCTCGGTAGTGCACGCCCCGTCGCAAGTGCTTAGGCCAGTCCGAAACACCGACGAGAGGATGTGACCTGATGATCGACGAATCCGTGTATTCCACGCTCCGTATCGAGGCAGAACGAGACGAAATCCGTCGGCTTGTCGTCGGCGCCGTCGTCGTCCGCCATCAGCGCGTGCTGATCCTGCGCCGCCGACGATCGGATTTCCTCGGTGGCCGGTGGGAGTTGCCCAGCGGCGTCGTCGAGCCGGGTGAGGCACTCGACGAAGCGCTGGCCCGCGAAGTCGCGCAGGAAACCGGGCTGGAGGTCACCGGAGTCAGCGACTACCTCGGCGATTTCGACTACCTGACCGGCGAAGGCGCCCGCACCAGGCAGTTCACCTTCGTCGTCGACGTGGCCGCGACCGGACCGGTGACGCTCACCGACCACGACGCGCACCTGTGGACAAGGCTCACCGGAGAACCCCCGGTGAGCGATGAGGTCCGCGAGATGCTCGGCCGGTATCAGCAGCGCCAGCGCGACCCCCACGACTGGTCGGCCTATTCGGCGGGCAACGGCGCGTAGAGGTCGATGCCGTGGCCGTCGGGGTCGGCGAGCGAGGCGTAACGCTGGCCCCAGAAGGCATCCCACGGTGGGAGTTCGCCGTGATGGCCGGCGTCGACGAGCTCGGCGTAGAGCTTGTCGACCTCGGCCGGATCGGCGCATCGAAACGCCAGACTGCTGCGGCCGGGACCGGTCGGGGGCAGCCAGCCGGGGGAGAAGGAGGCGATCGTCGCCTCGGTGTCCAGCGCCAGTCGCAGGCCACCGCCGATCACGGCCTCGGCATGCCCCTCGGATTCGGCACCTTCCGGGAAAACCAGTCCCAGCCTGCGGTAGAAGGCCACCGAAATGGCCATATCGGAAACAACAACGGACACGACATCGAGCTGCGGAGTCATATGCGCAGCCTAAGCACCCGAGTGGCGTGCGGTCTTGAACGAATCGGACGTCAGCGCGCCGGTACCGGCACCAGTTCCGTGATCAGGTTCCCGATCAGGATCTGCAGGTGATCACGAATGCCGCGAAGCACCTCGATCGGCTGCCCGGCCGGATCCGGCAGCACCCAGTCCCGATAGCTGATTCCGGGAAAGTACGGACACACCTCGCCGCACCCCATCGTGACCACCACATCCGAGAGCCCGACGGCATCATCGGTGAGCGGTGTCGGCCGTGCGCCGGAGATATCGATCCCGATCTCGGCCATGGCCGCCACCGCGGCGGGATTCAGCTCGGCCGCCGGTTCGCTGCCCGCGGTGCGCACCTCGATCCGGTCACCGGCCATGGCGCGCAGGAAGCCCGCCGCCATCTGTGATCGGCCCGCATTGTTGACGCAGACGAACAACACGCTGGGAGTGTGGGCCATGGTCGCCCTTTCGGCGCAGGGGCGAAGTGCTTGTGGCGCTTCGGATATCACCCGTCATCATTCCATCAGGGCGCTGCGGCGGGGAGCGGTGCGGGCGATCCGGCGACGCTGTTGTCCGAGCAGTGTCCGCACCGCGTGGCGTCAGTCGAGTGCGCCGAGCACCCGGTGCACGTAGTCGTTGGCGAACACGCCGGTGGGGTCGAAGCGCCGCCGTACCGCGGTGAAACGGTCCCATTCGGGGTAGCGCGAGCGCAGCGTCGCGGCGGTCTGGAAGTGGTGTTTGCCCCAGTGCGGCCTGCCGCCGTAGGCGTCGAACACCGCCTCACACGCGCGGAAGTACGGCTCCCACACCATGCCTTGATACTGGTGCACCGCGATGTAACAGGTCTCGCGTCCGCCCGCGGGGGACAGGAAGGCGTCGTCGGGCGCGACCCAGCGCACCTCGATCGGCATCGGTGTGCCGAATCGCCTTCCCAATGCCAGGATTTCGCGAATCGCCTCGGCCGCGTGCGCGCGCGGGATCGCGTATTCCATCTCGTTGAACTTCACCAGCCGCGGGGTGGAGAACACCCGATACGAGCGGTCGACCTGCCGGTTGTTGCTGCCTGCCAGAGTGGCCGCGCGGTGAATCATGGGGATGGCGGCCGGAATTCGCCGGCCCAGCCTGCACAGGCCGTCGTAGAGATGGTTGGCGATCAGGATGTCGTTGATCCACTCGCTCACCGTGCCGCGCGGCTGTTCGGGCGCCTCGGTGCGATCGATGGCCTTGGTCATCGCGGTGTCACTGTGCGGGAAGGCGAAGAACTCGAAATGATCGCTGCCGTCGGCGAATTCGTCGATATCGGCGAGCACCTCGGTCAGCGGCACCGGCCGCTCGACGCACTCCAGCACGAACGACGGCTCGAGCTGCAAGGTAGCCGCGGTGACGATGCCGAGCGCGCCGACGCTGACCCGCGCCGCCTTCCAGCCGTCGGGGTCGGTCTGCTCGTTGAGCTCCACCCTGGTGCCGTCGGCGCGCAGTACCTCCACCGAGTGCAGTGCCGCGGAGATATTGCGCAGCCGGGCGCCGGTGCCGTGGGTGGCGGTGGCGGTCGCGCCCGCGAGGCTCTGCGTGTCGATGTCGCCGAGGTTGGGGAAAGCCAGTCCGTGCCCGTGCAGCAGTGGGCTCGCCGCGTGCAGCGAGATCCCGGCTTCCACCCGGACCCGTCCGGTGTCGGCGTCGACATCGAGGACCTTGTCCAGACCGCTGAGATCGACCAGCGTGCCATCGGTGAGCACGGCGTCGGTGAACGAGTGCCCCGACCCGGCGACGCGCACTGTCCGCCCCGCGGCGGCCGCATCGGTCACGATCGCGGCCAGTTCCTCGACGTCACGCGGCGCGGCGACGACGGCGGGTGTGCAGCGCTGCTCGCCTGCCCAGTTCACCCAGGTGCTCTTGGTCATGTGTCCAACACTAGAGGATGCGCTGTGACGCGCGCTACTCGTTGGACAGGTTTCGGCTCAGCGGCGGCGGCCGAGGCAGCCGGCGGCCTTGGCCTGCTCGACCTCCTCGTCGGTCAACGGCGCGACCAGTAGTGGCCTGCGTGGCACCGAGTCGGTGCGGACGCCGTTGAGTGCGATGGCCATATAGCGCTGCCACACTTCGGAATTCACCGGGGCGGCGAACTCGGCGATGGAATTGACCATGTGGATCAGCGCGAAGAAGTCGGAGGTGGCGACGTCGGGGTCTACCGCACCTGCCTCGCGTGCGCGATCGATGATCCCCGCGACCGACGGACGGATCCGGTCGCGCAGCTCGGCGAAACGGGCCGGATCTTCCTCGAGTTCGAGCATCACTGCGCCGAAACCGCGGTTGGTCGCCAGATGTTTGCACGCGCTCTCGAAGAACTCGACGAGCCCGAGCCAGGCGTCGGAGTTGCCCATGGCGGCGTCGGCCGCGTCGGCGAAGTCCTTCACGTGTTGGTCGAAGACCTCGGCGATGAGTTCCTTCTTGTTCGCGAAGCGCCGATACACCGTGCCGACGCCGACCCCCGCGCGCTCGGCGACATCGTCGAGGGTGATCTCGAGGCCGTGATCGGCGAATAGCTCACGGGCGGCCGCGACGATGCGTTGCTGATTGCGCGCGGCGTCGGCGCGCAATCTGCGGGGTGGTGTGGCAGTCGTCGTGGCGTGATTCACAAGTACATCCTATCAATCCGGGGATTAAGTGGAGGTCGTTTCTCCGTTACTCTGGTAGCTTCGATTGAAGCGGAGGTATGACCTCCAATTATGTCACCCACAAACCGAACCGCAGCCTTCAAGGGGAGTTATGACCACCACACTCGATTCAGGGCCGAAGCGCTCTGCGGGCACAGCGCGTCGCGGCTCGCACGCCCTGCGCTGGTGGGTGCTTGCTGTACTCGGCATCGCCCAGCTGATGGTCGTGCTCGATGCGACGATCGTCAATATCGCCCTGCCCGCCGCCCAGGCCGACCTCGGCTTCGGCGACGGTGACCGGCAGTGGGTCATCACCGGTTACGCCCTCGCCTTCGGTAGCCTCCTGCTGCTCGGCGGCAGGCTCAGCGACCTGTTCGGTCGCCGCAACACCTTCATCGTCGGCCTGATCGGCTTCGCGGTGGCCTCGGCCATCGGCGGTGCGGCCACCAGCTTCGAGATGCTCGTCGCGGCCCGGGTCGGCCAGGGTGTGTTCGGTGCGCTGCTCGCGCCCGCCGCGCTTTCGCTGCTCACGGTCACCTTCACCGAACCCAAGGAACGAGCCAAGGCATTCGGCATCTTCGGCGCCGTCGCCGGTACCGGTGGCGCGATCGGTCTGCTACTCGGTGGCGTGCTCACCGAATGGGCGTCGTGGCGCTGGGCGATGTATGTCAACCTGATCTTCGCCGCCGTCGCGCTCGTCGGCGCCGTGCTGCTGCTCGCCAAGCACGTCGCGACCTCGCGGCCCAAGCTCGATTGGACCGGCACTGTCGCCGTCACCGTCGCGCTGTTCGGCATCGTCTACGGCTTCTCCCACGCCGAGTCCAATGGCTGGAGCAACCCGGCCACGCTGGCCTTCCTGATCGGCGGCGCCGTGCTGCTCGCGGTCTTCGTGTGGATCGAGACCAAGGTCGCGCATCCGTTGCTGCCGTTGCGCATCGTCGCCGACCGCACCCGTGGCGCGTCGTACCTGACCGTGTTCGTCATGGGCATCGGCATGTTCGCGATCTTCCTGTTCCTCACCTACTACATGCAGCTGACCCTGGCGTACACGCCGATCGTGACCGGTCTGGCGTTCCTGCCGATGGTGGCGGGCATGGTGGTCTCCTCGACCACCGCGCCGTCGCTGCTGCTGCCGAAGTTCGGCCCCAAGATCGTCATCAGCGGTGGCTTCCTGGTCGCCGCCGCGGGCATGCTCTGGCTCACCCGGATCGGTCTCGACTCGGGCTACGTCACCCATATCCTGCCCGCGCTGGTACTGCTCGGCCTCGGCCTCGGTGGTGCGATGTCGGTCGCGTTCCAGGGTTCGACTGCGGGTGTGCAGCACGAGGACGCCGGCGTCGCCTCGGCGATGGTCAACACCAGCCAGCAGGTCGGTGGCTCCATCGGCACCGCGCTGCTCAGCACCATCGCGGCCTCGGCGATGACCGACTACGTGTCGGCACATGAGCCGGGCCCGCTCACCATGGCGCAGGGCGCGATCGAGAGCTACACCACCAGCTTCTGGTGGGCGACGGCCACTTTCGTGCTCGGTGCGATCGTGATCGCGGTGCTCATGCCGAACACCGTGCCCGCTCCGGCCGAAGGCGAGCCGGTGCTGGCGCACTGATCTGGAAAACCTCGCCAGACGATGGCCCGAACCGACAGTCGGTTCGGGCCATCGGCGTTCGTTCGCGCAGTCTGCTGAATGTTTGCCGCGACCGCACCGCGCGGATCGGTGTCGGTGGGTCTCGATACCATGAGCAACGACCACCACACGGATCGGCCAACGGGAGGGGAACGCATGACATCGCGGCCCCCGGCGCTCGATCCGGCCGTCCTCGTGGCGATCTCGGTGGGCGGCGGCCTCGGCGCCACCGCACGATTCGGGATGGGTCACTGGTGGCCGGTGCTCCCCGGCCGGTTCCCGTGGTCGACGTTGGCGGTGAATGTGCTCGGCTGCTTCGCGATCGGGGTGCTGATGGTCGTGGTCACCGAACGATGGGACGCACCGAAACTCGTGCGGCCGTTCCTGGGAATCGGTGTGCTGGGCGGCTTCACGACGTTCTCCACCTATAGCCTCGAGATTCGTACACTCATCGGCACCGGTGCGACGGGCACGGCGGTGGCCTATCTCGGTCTGTCGGTGCTGGCGGCACTCGGTGCCGTGGCAGTCGCCATGAGCGCGACCCGGTGGGTCGCGCGACGGGGATGCGCATGAAATCGACGACGGAAGGGGGTGGGCCGATGGTCGAGACATGGGCTCCCACACAGGGAGGCGTGGCATGACGGTGGCGCTGGTGATGGCCGGTGGCATGCTCGGCGCACCCGCCCGGTACCTGATCGACCGGCAGATGTCGGCGCGGTTTCCGACTGGGCTGCCGTGGGGGACGCTAGCCGTTAACATTGTCGGTTCGGCGTTGCTCGGGGGTTTGATCGGCGCGAGTGCGGGCAGTGCGCTGCTGGCATTCGCGGCAACCGGCTTCTGTGGTGCGCTGACCACGTTCAGCACATTCGGGTACGAGACGATCCGTCTGGTAACCGAGGGCGCCTACGTGTATGCCGTGGGCAACGTCGTGATCAGCGTCGCGGCGAGCCTGGCCGCGGTGTACGCCGCCGCGTCCCTGACCCAGTGGTTGTGCGCATGATTCTCATGACCAGCCGCGCGCAGCCGACACGGAAGGGAACACCCACCATGGCCCACGATCGCGCCGGACGGCCTGCCCGCCCGACCGACCTGGTGGACATCGCTCACCTGGTCACCGCGTACTACAGCCTCGTCCCCGATCCGGACGAGCCGAGCCAGCAGGTGGTGTTCGGCACCTCGGGGCACCGTGGGTCCAGCGAGGACAGCGCGTTCAACGAAGCCCACATCATGGCGATGACGCAGGCGATCGTCGAATACCGCGCCACCCGTGACATCACCGGCCCGGTCTACCTCGCGCGCGACACCCATGCCCTGTCCGAACCCGCGTGGACCACCGCTTTGGAGGTCCTGGCAGGCAACGATGTGACCGCCGTGATCGACGCTCGCGGCCGCTACACCCCCACGCCCGCGCTGAGTCATGCAGTGCTGAACCACAATCGCGGCGGCACCAAGCACCAGGCCGACGGCATCGTCGTCACCCCTTCGCACAACCCCCCGCGCGACGGCGGCTTCAAATACAACCCACCGCACGGCGGCCCCGCCGACACCAAGGCCACCGACGCCATCGCCGCTCGCGCCAACGAACTGCTGCGTGGCGGCCTGGCCGGGGTCAAGCGGGTCTCGCTCGATCAGGCGATGAACTCCCACGTGCAGCGCTACGACTACCTCGATAAGTACGTCGCCGATCTGCCGAACGCGTTGAACCTGGACGCGATTCGTGGTGCGGGCATCCGGATGGGCGCCGACCCGATGGGTGGCGCGAGTGTGGACTACTGGGAGGAGATCGGGCAGCGCTTCGATCTCGAGCTCGAGGTGGTCAACCCGTTCGTCGACCCCACCTGGCGTTTCATGACTCTCGACAGCGACGGCCAGATCCGGATGGATCCGTCCTCACGCCATGCCATGGCGGGGCTGGTCGGCATCAAGGACGACTACGACATCTCCACCGGCAACGACGCCGACGCCGACCGGCACGGCATCGTCACCCCCGACGGTGGCCTGATGAATCCCAATCACTTCCTGGCCGTCGCGATCGAATACCTGGTCGCGAATCGGATGTGGTGGGACGCGCTCACCAAAATCGGCAAGACCGTCGTCACCTCGTCCATGGTCGACCGTGTGGTCGGCGTGCTCGGGCGGGATGTGCACGAGGTGCCGGTCGGGTTCAAGTGGTTCGTGCCCGGATTGTTCAGTGGCAGTTTGGCTTTCGGTGGTGAGGAGAGCGCGGGCGCGTCGTTCCTGCGGATGGACGGCACCGTGTGGACCACCGACAAGGACGGCATCCTGCTCGCGCTGCTGGCCGCCGAGATCGCCGCCGTCACCGGCCAGACCCCGTCGGCCAGGTACGGCGAACTCGAACGCCAGTACGGCAGCCCCGCCTATGCGCGCATCGACGCCGCCGCGACCAGCGAACAGAAAGCCAAACTCGCGCGCCTGACGCCCGAGGCCGTCACCGGCACCGAGATCGCGGGTGAGGAGATCACCGGCATCCTCACCACCGCGCGCGGCAACGGAGCGCCGCTGGGCGGGCTGAAGGTGACCACGGAGAACGCCTGGTTCGCCGCACGTCCCTCGGGCACCGAGGACAAATACAAGATCTACGCCGAGTCGTTCCTCGGCCCCGAACATCTCACCCAGGTGCAGGCGGCGGCCGAGGAGATGGTGAACCAGGCGCTGATCGAGTGAGCGCTCCGGCCAAAGTCCGGCTACCCGCCGAGATCTGGGTACTGATCGCGGCTGCCTTCGTGATCGCACTCGGGTTCGGCCTTGTCGCACCCGTTCTGCCGCAGTACGCGCGTGAATTCGGGGTCGGCATCGCGGCCGCCTCGGCGATCGTGAGCGCGTTCGCGTTGATGCGGTTGCTGTTCGCGCCGGCCAGTGGGCGGCTCGTGCAGAAGCTCGGCGAGCGGCGGGTGTATCTGGCCGGCATCGCGATCGTCGCCCTGTCCACCGGCGCGTGCGCGCTGGCGCAGACGTATTGGCAACTGCTGGTGCTGCGTTCGCTGGGCGGCATCGGGTCCACGATGTTCACGGTGTCGTCGATGGCGTTGATCATCCGGGTGTCACCGCCTGCGGCGCGTGGCCGGATCTCCGGCGTCTACTCGACGAGTTTTCTGATCGGGTCGCTGCTCGGCCCGCTGGTCGGAAGTAGTTTGGCCGAGTTCGGGCTGCGTGCGCCGTTCGTCATCTACATGGCCGCGCTGCTGGTGGTGTGTGTGATCGTGTTCGCCGGGTTGCGTGAATCGCCGGTGCTCACACCCGAGAACGGTGTGCAGCCGATCGAATTCACCTTCCGTCAAGGGTGGGCCGAGCCCGCTTACCGGGCGGTGCTGCTGTCGAGTTTCGCGGGTGGCATCGCGGTATTCGGTGTGCGGATGGCGTTCGTGCCCCTGCTGGTTGTCGAGACCCTGCATCAGGAAATCGGCATGGCGGGCGTGGCGTTGACGGTGTTCGCCGCGGGTAATGCGGCAGTGCTGTTCCTGTCGGGTCGGCTCTCCGACCGGTTCGGTCGCAAGCCGTTCCTGATCGCCGGGTCCGCCATCTGCGCCCTCGGGACCGGTGCGCTCGGTTTCGCGCCGAACCTGGTGTGGTTCCTGATCGCGTCATTTATCGCAGGCCTCGGGTCGGGGATGTTCAGCCCCGTGCAGCAGGCGGCACTGGCCGATGTGATCGGTTCGCGCGCTCGCGGCGGCCCGGTGCTTGCCGCGTTCCAGATGTCGGCCGATCTCGGCACCGTGCTCGGCCCGATCGTCATCGGCTGGCTGGCCGAGCGCACCTCCTTCGGGGTGGGCATGGCGGTTACCGGTGCGGTGCTCGCGGTGTCGGCCGCGGTGTGGGTGGTGACACCCGAGCCCTCGCAGATCACCCATCCCGAAGATCCCGAGCACCCCGATCACGCGGGCGACGGCATCGACCCGCAATGCAGCTGCGATGGCAGCCCCGACGGTGTGCCGGTGGTGCGTGACGGCATGGTTCCCGCGGGTCGACCCAGCGATTACCACAAGCCGCAATAGCAGGTCAGCGCCATTTCGGCCCGCCCGGGCGGCGGGCCGCCCGCGACTCGAGGCAGAGTGGACGGGTGAGCACAGCCGGTTCTTCGCACAATCCGCGCCCCGTTTCCAGCAACACCACCTATGCGCTGGCCGCGGTGGCGGTCGTCCTCATCGGGTTGATCGTGTTCGCTGCCTACAAGTGGAGCGCGGAACCGCCGCCCGCCGTACGCAACGAGGGCTACGGCCCCGTCCGCGAGGCCGCCGTGCAGGTCAGCACCACCCCCGAAGGCGTCATCCGCCTCGGCCGCCCCGACGCCCCCAAGACCGTCGACATCTTCGAAGACCCCATCTGCCCCGCCTGCGGCGCGATGGAAAACAGCTTCGGCCAGGAACTCGCCCAGAAGATCGACGAAGGCAAGCTCGCGGTGAACTACCACCTCGTCGCCTTCCTCGACCCCCAGTCCAAGAGCAAGGACTAC
Source organism: Nocardia sp. NPDC059195 (assembly GCF_042754695.1). Classification (NCBI taxonomy): domain Bacteria; kingdom Bacillati; phylum Actinomycetota; class Actinomycetes; order Mycobacteriales; family Nocardiaceae; genus Nocardia; species Nocardia sp. NPDC059195. Next base: position 259,563 of record NZ_JBHZBG010000006.1, on the reverse strand, counting down.
TCCACCCGCGCGACCGCCGCGAATCTCTGTGTCGCCCAATCGGGTTCGGGCCCCACGTACAGCAAGTTCCACGAGACGCTGTTCACGAAGCGGCAGCCCGCCGAAGGCGGCTCCGACCTGAGTAACCCCGCGCTGGCCACCATCGCCACCGAATCCGGCGCCCCCGAATCCGTCGCCGCCTGCATCAACAACAGCGCCCAATCCGATGCCGCCAAGACCGCCGCCGCGAAAAACCTCGCCGACCTCGACGCCCGCACGGGCAACAAGGCCGCCACCCCCTCGATCTACGACGGCACCACCAAGATCAACTGGCAAGACGAGAACTGGGTAGTGAACCTGGCCCCATGAGCCCCCGCGTGAGGTTCGGCACATTCTACCCTCGACCAGCCGATCCGTCCCGCCCCACGCGCCCCCGAAGCCCCAGCCCACACCCCGCATTTTCGCCATCTACCAGCCGATTTGTTGTCTCTCAGACGCATGGTGTAACTTCATTCAGGCAGCAGCGAGAGCAGCTGAACAACTGAACACGGGGCTATGGCGCAGCTGGTAGCGCACCACACTGGCAGTGTGGGGGTCAGGGGTTCGAGTCCCCTTAGCTCCACAGAAATAGCAGGTCAGGCCCGGTCAGCGACCGGGCCTGACCTGTTTTTCGGTCCTGGCCCCCGTAAACCCCCCGTTTTGGCTGTGTGTTTGATGGATGCTGTCTGCGGACCGCCTTGTCGCGGTTCCGATCCGCCGCGACGGACGATGTGGACGCAGTCGGCCGGGGCCGCACCGGTGGTGGCTTGTGCGCCGCCACCGCTGGCGAAGGGTTGGGCATTCGGGCCCGTGCCAAGCCTTGCTGGGACCGCCTAGCTCGGGTGGTGCGACCAACGCCATGACACCCCTCCGCCCGTTCGGGAAACGTGTTCGACAATCAGGAACGAGACTGCCTGTTTCCGAACGGGTTTCCGAACACCCGCGCCTGCGAGTCCGCTGTCGACGCTTGTCAGTGTTCGAAGTCGCCTTCAGTGATGTTCGAAGTCCTGTTCAGTCATGTGGGGGTCTCGTAGGGTTCCGGCCCGTTGACCCATCCCGTTGGTGATCAGGTTTACGGGGAAGGCCAGGCCGCCGACGTAGAGCTGGTGGACCCCCGAGCTGGACTGTCGGCAGCCTGCCGCCCAAGATCGCCAGGCACAAGATCTCAACTCATTTTGAAACGATCAGTTGGCCCCGCGCCGTCCGTGACGCCCTGACCTCGCAGAAGCGCCGGGCGGGGCGGGGCTGTTCCCGTGTCAGAGTCCGAGGACGCTGCCGATGGGGCCGAACAGGCCAGTGAGCAGGATGGCGGAAACGTCGCTCTCGGCCTGGGCGGGGGTGGGCTTCCATGGGGCGATGGTCCAGGTCTGCCCGGGGACGCCCTTGTGCTTGCCGACCAGTTGGCCGTTGTGGTCTGTCCAGTAGGTTCGCTCCGACGGCACTGTTTCGCTGTCGGAGCCGTAGATGTATGTGCCGTCGTACGCCCACCGATAGGTGGCGCCTTTGCCCCTCTTGGCGCCGCAACCGAACATGCGGGTCCGCGAGGCAGACGTGAACGGCGACGGGGCGATGCCTTCCTTCGCAGCCTCGTCCAGGTAGGCACGCAGCGCGGCGATGACCCTCTTGTCCCACTCTGCCTTGTCCCACTCCGCCTGGGGGGCAACGGCGGCCGAATCCACATCCTCGTCGTCGTCGAAGATCATCCGCTGCTCCCGAGCTTGTTCCTTCACGTCATTGATGTCGGCCAGGTAGATGCCATCGGCACCGCGAAACGCGAGACCGGCGCAGAGTTTGTGCCATTCGTTCAGCATCTCCACCTCATCCCGGATCACCGGCTCGGGCAGTTTCTTACGCCTCCAGAGCTGCTGCGCGGCCCTGGACACCTCGGCATCCAGGGCCTTCCATTCCTCGGAGATCAGCGTGCCAAGCTTCTCCCGGAGTTCTGCGGGCATCCTGTTCAGCTTGTCGACGAACACCTCGACCGTCCGCTCTCTGTCCTCCTCCTCGGTGCGGGGGTCGCTGTGCATCCACACACAGAGGTTGCCGATGTTCTGGTACTCGCTGACGGCGAAGTTGGCGATCTGGTCGAACGGCCTGCGCTCCAGGGAGTCTCGGCTGGAATGGAACCACCAGGCGGTCGCGGGGCTGTTGTCGGCGGGCCCCAGTGTGAGGGTCGGGTCTTCGGTCACGGTCTGGAGGTACTTGGTCCCGAGCCTGTGGTCGCTGACGTCGTGCGTTCTGCCTAGTCGAACCCGGACGCACCGGCCGGTCTCGTTGTTGACGATGGTGAAGTTGCCCTCGGGAAACATTGCCATTTTTCCAGTATTCCGTCGGAACGCCAGTCAATCGCGTAGTCAGCACGGAGTGTCTCGATCCGCGAAAAAGTCGCGGATCAGGTTGTCGGCAAACGTCCTTCGCCGACAACCCGTCTCGGGTGTGGAAGGGCCAGCACGGGAAGTGCCAGAACCCCGTGTCGACTCGGAGGTGATCAACCTATCGGCGCGCTGGTCCGATCGTGCTCGCGCAACAGCCGCAGGACGGTGGCCGGTGAGGGGTGCTGGCCCTTCTTCTTGCCCTTGGTGATAACCAAGCGGGCAGCGATGTCGCGCAGGCTGTGGTTGTTGCTACGCAGGTGCAACGCCATGGAGAGCATGGCGTCATCGACCACGGCGGCGCCGCCGATGGTTTTGCCGCGCTGGCGGGCGGATTCGTGGCCTTCGAGGGTGCGGTCACGGATGTATTCGCGTTCCATCCCGGACAGGGCGGCCAGCACGGTGAACACCACCCCGGACGGGTCGTGGGAGCCCTGGAGTTCGCCGGTGAGGAATTCCAGGCCGATGCTGGCGGCTTTGAGCTGTTCGGCCAGGGCAGCGAGTTCGATTCCGCGGCCGAGGCGTTTGTGCTCGTGCACGACCAGGGTGACCGCGGCGCCGGAGGCGCGGATCTCCCGCGCCAAGGCCACAGCGCGGTCGAGTTCCGGTCGGATGAGGGCGCGGGTGGAGATCTTCTCGGAGAAGATCCTGCCGATGCCGGCGGCGCGTAGGGAATCGAGTTGGGTGTCGAGGGACTGGCGCACGGTGGAGGCGCGGGCGTAGCCGATACGCACGTGCCCGCCCGTGGCGGTGACCGTCGCGGCCGGGCGCGGTAGCTCGGTCCACACCGTTCCGGGCTTGCGCACCGCGGGGGTGGCGACGTTGAGCACCTTGGCGAGTGAGGGCACGAGGCGGAAGCGGGCGGTGTGGTAGCCGATGGCGACTTTGCCCTTGCCGGTCCGGCACGGTGACCCGGCCGAGGCGGCGCAACTCGACATCGGGCAGTCGTGGACCTCCACGCGGAGGAAATCGTCGTCACTCACCCACACAGTGTTTCATAGGTACGTTTCATTACGATAGACATTTGCAACAACCTATGAAACGAGAAACGCGCTGGATGCCGACCGCGACTGCCGGTGTTTCATAGGTGATTACCTATGAAACACCCGATGCTGAGGCTTGCCGAACCAGTGGACGCGGCGGCGACCCGACTGGCGCCCCCGTCGTCGTGTTGAGTGGGGGTGATGGTCTGGCGCGCAAAGGAACTCAGATTCTGCACGTGGACAGGGAGCGTTCAGGCCCATCCGCTACTGCCGTGTTAGCGTCGGCCACGTGGGGACAACAACGCAGCGAACTGACTCCGGCGGCGCGGCCGCATACGACCCGATCGCCAGGGCCTACGCCGAGGAGAACGCGACGAGCCTCCTCAACGAGTACTACAACCGGCCCGCGATCCGGAACCTACTCGGCGACGTGACGGGTAAGCATGTGCTGGACGCCGGGTGCGGCTCCGGTCCCACGCTCGTCGACCTCATCGAAGGCGGAGCGACTGCGGTCGGAATCGACGGCAGCCAAGCCCTGATCGACATCGCCACAGACAGAGTCGGGGGCGCCGCCGAGCTACACGTCGGGGACCTGGCTGCCCCTCTTCCATTCAGCGACAGCACCTTCGACGACGTTGTCTGTTCCCTCGCGCTGCACTACCTCGAAGACTGGCGCTCCCCGCTGGCGGAGATGCGCCGCGTGCTCAAGCCCGGAGGCCGCCTAATCCTCTCGGTGGAGCACCCGCTGGTCATGTGGTTCACGCAACTTCAGGCCGGCGAGACCACCAACTACTTCGCCACGCGCCAACGCAAGGTGACCGATATGGCCGGGCAGACCGCAGACCTCACATTCTGGGATCGGTCCTTGTCAACCATGTTCCAGACATTCTCCGACAGCGGATTCCGTATCACCCGCCTGGAGGAACCGGCACCTGCCCCGGAAGCGGTGGAGCGGTTCCCCGAGTTCTTCCAGGACCGTGAGGACCCCAGGTTCCTGGCCTTCCTGTTCCTGGTGTTGGAGGCCTAACTCCTACGCTGCGACAAGCCAGTTCTGGGCAATCAGCGCGCCGCGCACCGCTTCTGCGATCGTCTCATCCAGCTGCCCGGCACTTCTCTCCCGGAGAGCACACGCGTCGTGCGGATTGCTCAACGATCCAGCCGAGCGCGCAGTTGTGCCAGATCGTCGGGAGTGAACAGACTCGCCGCCAGGTCATCTGTTGCGTGCCGCGGCGGTTCGTCAGTGAATTCGGTGAGCTGGCGCGCGACCTCACAGGGGTCGTGTCCATACAGGACCAGCAGCGCCTCGGTTTCGGCGCGGGTCCGCACGAACTCCGGCGGCATGCCGGTGCAGACACCGCTGTCAGACGACCGCCGCGCCGCCTTGGTGTGGGACGTGTGTCTACACGTGTGCGATCGACCAGACATCGCCAACGCACCCGGGCGAGACAAGATGTTGTCGGTAGTATGCCAACTGGTCTTGGGGTCGGCAGAACAACCCGACGCCTTGACGATCGTGATCCACGGAGGGGGACATGGCGAGTCCCCGATAACGTGACCACCCGGAACCAGAGCGGACAAGTTCGAACATTCACAGCGGGTCGGCCGATCACCACGGCGGAGGTCGGCGGTGACCGAGATGGCCTTCGGTCTCAGACTCCGCCCGCCGCCGGATCGCGTCCACGGTGCGCTCCGGCGCGACGGGTTCGGGCCACACGATCACCCCGAACAGCACGAGCAGCGGCAGGCCGATCGCGATGGCGAACCCCAGCGCGGTCACCCGTCAGCCTTCTCGCCTGCCAGGTTCAGCACCGGCGGTTGATCGTCGCGCGCTTCGGCCGCCGTAAGCCAATCGGCCACGTTGTCCAGCGACCCCGTGACGACCACGCGGAACGGGCTGTACAACTCCCAGCCATAGGGCGGTTCGTGCGCCTTGCGGATCGCCATCGACCGCAGCGCGGCCCGTTCGGTCAGTTTGTCCAGGCGGGGCTGTATCGCGCCGCTCACGATGTCCGCCGCTTCGGTTCCCACCGATCGAGCGCGGCGAGTAGCCGCCGGATCACTTCGGGTGGCGCGACTTCTACTGGGTGCGGTCGTTTCGTGTGCGGCGTGGGCTGAGGCAGTGTCACGGGTCCCCCTGGTGGGTGTCAGGTCAGTGCGCCCACCGCCGCAGAGCTTTCGCCATCGTCCCGCAGCTCGCTGCGCCCGATGTGCCGAGCAGCGTTGCCCGGCATACCCCGGCGGTGGGGCTGAGACCAAGCTTTCCGCTGACGGGTTCCAGGTAGAACCGTTCTTCGGCTACAGCGCGTCTACAACTCCATTGCGCGGCTACCGTGTGTTGTATGGAATCCGGCCCACCCCCCGCAGTCGTCGGGGCACAGCTCCGCGCGGCCCGTGAGGCAGCGGGGTTCAGCCTGGCCGAACTAGCCGACCGAGTGGCCTACAGCCGGGCCGCGCTGGGCCACTATGAGACCGGGCGGCGCGTACCCACTGCCGATGTTCTGGCGGAGTATCGACGCGCGTGCGGCCTGCTGGACGCGGTCACGACGGCGGAAGCGCTGGGCCGAGCCGACCTGGACCGGCGGGGGTTTCTCCGCTCCGCTGCCTACAGTGCGTCACTCGCTGCCACGGCCCTGCTGCCGATGCCCGAACACGCGCGCCTGGCGGCCATCGGTGACGGCACCGGTACCGGCGCGGCTGACGTGGCGGCGGTGCGCGGCGTGACCGATGCCCTGCTCCGGTTCGATGAAGTCCGTGGCGGCGGGTCCGGGCGTCTCGCGATGACGGCGTTTCTGTCGACCGACGTTTCCGCCCTGCTCCGGTCCCGATTCGCCGACGCTCACATTCGTGCCGACGCATTCAGCGCGGCATCGGAACTGGCCTACGCAATCGGGTTCAGTTCGCACGATGTCGGCGCGGACGGGGCGGCGCTGCGGTATTTCCTGGCCGCGCTGCGGTTGGCCGAGGAATCCGGCGTGCCCGGTCAGGATGGTTTCGTGCTGCGGATCATCGCCTTGCACGCTGATGATGTGGGCGTGCCGCAGCACAGCATCGAGCTGGCCGAGCGCGCGGTATCGCGGGCACGCGGGCACGTCGACGTGGATGCGATGGCGGTGTTCGATGTCGCGCTCGCTCGCATGTACGCCGAAGGCGGAGACCACCGCGCGGCGCGGGAGACGCTGCGCGGGATTGATCCGTGGCTCACGCCGACCACGACGACGGAGTTGCCGCGCTGGCTGTCGCTGTTCTGCCCGAACAAGGCATCGGTCAGCCGACAGGCGTCGAAGGCGTTCGCCGCGCTCGGTGATCTGAGTGAGGCCGAGCGGCAGTTGGATATGAGCGCGGCGGCCTGGAACCCGGAGACTCACACCCGGATTCGCGCGCTGAGTGAAATCGAGACCGGGCTACTGCGCTGGAAACTCGGACGGCACGAGGACGCGGCCCGATTGTGGCGGGCAGCGCTGCCGGTGGTGGCCGGTGTCGATTCGGACCGCACCCGCAAGGCGGTCGCCAAGGTCTCTGCCGTTGCCCCGGAGATGGCAGTGTGACCTTGCCAACCGGGGCTGTGCTGCGCAGGTCATGGCCATGTTCTGAGATTCAGCCATCTTGCCGAGATCTTGCCGAGACAGGCACGCATAGCCTGGACAGGGCGGCACAGCCTGGACGCTATACCGCCCCGGACCTGGACAGGTTGGACAGGTACCCGCCCGCTGGAAATCCCCTGCGACACCGGCAGTGTGGGTGTCAGGGGCTCGAGTCCCTACCTTTTTGTTCGACTATTCCCGCGGTTACCCCGCGGCTAGGCGAGGTATCGGCCAGGGCCGGACTCGATGGTTAGCTGGAACCGCTGGGTAGCAGTCCCGCCGAGCCGCTGCCGAGCTGGGCGTCTCCGGTGATCTCGACGACAAGGGTCTTGGTGGAGGAGCCCTGGGTGGCCACGATCGTGTAGGTGCCCTTGGCCGGCGGGCGCCAGGTGCCGCGGACCGCGCTGCGCTCCCGGTCCGGGTAGTCCAGGCGCTCAGGCGAACTGAGTTCGCGGCCGTTGATCGTCACGGTGGCGGGTAGTGCGTAGTCGGGGCCGAACATCCGGGCCATGACGCTGCAGTTGGCGCCCACATAGTCGCAGGCGACGGGGATTTCGCTGTTACCCCAGGCGGAGATGGTGATGTCCTCCACCTCTGCCGATGCCGCGGGAGCCAGGATGGCCGGGAGAACGAGTGCGCCCGCCGCGAGGGCGGTCAGTCCTGCGATTCGCATGGGTTCGGTGGTCCTTCGCATTGATGTGGTCGGCCCCGGTGCTCGCCCGGAAACCGCCTGAAGCGGTAGCGTTCCACAGTTTTCGCGGGGCCGGTACCCCGAAAACCCAGGGCTTGCCGCTGAGCCGAAGACTAGTTATAGTCAATATGACCATAACTAAGGAGAAGGCGATGGCAGACATCAGTGGCTACCCCGGACTGCGGCATCTCAGGGGAGCCCCGACCGTCCATGTCAGGCATGTCCGCCGGGGCAAGGTCCTGCACGACGGCACCGGACTGAGCTTCTGGTTCCGTCCGAGCACCGCGGTCCTCAGTGAGGTTCCGGTGGCCGACCGAGAGCTTCCGATGCTGTTCCACGCCCGCACCCGCGACTACCAGGACGTCACCGTCCAGCTCACGGTCACCTACCGCTGCACCGATCCCGAGACGGCGACGAGCAGGATCGACTTCTCGATCGACCCCGACACGGGAACTTGGCGCCAGGACCCGCTGAGCCAGATCGCGAACACCCTCACCGAGAACACGCAGCAACACGCCCTCGAGGTGCTCGCCACGCTCGACCTCGAGACCGCCATCCGCACCGGCGTCGACAAGGTCAAGGAAGCCACCACGCGCAAGCTGACCGCGGCTCACATCGGGCTGGAGATCATCGACATCCGCGTCGTCGCGATCCGCCCCGACGCGGAGATGGAGAAGGCGCTCCAGACCACGATCCGCGAGAAGGTTCAGCAGGAAGCGGACAGAGCGACCTTCGAGCGGCGCGCGCTCGCCGTCGAACGCGAGCGCGCGATCAGCGAGAACGAACTGCAGAGCCAGATCGAGCTGGCGAAGCGGGAGGAACTCCTGGTCGTCCAGCGCGGCGCGAACGCGCTCAGGAAGGCGCAGGACCAGGCCAGGGCAGGCAGGGTCGCCGACGACGCCAAAGCCGACGGCATCCGCAAGCTCGCCGAGGCCGAGGCCGCCGGTGAGAAGGCGCGTCTGGACGCGTACCGGGATATTCCCCAGGAAACGCTCTACGCGCTGGCCGCCAAGGAACTCGCGGGCAACCTGCCGGAGATCGGCAGCATCACCCTGACGCCGGACATGATCGCGCCGATCCTGCAACGGCTCACCCGATGAGCCTGGCTCCGCGAATCGTGCTGGTGCACCGGCGCACCGAGCTGTCCGAGCTGCTGGCACGGCACGGAACGCGCGGGCAGGTGGAGTTCTTCCTGAGGTCACGGAGTAGATCGCTGGACGAGGTGGCCGAGCGTGACCGGCGGAACCGCGCGGCGTTGGCCGAGGTCAGTGGTGCGATTCCGCTGGGATGGCGACGCGGCATGGTCGAGCGGGAGGACCTGTCGCGGTTCCTGTTCGCGCCCGAGGACATCGTCGTGATCGTCGGGCAGGACGGGCTGGTCGCCAACGTGGCCAAATATCTCGACGGCCAGGCCGTCATCGGCATCAGCCCGGAGCCGGGTGTGCTCGCCGCGCACACCCCCGCCGACGCGGCAGAACTCCTGCACTGCACCGGCGACACCGACGACCTCACGATGGTCGAGGCGAGAACCGACGACGGACAGACACTGCACGCGCTCAACGAGATCTACCTCGGCCATCCGAGCCACCAGACCAGCCGCTACCGCATCCACAACGAACGCCAGGCATCCTCGGGCGTCCTCGTCGGCAGCGGCACGGGCGCCACCGGCTGGTGCTCATCGACGCACCGCGAACGGAAAAGCCCACTGCCCCTGCCCGAACCTACCGAGCGCAGACTCGTCTGGTTCGTCAGAGAGGCATGGCCTTCACCGACCACCGGGGTCACGCACACCGAAGGCGAGATCACCGACGAAAGCCTGCACATCGACGTCGAGTCCGACGGCCTGGTGGCCTTCGGCGACGGCATCGAGCACGACGCACTACGCCTGTCCTGGGGGCAGCGGTTGAGTGTCGGACTCGCCGCCACCCGACTCCGCCTCGTGCGCTGAGGCACTTCGGTCAGCGGGGTGTTCGGGTTGTAGGACGTTGGCCTCACCCAACACAAAAGGCCCGGCCATAGGGCCGGACCTTTTGTAGTTCTTCCACCGCCGCCGAACGTCGTTTGCCGGATCGTCAGTGTGATTCCAAGGGTTGATGACAGGCACGCCCATCGGCTCGAAGTCTTTGACATTACGAGTCACCACCGTCATACCGTGCTCGTTCGCCGTTGCCGCGATCATCGCATCGCGCTCGGGGCGAGGATCCGGCACGTGCAACCGTGCGGCGCGTCGACCCACGGCCACGTCGAGTGGCAGGATTCGGTTCGCGAATACGTCCAGCACATCGTCTTCGAGCCACCTGCGCAGCCGACTGCCTTGGGCGGAGTCGCGGCGTTCTATCCGGCAGATGCCGACTTCGACCTCCATGATCGTGACAACGCTCAGAAACAGGTCGGATGGTCGCCGTTGCGCCGCCCATGAGCGCACCGCTGGGTCCACGGACTGTGGCGATTTGCGCAACTCGCTGATGACGTTGGTATCGAGGAGAAAAGTCACAGGTCCGCGACCCTCAGCTCCACCTGCAGTGGCGCCGGTTCGAACTCGATTTCGTCATCCATGCTCAGCCGGGAAACAAGATCCTGACTGTCGGCCTTCAGTCGTCGATAGTCGTCGATAGACAAGAGCACAAAAGCATCCTCGCCCCGATCCGTGATCACCACCGGCCCCTCAGTCGCAGCCCGTTTCGCAGCGCTGACATCCTGGTTGAATTCTCGAGCACTCATCGAAGACATGGCAGCGACTCCTAATGTAGGTACGTACCTACGATACCTCGGCTTGTGGTCGCCGCCAATAGTTCCAAGGGTGAAGGTGGCCGACTCGTCGCCCAGAGCAAGCCTGGTCAGGCGTCGATACGGTTGGCGGACCGGCGCTGGTCGCCCGACGTTCGGTGACCGGCACTCACCGCGAATACCGGGAATCCGTCGTCCCTGGGACACGGCTGGAATTGCACACGCACCGGGCAGTTCCGGGGCGGGAGCTCGCCTTCGATGGAGGTGTAGACCCACGGGCCCTCGTCGAGTTCGACAATGGCGATCGTCAACGGCTGTACGCCGCGCATTCCGGTCGCGGCGCGATCCACGACCCGCCAGGACACGATCGAACCGGCGCCCGACGACGGCAGCCACTCGAGGCTGCCGGATGTGCAGGAGGAGCAGCCGACCGTCACCGCCGCGAACAGCGTGTAGCAGCAGGTGCACCGGCGAATCATCAGTATGTCTTCCACGTGCTGTGTGTTGTCTTCGCTGGTGACGGCTGGATCGGGTGGGTACATCGGACCTCCGGGAAATGATGCTGACCTCGCTACAGCGTCCTCCGACCACGGCGTCGCGGGGACGGTCGATATACCCGTTTTTCGGAAATCGGTTTATTTCTGAAGCCGGCGCATAGCAGGTGGCGGGGCCGTGGCTCGATCGGGTTCTGTCCTGGTCGACACGGCGTAACCTGGCGTTCTAGACCGTTCCGCCACCGAATGCGAGGCATGCTCGATGCCGCCAACCAGTCAGGGCGCGCTGGGAAATCTCCCCGCGGAATTGACTCAATTCGTCGGCCGAGGACGTGAGATCGTCGAGGTCAGACAGTTGATGTCGCAGGCGCGGCTGGTGACGTTGACCGGTATCGGCGGGGTAGGCAAGACCCGGTTGGCGATTCGGGCAGCCGAGGAGGTGCGCCGAGCGTTCGAGGACGGGGTCTGGCTGGTCGAGTTCGGCAAGGTTCGCGAGCCGGATCTGGTGGCCGGGGCTGCCGCGTCCGCACTGAAACTGGCTGGGCCGACCGCCCAGACGCCGCAGGAGCTGCTCGTCGACTTCGTCGCCACGCGCCATCTGCTCCTGGTGCTAGACAACTGCGAGCACCTGGTGGACGCGATCGCCTCGCTGGCCGAATCGCTGCTGCGTGCCGGGCCACGATTGCACATCCTGGCGACCAGCCGGGAGCCGGTCGGCGTCGGTGGGGAGGTGGTGGTCCCGGTGCCGCCGCTGTCGGTTCCCGGGGCGGAGCGGTCGCCGAGCTTGCGCGCGATGTTGCGGTGTGACGCCGTCGCGCTGTTCGTCGACCGCGCGCGCTCCGCGGTCCCCGGTTTCGAGCTGACCGAAGACAGCAAGATCACCGTCGCACGCATATGCCGGCGACTCGAGGGCCTGCCGCTGCCCATCGAGTTGACAGCGGCCCGGCTGCGGGCGATGTCACCGGAGCAGATCCTGCAACGGCTGACCGACCGATATCGACTGCTGACCGGTGGCGGCCGCGCGGCGCCGACCCGTCAACAGACGCTGCGCCAGTGCATCGACTGGAGCTACGACCTGCTGACCGACCGGGAGCGGGAGCTGTGGGCGCGGGTGACGGTGTTCACGGGCGGCTTCGAGTTGGATGCCGCGGAGGCGATCTGCGGTGACGGATTCGATCCCGGCGATGTGCTCGACCTGGTGGGCTCGCTGGTGGACAAGTCGGTCTTGATCCGTGAGTCCCGCGGTGACGGCGGCGTCCGGTACCGAATGCTCGAAACGCTGCGCGAGTACGGCCGGGAACGGTTGCGCGACAGCGGTGACGAGAAGACGTTGCAGCGCCGCCACCGAGACTGGTTCGAACGCCTGGCGCTGCGGGCCTACACCGCATGGATGGGGCCTGAACAGCGGGAATGGATCGATCGGCTGCACCGGGAACAGCCCAACCTGCGTGAGGCGATGGAGTTCTGCCTGGCCGAGCCCGACGAGGCGGGATCGGCCGAACGGATCGCGGTGGCCCTCTACGAGTTCTGGGTCGCGCGGCAGCGGGCCAGCGAGGCCCGGTATTGGCTCGGGCGCGTGTTGGAGAGCACAAGCGGGGCCACGTTGCAGCACATCGCGGCACTGTGCGCGGACACTGTGCTGGCCGCGATGCAGACAGACATCCAGTCCGGGTCCGCGCGAATCGAACAAGCACGTTCGTTGGCTGAGGGCAGCGGCGACGAGGTGTTGTGCGCGTACGTCGATGGTGCGGATGGATTGCTGTCGCTGTTCTCCGGTGACCTCACCGGTGCGCGGACACAGCTCGAGCGAGCCGTGCCGGGGTTCGAGGCAGCCGGTGATGTCTTGCATCAGGTGTCGAGCTTGCTCGGTCTCGGCGTCGCGTGCGGTCTGCTGCAGGAAACGGACCGCGCCACGGCTTGTCAGGAGCGGGCGCTGGCGCTCACCACCGCGCATGGCGAGTCGGTCTACCGGTCCTATGCCGTCGCACAGCTCGCCTATACGACGGTCGAGCGCGGCGACCTCGAGCGTGGGACGGTGCTGGTCAAGGAGAGTCTGCGGGTTTCCCGGATGATCGACGATTGGCTGGGTGTCGCGAGCTGTCTGGCGACCTTGGCCTTTGTCGCGGCCGAGCAGGGCCAGGCGCAACGGGCCGCTGTGCTCGTCGGCGCCGCCATGGCGGTCGGCGAATCCGTTGGTAGCCAGGTGGTCAGCATTCTCGAGATGTTCCGCCACCACACCCAGGCGCAACAGAACGCCACTGATGCGCTCGGGCAGCGCGCCTTCGAGGTCGCGCTGCGCCGGGGCCACGATCTCGACATCGACACGGCGCTCGCCTACGCACTCGAGGAGGATCCGTCAGCGGCGGCGGAGGTTCCCGCCGCGATGGCCGTACTGACCCGCCGCGAGAAGCAGATAGCCGAACTCGTCGCGGAGGGCCTGACCAACCGGGCCATCGCGGAGAAACTCGTCATCTCACAGCGCACGGCCGCAGGCCACGTCGAGCACATCCTGAGCAAACTGCACTTCGCGACCCGCGCACAGGTCGCGGCGTGGGTGGTCGCTCACCATCGAACGTAGCCATCCACGCCGGCGATTTCTGCCGCTAGGCGACCTCGGCGGTGGATCGTTCGCTGGTCAGCGTGAGCGCGGCCAGTGCGACGACCGCGCTGACGACCATGGCAATCGCCATCGGGACGGCCGTGTGTTCGCCGCCGATGCCGACGAGCGGCGAGATCACCGCGGCTAGGAGGAACTGGAGTGCTCCCAGAATGGCTGAACCGGTGCCCGCGGCTCGGCGTGCCTGCCCGAGCGCCAACGTCGTTGCGTTGGCGATGACCAGACCGAGGCTGCCCATCGAACACCACAGCAGGGCGAGCGTGGCCCACAGCGCGGGTCCGACGAGGCTGTTGACCAGCATCAACGCCGAGACCGCGACCAGCAGCACGAGTCCTATCCGTAGCGTCGCGCGATCACCGAAGCGGGCTACGAGCCCGCCGTTGGCGATGCTGAAAAGGACAAGACCCAGTGCGTTGGCGGTGAAAGCGAGCGAATACCAGGTGGTCGACAATCCATGGACGTCCTGCAGGACGAACGGTGAGGCGGAGATGTACGCGAACATCACGCCGAAAGCGAACGCGTAGGCCAGCGTGTAGCCGAGATATCGACGGTTGCGCAGGACGGTGCGGGCATCGCGCAACGTCGCCGCGGCCCCGCCGGTTGTTCGCCGTTCTTTCGGGTGGCTCTCGGGCACCATCGTCAGCACGCACACGAACATCAGCACCGACAGCGCGGCCAGCGCCCAGAACACTCCGCGCCAGCCGCTGCCCGCGACGATGGCGCCACCGAGCAGGGGGGCGATGATCGGGGCGATGGCGTTGACGACGATCAGCAGGCCGAACAGTTTCGCCGCGGCGGCGCCCTGAGCCCGGTCGGAGATGACGGCCCGGCCGAGCACAATGCCCGCGGCGCCGGCAAATCCCTGGATAAAGCGTGCTCCGGCCAGCACCTCGATGGTGGGGGCGAGCGCGCATGCCGCGCTGAACAGCGCGGTGACGAGGGTGCCCGCGAGTAGCAGCGGACGCCGGCCGTAGCGGTCCGACAGCGGCCCGATGACGAGTTGCCCGAGGGCGAGACCGATCAGGAACGCGGTGAGCGTCAGCTGGATCGCTGACGCGCTGGTGTCGAATTCCGCTGCCATCTGGGGGAATGCGGGCAGATACATGTCGATGGCCAGCGGTGCGACAGCTGCCAGCAGCGTCAGCGTCGCGATCAGCTTCGCCGGAAAGTGGGTGGGCCGGTCTTCGCCGGGGGTAACCGGCACCTCGATCTGCGCTACGGCAGCGAGGGTGTCCTGCGGGTGCGGGCTCACATGGTCTCTTTCTATGAAAGTATATCTAGAATTATAGATAGATTAGACGGTAGACTGCGCCCGTGTCCAAGCCCTCGCTCGATGACGTCGCACACCTCGCGCAGACGGCGCGGTCGCTGGTGTGGGCCCTGCGTCGCTTCGGTGAGCGGGAGGCGGGACTGTCCAGGCTTCCGCACTCGGAGATCGAAGTGCTCCGAACTGTCGCGGAGCGGCCGGGCAGCACGGTCTCCGAAGTCGCCCGATTCCTGGGTTTGCAGAGCAGTAATGTGAGCACCACCGTCCGCCGTCTGGTGGACCGCGGACTGCTCGACAAGCGGGCCGACCCCGAGGACGGTCGCTCCTACCGGCTGCACGAGACGGAGTTGGCCGAGCACAACAATCAGCTGATCGACGACATGTGGATCAGCGGAATCCGGCGACTCCTGGACGAGCTGAGTCCTGAGGACGCCGCGAAACTCGCTGAAGCCGCTACGTTGCTCGCGCGTCTCGGCGCGATGTCCGGCGACTGATCTGCCTCGAAAGCGAAGCTATGGCACGCCTGATTCCCCTAGCTCCGTGCAGGATCCGGTCCGGGCACCAAGTAGCTTGGCTTACAACAAGGAGCGCGCCAGGCGCGCCGCCGCGGAAGCTGTCTTCCGCACACCCACTGGACCACTCGACGAAGAGAGCTGATCAATGCCTGTCTCCACCGCGCGCGCACAAATCGGGGTCACCGGCCTGGCCGTGATGGGTAGCAATATCGCCCGCAATTTCGCCAAGCACGGCTACACCGTCGCGCTGCACAACCGTTCCGTGGCCAAGACCGACGCGCTGCTCGCCGAGCACGGTGGCGATGGCGATTTCGTCCGCACCGAGACCGTCGAGGAGTTCGTCGCGGCGCTGGAGAAGCCGCGGCGGGTGCTGATCATGGTCAAGGCGGGCGAGGCGACCGACGCCGTCATCGAGGAACTGGCCGCCGCGATGGAGCCGGGCGACATCATCATCGACGGCGGCAACGCCCTCTACACCGACACGATCCGCCGCGAGGCCGCCCTGAGTGAGCGCGGGCTGAACTTCGTCGGCGCCGGAATCTCGGGTGGCGAGGAGGGCGCGCTCAACGGTCCCGCGATCATGCCGGGCGGGCCGAAGGAGTCCTACGAGTCGCTCGGCCCGCTGCTGGAGTCGATCGCCGCGCAGGTAGACGGCACCCCGTGCTGCACCCACATCGGCCCCGACGGTTCCGGGCACTTCGTCAAGATGGTGCACAACGGCATCGAGTACGCCGACATGCAATTGATCGGCGAGGCTTATCACCTGTTCCGCGACGCGCTCGGTTTCGATGCGGGCCAGATCGCGGAGGTGTTCACCCAGTGGAACTCCGGGGACCTGGAGAGCTATCTGGTCGAGATCACCGCCGAGGTGCTCGCCCAGGTCGACGCGAAAACCGGTAAGCCGCTGGTCGACGTCATCGTCGACGCTGCCGAGCAGAAGGGCACCGGCCGCTGGACGGTCAAGTCCGCGCTCGATCTCGGTGTTCCGGTCACCGGTATCGCGGAGGCGGTCTTCGCCAGGGCGCTGTCGGGCTCCCGAGCCCAGCGCAAAGCCGCGGTGGGTCTGGCATCGGGCACACTCGCGGACAAGCCCACCGATGTCGCGCAGTTCACCGAGGACATCCGGCAGGCGCTGTACGCCTCCAAGGTCGTCGCCTACGCGCAGGGCTTCGACCAGATCGCCGCGGGCAGCGCCGAATACGGCTGGGATCTGCGCCCGGGTGATCTGGCGACGATCTGGCGCGGCGGCTGCATCATCCGGGCCCGCTTCCTGAACCGGATCAAGGACGCCTACGAACAGGACCCCGCCCTGCCGAGCCTGATCCTCGCGCCGTACTTCCGTGCGGCCATCGAGACGGCCATCGACAGCTGGCGGCGTGTGGTGTCCACCGCCACCCTGCTCGGTATCCCGGTCCCGGCCTTCGCGTCCTCGCTGTCCTACTACGACGCCCTGCGCGCCGAGCGCCTGCCGGCCGCACTCACCCAGGGCCAGCGCGATTTCTTCGGTGCGCACACCTACGAGCGCATCGACGCCGAGGGCAAATTCCACACCCTGTGGAGTGGCGACCGCAGCGAGGTCGCCGAGGGCTGAGCCGAACTCGGGTGCACCGGAGACGATCGCCCGCGAGTTCGTGAACAAACGGCCCGGCTTTCGAGCTCGGCCGTTTGTCGTTTCTCGCGGTGCGAACTACCCGGCGTTGCAGGTCGGGGTCGGGGCGGTGCCGCTGCGCCGGTCGCGCGTCCACCCGACGATCTGCGGGGTCAGGTGCTCGCTGAGCCGCAGTTCGGGGTAGAGGCGATGCCAGGTGGTCGCGTTATAGGGATTTCGCCGGTCAGTGGCCGAGTCGGGCTGAAACCCAGCTCTCATCACGATCCTGCGTATCGGCGCCGTGGGTGTCACAAGCGTGAAAGTTCCGTCAAGGACGATCGTCGGATCGAGTGTGCGCAGGGATGCTGCGGGCATGATCGGCGAGTATGGGCACAGTGGACGGTGAGCGGTCGTGACGGGGCTTCCCGGCAACGACCTCGATCTGCGCAATGCCGTCGCCGGAGCCGCCGCGCAGGCGGATCTGGGGCGGCACCGCGCGACCTATACCGCGGCGGAACCGAGCATGCGCCGACCCGCCATCGAGGCGCTCGGTGTTGTCCTGGGCACGGCGGTGACGGTGACCGGGTTCGCGATCGGAGCGGACATCCTCGGCATCCTCGGTCTCACCGTCGTGGGGATGGTCGGCGGTCGATTACTGTTCGATCTGCTGCGGCTGGGGTATGTCAACAGCCGCAATCACAATGCGCGACTGAGCCTGTACGAGCACGGACTCATCGTGATCGTGCGGGGGGCTCCACGGACCATTCGCTACGACACCACCACGCTGAAGCGCAATATCGTCCAGCTTGTGAGTAGTCCAGCACCGGAACAGGTTTCGCACGCTTACACGCTCACCGACGTCATTGGCGATCCGATTGTGATGCGGCACGCGATCGCTCATCCGGAGAAATGGGGTCCGGCGATCGACAGGGCCGTTACGGCCGCGCAATTGCCTCGGGCGATCGCGGTTCTCGAGGCGGGTGGACAACTCGACTTCGAACACTTCTGGATGACGTCGACGCGGATCGGTTCCGGGAAGCGATCGGCGGCCTGGTTGCGGGTGACCGATGTCGAGGTGAGTAAGGGGTGGGTGAGCATCCATGTCACCGGACAGGCCGCACCACTGGAATCGCTTCCGGTGAGCCTGATTCCGAACTTCACCGTATTTCTGACGCTGGCCCAGCGGATGCGCGCGAAGTATGGCCCGTCGCTGTCGTAGTGCGACCGTCAACGTTGCGTCAAGACGAGAATGATTGTCCTGCAACGTTTATCAAGGAAGCGTCAATACTCGGTGGTGAATCTTTCCCGCCCCGGGCACCGGTGCCATCGTCTGAGATCGAATCATCGGTGAAAGGGCTAGGCGTGGCATCGAAAGTCGGGGTAACCCCGGAGCAAATGCGTGGTGCGGCAGGCAAAATGGGTGATCTGCGCGATCGAATGCGCGAGATCCTCACCAACTTGGAGACTTCGCTGGACGCCAAGGGGGCGCCCTGGGGCGGCGACGGTTACGGCAGCACGTTCGCGGACGGCGATCAGGGTTATGTCGCGGCACGGGAGAACCTCATCGAGGGGCTCGGTAATACTGCCAAGACCTTCGACTCGTACTCCGATGGGCAGTACAAGGCCGCGGAGTTACTGGCCCGGACCGAACAGCGGTCGACAGACTCGTTCCAGTAACGCATGTCCATCACTCTTCCCGGTGAGCTGGAATGGCTCGGCTGGATCGCCGGATCGGATTGGCCCGACGGCGATGAAGATCAGATGTGGGCGATCGCGCAGGACTGGCGCACAGCCGCCGCCGAAATCCGGGAACTGCTACCGGAATTGGCGACTGCCAAGAAGGCGACCATCGAGGCGTACCCGTGGGGCGACGGCGTCGAGGCCATGACCACGGCGTTGGACAAGCTGGACAGGGGCCCGGAGTCGCTCGAGGAACTGGCCAAGGTTCTGGACTACGTGGCCGAATCCGCGGATGCCCTCGCCACCGAGATCGAGTACACCAAGATCCTGGTTATCAGCTCATTGGGAATGCTCGCCGCCGAAATCGCACTGGCATGGCTGTTTCCGCCGACCGCGCCTGCGGTTCAAGCGGCAGCGATCGCCGTTACCCGCGTGGCGGTGCGGCTGCTGGCGAACCGGGCGATCGCCGCCATCGCGCGATTCGCCGCCAAGACCGGCATCGCCGCGGTCGCCAAGTTCACGGTGAAGCATGTCGCCCTCAGTACGGTGCTCGGGGCCGGGCAGGATCTCGCGATTCAGGCATACCAGGTCGGCAAGGGGCATCGGGACGGCATCGACTGGGAACGGGTGGGGACTACCGCGTACACCGCCGGGGCGGCGGGCGCGGTCGGTGGGCCCGCCGGCGCGCTGTTCGGCAAGGCAGCCGGGAAATTGCCTGTGCCCGAAGGGAAATGGGCAGCCAAGGGTGTCAATGGACTGAAGGGCGCGGCTGTCGGCGCGGGATCGGGGATGGTTGGCGCGTTGGGAGCCTGGGGGGTCGGCGGTATCGCCAATGGGTGGACCTGGGATCCGCGGCTGCTCACCAGCGGTGCGGCCTACGGTGTGTTGACCGGTGGCAGCAAGGGTTTCCGTCATTCGCCGACCGGCGGTGGGCCCGGTGCGAACGGATTCACCGCGGCGGACCCCGCACGCTTCGATGGACCGGACGGCAGTAGCGCACCGGCGCGCGCCGAGAGCAGCCATCGCGCCGGGGATCCGGCTGACAATACTTCCGGGGAGAACCGGTCGAACGGCGGCAATCGACCTGGAAACAGCGGTACCGGGAATACGGCTGGTGAGAATGGTTCCGGGTCGCGGGCAGGGGATCCTGCAATCAATCATTCTGGGAATCAGACTGGGCGACTGTTGAATTCGAGTGAGGGAACCAGCAGTGCCGGCGGCGAAACTCGTTCCGGAATTCCTGGCGGCCCCGAAAGCGCTGGCGTTCGACAGGAGCCGAACCCCACACGGTCCACACCGCCTCCCGCGGTGGGCGACGGCAGCCAAGCCAAGCCGACCGCCGGTGCGGAAAACCGTCCGCAGCCGACCGCGCCGAGGGGCCTCGAGCCGACCCCGCCCCGTGCGGGTACCCCCGAACTCCGCGCGGCCGATTCCGAGCCGCGCGCTGGTGCCGTCGAACGCCACACCAACCTGTTCGAGACGCTACCGGGCGTCGAGGCCGGTCCCGCCGGAAAGGAAGCCGCACCGTCGGCCAACCCCGAAACCCGCGCTCCGCGAGAGGAACAGCCGCAGCCGGAGGTCGCGCGGAAGCCGGAAGGCGAGCAGGCGCCCCAGAGCGAGCAAATGCCCGAGCAGTCGACGAACTCTGAGGCGCCGCTCGATTCGATGCGGGACAAGTTGCGCGGGTTGGGCATCGCTCCGGACGGTCTGACTCCGGCGCAGATGCGGACTGCTGCGGACGAGGCGTTCTCGAGGCGCGTGGACGAGTTCGCGGAGAGGACCGCGGCGGTCGAGGGAGCGGGGTTGCGGCCGAACGAACTGATGGCGCAGCGCCGGGAGTTGCAGGCGCAGATCAACGAATTCATGAACCAGCGCCGGGAGCTGCGAGCCGATCTCGACGGCCTTCGAACTACCACCGAGTCGGCGCCGAAGCCGGATCCCCACCCGGCACCTGAGCCACAGCCGACCCCGGACGGGGAATCAAAACCTGGCAGGGAGCAAACCCCCGATGACGAGCAAGTACCTGCACGACAAGAGCGGCCCGACGAGTTTCCCGACACGACGTCGAAGATTCCGTATACGCCGCGGTACTTCAGCGTCCCGCCGATCGAGGAGTACGAGGCAGCGGCTCCTCCCGATGATTCTGTTTGGGAGCCTGAGCCCGAACCGGAACCTGAACCCGAGCCGGAGCCTGAACCCGAGCCGGAGCCGGAGCCTGAACCCGAGCCAGAACCTGAGCCGGAGCCGGAGCCGGAGCCGGAGCCGGAGCCTGAACCCGAGCCAGAACCTGAGCCTGAACCCGAGCCAGAACCTGAGCCTGAGCCTGAGCCTGAGCCTGAGCCGGAGCCGGAGCCGGAGCCGGAGCCGGAGCCGGAGCCGGAGCCTGAACCCGAGCCGGAGCCGGAGCCGGAGCCTGAACCCGAGCCGGAGCCGGAGCCTGAGCCGGAGCCGGAACCAGAGCCTGAACCAGAGCCTGAACAAGAGCCGGAGCCGGAGCCCGGGCCTGAACCGGAGCCCGAGCCTGAACCTGAGCCGACGGTAGCGATCGTGTCAACGTAGAGGCCTGGCTTGCCGCCGGACCTCCACGTTTCTGAGCTCTACCCTGCGGATCCGGTGACAAGGTCCAAAAGGTACGCCAGCGGGTCTGTGCAGGTGTAGGCCGCGCACGAACCGAACGGTGCGTCCGGGCCAGGGACGTCGATGTCAGCGGACGCCGTGCCGGCGACGGCGAGCTGACCAGAGACGAACAGTGCCAGTGTGATGGCTGAGGTGGTGATGGCGCGCTTCATGAGACCTTTCGACCGGAAAATTTCACTCCGGTGCCACCATAATTCGCGTGCGGCACGGGGGTGAGACGTCAGATTCTTGGGCATGCAGCGGTTCGGTTGTCATCGATCTGCAACCCGTTCATCCGC
This sequence comes from Nocardia sp. NPDC059195, assembly GCF_042754695.1. NCBI lineage: Bacteria > Bacillati > Actinomycetota > Actinomycetes > Mycobacteriales > Nocardiaceae > Nocardia > Nocardia sp. NPDC059195. Next base: position 238,115 of record NZ_JBHZBG010000006.1, on the reverse strand, counting down.
TCGTGCCCTTCATGCGCCATGCTTGTCCCGTGGTTATCGCGTCTGATGTCGTCCCCGTGCGTGGCAGTGAGTACTCGGTCCTGTTGCGCCGCGTCCGGGAGGCAGACCTGCTCGACCGGCAAGTGGGGTACTACGGGTGGAAGAGCGCGCTGACCGCGGGGGCCTTCGTCGCTGGTTGGGTGGCGTTTTTCGTCATCGGTGACTCGTGGTGGACGCTGGCGGTCGGGGTGTTCCTGGCCGCGGTGTTCTCGCAGATCGCGTTCCTCGGCCACGATGCGGGGCACAAGCAGATCTTCGCCGGGCGACGGGCCAACTATCTGTACGGCCTGATCGCGGGCAATCTCGCGATCGGGTTGAGCATCGGCTGGTGGACCAGCAACCACAACCGCCACCACGCCCATCCCAACACCGAGGGGGCCGACCCGGACGCGATGGGCGTGCTCGCGTTCTCCGGTGACCGCGCGCGGGCCGGGAAGGGTTGGCGCCGATTCATTTTCCGCTACCAGGCGTGGCTGTTCTTCCCGCTGTTGCTGCTCGAAGGCGGCAGCCTGCACTGGAAGAGCATCGTCGCGGTGTTCCGCTGGCCGATCCCGAACCGCATCTGGGAGGGCGCGCTGCTCGCCGCCCACTTCATCGGCTTGCTCTCCGCGGCGTTCCTGGTGCTGTCGCCGGGTAAGGCGCTGGTGTTCATCGCCGTTCAGCAGGGCCTGTTCGGTCTGTACATGGGCTCCACCTTCGCCCCGAACCACAAGGGCATGGAAGTTCTGCCCGAAGGTGACAACACCGACTTCCTGCGCAGGCAGGTGCTCACCTCGCGCAATGTGCGCGGCAGCTTCCTCGTCGACACCGCGATGGGTGGCCTGAACTACCAGATCGAGCACCACCTGTTCCCATCGATGCCCCGCGCCAACCTGCGCCACGCCCAGCCGATGGTCGCCCAGTTCTGCGCCGAGATCGACGTTCCCTACTGCGAGACCGGCCTGTTCGAGTCCTACCGCCAGGCGATGGCCCACCTGAACGAAGTCGGCCGCCAGACCGTCCGTTAGCGACTACTGACCGACCGCCTCGTGGTAGGCGGCGGTGAGTTCTGCGAGCACCCCGTCGTCGGGAAGCGGCGCGCCGCGCAGGTGCGTGGCGCGCAGTTCATCCATGAATCGGTCCCACATCGGGGGCCCGCCCGCGGCGAGTAACTCCGCGCGCACGGTCAGCTCCGGCGCCGTTGGCAACCATCGCGCGCCCCACGCACCCAGTGCGGCCAGCACCGGAACGAGCTGAATCGAGGCCTCGGTGAGGTGATATTCGACCTTCTGGCGGTGGCTCGGGTCGTCGTCACGAGTGAGCAGACCCGCGGCGACGAGTTTGGCGAGCCGCGCGGCCAGAATGTTCGAGGCGATGCCCTCGATGGACCCGGTGAGCAACTCCCGGAAGTGCGTATGCCCGCCGAACATGATGTCGCGCACGATGATCAGGCTCCAGCGGTCGCCGAGGAGCTCGACCGTCAGATTGATCGGGCAGCCCGACTTGCCCGGCGCCACCGGCAACTTCTCCTGAGAAACTGGTTGCGACATAGGATCAGTCTAGGATACCTTCGTCACTGCTTGCACATTGCAATCAGAAAGGGCACCCCGATGGCTCAGATGGTTCGCGTTCAGAACTTCAGCATTTCCAGCGACGGTTACGGTGCGGGGGAGGGGCAGAGTCTCGACCGGCCGTTCGGCCACGCCGAACCCGCTGACTTCATGTCCTGGGCGGGCGCCACCGCGCACTGGCCGAACCGCACTGATCCCGGGGGCACCTACGGCCTCGACGACTACATCATCCGCGACTTCGCCTTCAACATCGGCGCGGAAATCATGGGCCGCAACAAGTTCGGCCCGCAGCGTGGACCGTGGGAGAACTACGACTGGCAGGGCTGGTGGGGCGACACCCCGCCGTTCCACACCCCGGTTTTCGTCCTCACCCACCACGAGCGCCCGTCATTTACCCTGGCCGACACCACTTTCCACTTCCTCGACGCCACCCCGAAGGACGCGCTCGCCCAGGCTCTTGACGCCGCCGACGGCAAGGATGTGCGCATCGGCGGCGGCGTCGCCACGGTCCGCGAGTTCCTCGCCGCCGACCTCATCGACGCGATGCACATAGCCGTCGCCCCGGTGGAAATCGGTGCGGGCGAACGACTGTGGGAAAGCTCCGACGAGTACGACGACCGCTTCCACCACGAGCAGATCCCCAGCCCCAGCGGAGTGGTACACCACTTCTTCTGGCGCCGATAAGCATCACCTGGCAGCCGCCGCCGTCATCGCAACCCTGAGCGTGGTCGGCACGGACCGCACCGCGGCTCCGGTGGTCAGAGGCGAGGGTCGGTGGGTACGGATTCCATGGCGAGGATCGCGAAAACCAACTCGTGGACACGCCACAGCGGCTCGCCGGTCGCGACGGCGTCCAGGGCTGCCAGGCCGAGGGTGTGTTCGCGGAGGGCGAGGGTGCGTTTGCGGCTGAGGGTGCGGTCTCGGAGGCGAGTGAGGTTCTGCGGGGTGGTGTAGTCGGGGCCGTAGATGATGCGGAGGTATTCGCGGCCTCGGCATTTGATGCCCGGTTGGGCGAGTTTGCCTTTGGTGCGGTGGGCCAGGCCGGCGTAGGGCTTGATGACCATGCCTTCGCCGCCTGCCTCGGTCATCTCGAGCCACCAGGTGGTTGCCTCGGCTTCGGCGGCGGGGTCGGACAGATCGACGATGCGGCGGCCGGTGGGACGGAAGGTCGCGGGGTCAGCCGCTACCAATCGGTGGCTGATGTCGAGGTGCCAGCCGTGGTCGCGGTCGGCGTAGGTGGCACCTTCGGAGGCCAGGAGGGCGAACGGGGCGATCTGGATGCCGTCGAGTCCTGTTGTCGGCCAGCAGTATTGACGGTATGCGGTGGTGAAGGCGGCCGCGTTCTCGGCTCTGGCGGCGGTGCGGTCGCGCAGTTCGCCGAGGTCGAGCCCGCGGGCCAGTCCGGCGTCGAGTGCCGCGACGGCGGACGGAAGTGCGGAGCGCGCGGCGGCGCCGGCAGCCGCGTACTGGGTGCGGATCAGCCCGGCTGCCTTGGCCGACCAGGGCAGCAGCTCGCAATCCAAGAGCAGCCAGTCCGAGCCGAGCTCGTCGAAAAGCGGTGCGGCTGCGGCACGTACGCGTTCCAGGAGGGTCTCGGTGAGGGACGGATCGTTGAAGAACGACCGGCCGGTGCGGGTGTAGATCGCACCGGAGCACCCGTCGCCGACCCCGAACCGGGCCGCTGCCCGGTCACGGCACACGAGCACCACGGCCCGCGACCCCATGTGCTTCTCCTCGCACACCACCTTGTCCACGCCTGCCGCGCGATAGTCGGCGAACGCTTCCGTGGGGTACTCGAGATAACCCTCGACGGTCGAGGTCGACGGCGGGGACATGGTCGGCGGCAACCACAGCAGCAGCCGAGGGTCGATCGCGAACCGGCTCATCACTTCCAGTGCGGCCGCGGAGTTCTCGGCATCGACGATCACCGTGCCGTGATCGGTACGGATGTGTCTGCGCCCGGTGACATCGGCGAGGTCGAGAGTCTCGTTGTCGCGCGCGGATTCGGCGTCGGCGAGCGGCCGGATCGGCTCGTAGTACATCCGCTCGGCCTGCACCGCGACGAACGTCTTCTCTGGGTAGCGCATCGCCGTCAGCTCGCCGCCGAAGACCGCGCCGGTGTCGAGGCAGACGGTGTTGTTGATCCACTCCACCTTCGGTGTCGGAACGTGCCCGTAGACAACCGTCGCCGCGCCGCGATAATCCCTGGCCCACGGATAGCGCACCGGCAAGCCGTATTCGTCTGTCTCTCCGGTTGATTCGCCGTACAGGCAGAAGTCGCGCACCCGTCCGGAGGCCCGACCGTGGTACTCCTCTTTGAGCCCGGCGTGCGCCACGACGAGGCGCCCGCCGTCCAATCGCAGGTGACTCACCAAGTCGTGGATCCACTGCGCGGCGGCTGAAACGAATTCCGGTGTCTCACTGTCCAATTGCTCGAGTGTCTCGGCCAACCCGTGCGACACCGTGACGTTCTTACCACGCAGCTTCTTGAGCAACTTCTGCTCGTGATTACCCGGCACGCACAGCGCATGGCCGTTCGCGGTCATCCCCATCACCAATCGCAGCACCCCTGGTGAATCGGGCCCACGGTCGACCAGGTCACCGACGAAGACCGCCTGACGACCCTCCGGGTGCGTGGCATCGACCGGTCGACCCGCTTCGTCGCGAACCAGCGCCCATCCGAGTTCGCCCAGCAGCGTTTCCAATTCGGCTTGGCAGCCGTGCACATCGCCGATGATGTCGAACGGCCCGGTGAGTTCACGCCGGTCGTTCCACGCCTTCTCGTAGGCGATCGTCACGTCCGCCGGATCGCTGACGACGTGCACCTTGCGAAAACCCTCACGGCCGAGCTCGCGCAGCGAACGCCGCAGGTCCTGACTCTGCCGCTTCAGCACATTGCGCCCGAAGGTGCGATCGGTGCGGCCCTGAGTGCGTTCCCACGCGACAGCTTCGGGCGTATCGATGACGATCGCGACCGGCAGCACATCGAAAGACCGTGCCAGCGAGACCAATTCGGCCCGCGCGTGCTTCTGCACATTGGTGGCGTCGATGACCACCCGGCGACCGGCGCGCAGCCGGATCCCGGCGATGTGACCGAGCGCGTCGAAGGCGTCCTTCGTCGCGGACTGATCGTTCTCGTCGTCGGCGACCAAGCCACGGAAGAAGTCCGACGACAGCACCTCGGTGGGCTTGAAGTGCTCGCGGGCGAAGGTGGATTTGCCGGAGCCGGAGATGCCGATGAGGGCGATGAGCGACAGTTCGGGGAGGTCGATGTTCATAGCGCGCCTTGACGATCGGGCCCGGAGGGGGTGGTGGAGGGCGACCGCGCAGGGTCGGGTAGCGGCGCCGTGACCTTCCGGAAGAGCGCGAGCTGGGTGGGGGAGCCGGTTCGTGGGTCGTGGTCGCCGACCGGGCGGATGTCGACGGTGTAGCCGAACGTCTCGGCGACGCGGGCGCACCACGCGGCGAATTCCGCACGGGTCCACTCGAATCGGTGATCATCGTGGCGGTGACCGTCGAGGGTTTCGTAGTGCACGTTGTATTCCACATTCGGCGTCGTCACGATCACCGCGCCAGGTGCGGCATGCCCGAAGACGGCGCGTTCGAGCGCGGGCAGTCTGGACTCGTCGACGTGTTCGATCACCTCCATGAGCACCGCCGCGTCGTAGCCGCGCAGCCGGTTGTCGTGGTAGGTCAGGGCCGACTGGATCAGCGTGATCCTGGCCCGCTGCCGGTCCGACATCCGATCGAATTTCAAGCGCCGCTCCGCCATCGACAGCGCCGCGCTCGAGACATCGGCGCCGACGATGTCGGTGAACCGGGCATCGGCTTGCAGCGCGAGGAGCAAAGCGCCTGGGCCACAACCGAGATCGAGCACCCGCGATGCGCCGGTCTCGGCCAGCGCGGCGAGCACCGCTTCCTTGCGGAGCTTCACGAGCGGCGTGCGGCGCTCGGCGGCTTCGACGCGGTCGATCGCGTCCCCGGGGATCTCGGCCTCATCGAGCGGCTCGTCCACCGAACGCAAACGTTCCAGCGCGGACAGCATCAGGGTTCGGCGTCCGGTCAGATAGCGTCGCGCGATCATCTCGCGGTCGGGATGGGCACCGAGCCAGCCCTCGCCCGCGCGCAACAGTTTGTCGACCTCGTCGGCGTCCACCCAATAGTGCTTGGCGTCATCGAACACCGGCAACAGCACGTACAGGTGATTCAGCGCCTCCGCGAGCCGCAGCGTCCCGGTCAAGCGTAGGTGGGTGTAGGGCGAAGGGCCCCATTCCGGGAACTGCGGATCGAGCGGCACCGTCGTCGTCGACACCGTCCAGCCCAGCGGCGCGAACAGCCTTTCGACGATCTCTGTCCCGCCTCGGCAGGGTACGGCGGGCACCTCGATCTCCAACGGAATCGCCGTCTCCGCCAGCTCGGCACGGTCGCGGCTGGTCCCGTTCAGCGCCGACCGGAACACCTTGCCCAACGCCACCGACAGCAGGCTCGACGCCACATACGGCCGGTCGTTCACATAGCGTCCGAGCGCGGATCCGTTGTGCCCCTTGGTCGGTCGCGCCAACTCGACCGGGTCTACATCGAGCAGCAGCGCGACCGTGCAGCGGTCGACATCGGCCTGTGGATAGAAGACGTGTGCCGTGCCGCCGGTGGTCGTGAACGACTGCACGCGGTCGGGATGTTTGACCACGAGGTAACCGAGGTCTGTCGCCGGCGTGTGAGTCGTAGAGATCGTCAAGAGCACTTGCTGATCCTGTCACGCCCCGCCAGCGGTTTTCGCCTGGCGCCGCGACGACCAGCTCCAGGCCTCAGGGTGCGGATGTCGCACCCTAGGGTGAGGATTGCGTTGAACCGCCTAACGACCGTGCCGAGGGCCCCGATGAAGTGTGCATATACGCGCGCTACAGCGCGTAGGGGACACAGAATCGAGGAACCATGAAGAACGCAGTTCGGATGGGTGCGCTGATCGCCGTCGCCGCGGCGCTGGTCGCAGGCTGCACTGGCGAGAGTGGTTCAGGGACAACCACTTCGACCTCCCACTCGACGGCAGCCTCGTCGGCAAAGCCCGCGCCGGGTACCCAGGCGCCGGGGCCGACCGCGCCCGAGGAGACCGCCGCACCCCAGCCCGGCGCCACCATCGCGCCGGAGCCCGAAACGCCGCCGGTCACACCGCCGCCCACGATCATTCCGGTGCCCGACACCACCTCTCCCGCCCCCGGCAACAACATCAGCGGACCCGGTCGCTGCATCGATACGTCCTCCACCGGCGTGCAGAATGCCCTGGCGAGCCTCACCGGAAGCTGGGTCGCCGGGCAGGCCTCGGCCGATCAGCCGGGTAACTGCGGGGAACTGCTGTGGGTGCGCGCCATCGGCGGCAACTCGGCGGGCGCACCGATTCACGTGCTGTTCTTCCATGACGGAAAATACTTGGGCACAGGCACTTCCGAGCCGTATGCCTTCACCACCGTGGTGGGGTCGAGCAGCACCGCCGTCACCGTCGAGTACCGGTGGCTGGCCGCGGACGAGCCCTTCGCCGCACCCCAGGGCGGACCCGCGACGATCACCTACTCGTGGACCGGTTCGAGTGTCGTGATGAGTGGCCCGTTGCCGTCGGAGGTCACCCAGCCCCACCGCTGATCTCGTGCGATTCACCCAGCCATGTGGGCGACTCGCTGGGTGAAGTCACGCGGATCAACGGTGCGGATGCAGCACCAGCACGGTGATCTCGCTGGGTGCGAACACCCGGAGTTGCGGACCCCAGAAGCCGGTGCCGCGGCTGGTGTAGAGCTGGGTGTTGTTCGCGTGCCTGCTCAGGCCCGCGACCACCGGCTGGTCGAGCCGGACGAGATAGTGGAACGGCCAGATCTGCCCACCATGGGTGTGACCCGAGATCTGTAGCGCGACGCCTGCCGCGGCGCTGTCGGCGATCTGTTTGGGCTGGTGGGCCAGCAGCACCACCGGCACATCGGGGGCGCCGCTCAGGGCGGCGGGCAGGTCGGGGCCGTGGCCGGGCAGGCCCTTGCCGGTCGGGTCGTCGATACCGGCGACGACGAGCTGGTCGCCGTCGCGGGTGACGACCCGGTGCTGGTTGTGCAGCGGCTCCCAGCCGATCGAGGCCATGTGGTCGATCCAGCCCTGCGCGTCGCCGAAGTACTCGTGGTTGCCGGTGATGTAGAACCGGCCGAGTGGCGCCTTCACCTCGGCCAGCGGGTCGACCTGGGCGTGCCGCTTCGCCACCGATCCGTCGGCCAGATCTCCCGCATGGCACGCGATATCGGGCTGCTGCGCGTTGACCACCTCGACCACGCGCTCCGACCACCGTTGCCGGTCGAGCGCGGCGTAGTGGGTATCGGTGACGACCACGACGCGCAACCCGTCGAGCCCGTCGGCCAGTCCACGGATCGCCACGTCCACGGTGCGCACCCGTGGCACCCGCCGCGCCTCGTAGACGCCCCAGGCGACCAGCGCCGCCGCGATCACCAGCACGCCGACCGCGACGAACCGCGCGGCGAGCGCGCCGTCGACACCGGCCACGGACAGTGCTCCGCGCGCGAACACCCCGATCACCGACCAGGAGAACACCACCCACAGCACCCCGAGCAGGGTGTCGCCGACGATCACCGCCGGATCGGACTGCGCGGGCCCGTGCCCGAGGAACATGGTGAGCGGTAGGCACCCGAGGGCGGCCACACAGATCGCCGTCCCGATCCAGAACAGCGTGCCGCTGCCACCGGTCGGCGCCGAGATCAACATCCACCAGGGCACCCCGAACAGCAGGGCGAGGACCAGCAGCAACATCATCAGGCGTACGGCGAGCTTCACGACGGTCCCGTTCTGGGGCAGGGCGGCCGGGCACGGCCACGAATCGACCTCCCAGGGTAGCGCTCCGCCCGGGCGCTCCCTCGCCGAGAATCCGCGGAACCGTACGCACGCGCGAAGCGGGCTGCCCCACTGCGCAATTCGATATTCCCGGGGGTCGCCGGGCGCGCTATGCTGCCCGGCAGGGCCCCGCACGCAGGTTTCGTACCGTGGCGGGTCGAGTGGGGAAGCGGCGCGGCCGCGTAAACGGGAAGGTCAGTACACCGATCATGCGTGGGGTAAATATTCTTTTTCGGCGGGTCATGGCAGGTGCGGTGGTGGCGGTGCTGCCCTTCGGCGCGTCGGTCGCACCCGCGGCAGCCGATGCCGACCCGTCCGCGATCGACTTCCGGGTTGATACGTCGATGGGTGAGATCAACACCAGGATCATCCGCGCGGCCGACGGTAACACCGATCGGGTGGTCTACCTGCTCGACGGCGAACGGGCCGAGGACGACCTGAACGGCTGGGAGAAGCACACCACCATCCCGGCGCAGATGGCGAAGTTCAACATCAACGTCGTGATGCCGGTGGGTGGTCAGTCCAGCTTCTACGCCGACTGGGAGCAGCCGAGCAGCTTCGGCGGCATCAATCCCGACGGGTCGCTGCTGCCGAGCGCGGACTCCGGTTCGGCGATCGGCGGCTGGGAAGACACCCAGGGCAAGACCAACACCTACAAGTGGGAAACCTTCATCACCAAGACCCTCCCGGACGCCATGAAGTCCCGGCTGGGCTTCAGCTCCACCCGCAACGGTGTGGTCGGTCTGTCCAGCGGTGGTAGCGCGGCGATGTTGATGGCGGCCTACTACCCGGAGCAGTTCACCTACGCGGGCTCGCTGTCGGGCTACCTGCACATGTCGATGCCCGGCATGCGTGAGGCACTCGGCGGGGCGATGATCGCCAGCGGTGGGTACAACATCGAGGCGATGGCGCCCGCGGGCAGCGAGAAGTGGCGCCGGATGGACCCCTACGGTTTCGTCGAGAAGCTGATCGCCAACAACACCCGCCTCTACGTCTCCGCGGGCAGCGCCAAGCCCGCCGATCAGGATCTGTCCTCGATCGACGCGATCACCCAGGGCATGCCACTGGAAGCGATCGCCCTCGCCAACACCCGCTCCTTCGAAAAGCGGGTGACCGCACTGGGTTACGAGAATGTCAGCTACGACTTCCCCGACATCGGCATCCACAACTGGGGCACCTGGGAACAGGTCGCCATCCGCCTGATGCCGGACATGGCACGCAATATCGGCAAGCCCTTGCCTGCGGGCGCGACCCCGCCCAGCGGTGGTGCACCGCCCGCCGGAGGACCACCGGCCGGTGGACCGCCCGCCGGTGGCGAACCGCCGAAGTAGCCGCTGTCACCACCGAAACCGCCGCCACCCCTATTCGGGTGGCGGCGGTTTCGTGTTTGTCGGAGGTCAGCTGGTTTTGATCGGGGTTTCGTTCGTCAGGCCCCAGCGGGTTTCGGTGTGGACGTCGATGTCCGCCGGTGGCGCGGCGACCGTGCGGGTGAGGCGTTGGAGTTCGCCCCAGTCGCGGGTCCAGTCGTCGGCCAGGTAGGCGGGGATGGTGCGTGACTGCATGAGCAGGCCGGTCCAGCCGAGGGGGCCGCCGCCGGTGTCGCCCTGCCAGGTCTCGGAGACCTGGGCGTTGAGCTTGTCGGGCTGGATTCGCCAGATCGGCATCTCGGCGACGCCGTCGCGGTGGTCGAACGGGCGCTGGCACGGGAATGCCAGTCCCACATGCCAATCCGCGAGGACCGGGTCGGAGCTGCCGACGACGGTGTTCAGGCTCGACAGTTTCGGCAGGCGCGGCGGGGTGATCGCGAGCCACTGCATGGGGTCGGGCTCCGCGGCGTCGACGACCAGTCGAATGGCTGTGGTGCCTGCGGGAATTCGATCCAGCGCGACCGGGAGATTCCGCCAGCCCGGAGCACCACCAACCGTTGGCGGGATCACATCGCCTAGGGCGGTGGTGGTTCCGTCCTCAGCACGACGAGCGAACTCCACCCGCAATCGCTGGCCTGGCATGCGTGAGCCATCGGGTGCGGTGGACTCGATTCGCCCGGCCACTGTCAGGATCAACACTCGGTACGCCGGATTCTGCTGTGCGGCAGCAAGATCCATCCGATACCACTGTGTAGTCAACTGGGTGCGTTGCGGTTCGCCAGTCGAGTAGCTACCGAGTACCGGTGTGCGCTCCGGAGCGAGCCCGAACGGCAATGCGACTGTGCTCCCGTTCACGCCGGTCACCGCGGGCCCGGACGAGCCAGGTGCTCCCGGCGGTCCCGCATTCGGACCGTTCGGCGGTGCCCCGGTGGAACTGCCTGGTGCGGAGCCGTTCGCCCCACCACCCGGCGTCCCGTTCGTGCCCGGAACAGCGCCTCCACCAGGTGTTGAGCCGCCAGGACTTGCGCCGCCGGGGCCTGAGCTGCCGGATGCGCTGGCACCCGGGCCGCCCCCGCCGGGTCCGCCCCCGCCGGGTGCGCCGCCACCCGGGCCGGAACCGCCGGGACCACTGCCGCCGGGTCCGCTGCCCCCGGGGCCAGGGCCCGAACCTGAAGGCGGGGCAGAGGATTGGCCGGGTCCGGGATCGGGAGCGAGGCTGCCGATGCCGTTCGGGGTGAAGCCGGTGTTCTCGGCGGCCAGCCCGTCGGCGGCGGTGCCGCTGTACGGGGTGAGCAGCGAGTCCGCGGTGTTGGTCTCGACGAGCACGTCATCGGCCATCGCGCACTGGTTCCCCGCCAGCGCGCGCAGATTCGACAGCCCGACCGAGTAGGCCGGGTATTGCGAAATTGCCGCCGAGGCAAGCGATCCCACTTCGAACAACACCATGGCTGCCGCGGCAACGGTCAGCGGCGCGACCGCGGGAGCTCGGCGAGTTCGTCCACTGCCGACATGACCGGCAACAGCGCGCACGCGGCCACGATCGACAACGCGGCCACTGCCGGCACCTACCTCGGACTCGCGGCCGACGTCAGCACGGTCAACGTCACCGTTGGCCGGTGCGAACGGCGCACGGTAGTACTGGCACAGGGCGGTGACGAGGGCCGCGGCCGTAGCGGTGAGGAAGAAGGTCGATACCTCGATGCCGCCGAGAGCGGGTGCGCGATCGGGCCAGGGGACTCCGTAGCCGGAGACGTACCACCAGCCGTTGGAGCCGGTGAAGCTCACGGCGAGCAGGAACAGGACGGCGGCGGCGAACAGGGTTCGGAGAAAGTTCTGTCCGACGCGGACCAAGGCCACCGCGGTGATCGCGGCGAGGGCGGCTGCCAGGCCCGCGTAGATGCCGAAGTGGTGGGTCCACTTGGTGGGGGTGAACATCATCAGCAGCAGGGCCATGAAGACGACAGCGAGGATTCGAGTGACCGGGCCACGGGCGGTCGCGGGGACGCGGCCGCGGCGCAGGGTCGCGACGATGCCGACGGCGAGGCACAAGAGCATGGCGAGGATGCCGAAGCGGCGGGCCAGGGAACCGTCGGGGTTGACCGACAGCAGGGAATCCCAGCGGGTGCGTTCCTCGAACCAGGACATGTCGGGGCCGACGAGCTGGCGCACGCGGGTGGCTTCGAGGACGGTCGAGAAGGTTTGGTCGGCGAACACGACGACCAGCACGAGGGTGCCCGCGGCGAGGATCGGGGCTACCAGTGCGCTGTACCGGAGGAAGGTGGCTCCGAGAGTGATCGCGACCGTGCTCGGAGCGGACCGGGCGACCGCGACGGTGCCCGAGTCCGGCGTGGCACGGGCGATGATCGTCCGGATTACCGGTCTCGAACCAGCCAAAAGTGCTGCCACGCAGATCAATCCGGTGGGGCCCGCCGCGAGGGAGAATGCGGCGATCAGCACCGCGACGGCGGCGGGCAGAAGGCGGCGGGTAGCGATCGCCCGTTCCATCGAGCACCAGGTGAGGACCGCGCCGACCGCGATCAGGGGTTCGGGGCGCAAGCCGTTGTTGTAGGGGAGCCAGATCGACAGGAAAACCAGCGCCGCTGTCCAGCGCGCCACTACGCTCGAACTCACGCCGGAACCCAGGCGCGGCAACACTTCCCGGCTGAGCACCAGCCAGCAGACGAACCCGGCGAGCAACGCGGGCAACCGCATCCACAGCCCGGCCTCGCTGACCCGGGTCATCTGGGCGAGCACCTCGTAGGGCCACCCGAACGGGGCCTCGGCGACCTGGAACCACCGGTAGTAATTGGCGGTGTAGCCCGCTTCCTTCGACGCGCGCGCCATCGTCAGGATGTAGCCGTCGTCAGAACTGTTGGCGCCGATCACATGCCACCCGACCAGGGTGGCCGCGACCACCGCGTCGAGACCGGTGAATCGCCACCAGCGTGCGGGCAGGATGCGACGCGTACGACGGCCGTCGCGAATATCGCCGCGGTGCAAGCAGATCAACGCGAGCAGTGCACACAGCACCGCCCCGATGATCGCCGCCAGCTTCCAGCCACTCGGACTCGACGAGAACCGCGCATCGATCTCGGCATGCAGCCGCGCGTCCCCCATCCGTCCACGATCCAATTCGGTGAAGACCCCGACCAGCTGCGGCCGCACATCAGCGTCGACGGTCGTCTTCATCGGCGACCCGTCTGCCCGAGCCATGCCGGTGAGCTCGGCGGTCGTGCTCGCCGCCGTGGAAACCACCGTCAACGCACCGCATCGAGCATCCCGCGCATTCGCAGCGTCTCCCGGCACACCGGGCCCACCCGCCGGACCGGCCGGCGGCTTCGTAGTCGAAGGCGGTGCGCTTGGTCCGTTCGGCGAAACCGCTCCTGAAGGGGGAGCGCTGCCGGGCGGTGGCGACCCTGGCGGCTGGCCGGTACCGGGTACCCCTGAAGTGGGCACGCTGGGCGGTGACCCGTCACCGCTGGGGGACGGGTTCCCGGCAGGAAGACGACCGCCCGGATCGGTGCTTCCATCAGCGGGAGCACCAATCGGTGGGGTGCTGCCGAGGGGCGGTGCACTGCTAGGTGGAGTGCTGCTGGGAGGTTGGGCGCCGGTAGCCCCCGCAGGTTGGTTTGTCCCGGTGGGCGGGGGTTGTGTGCCTGCCTGGCTCTCGGCCGCGGAGCCGGGCGCGCCCGCGTTCGCTGGATCGCCTCCTGCGATATCCGCGATCGACGCGCTCAAAAGCAGCTTGTCGCGCAGGACCACAGACAACGTCCGCCCAGCTCCCGGCCGGTCCTCGATTCGCGCGACCAACCCCTTCGACCCGGCTCGCGGCGCCTGGGCGGGAACTGTGGACAGCACGGTCCCGCCGGTCATCTCGCGCAACGCGGTACACGGAATGCTCAGTTCGAGTGACAGCGGCACGTAGTCCACGAGCGGCGCGCTGAGTTGCATCGACTGCGGCTGCGGCCAATCCAGGCTCGCGCGCTGCTGCTGCACCGGCAGCAGCGGAGTCGCCACCGCCAGCACTACACCCAGCGCCCCCGCCGCGATCCCGATTTTCTGCACTCGGCCGAAGCCGGAAGAATCTCCACCCACAAACGACGATGCTAGCCATGGTGGTGCCGTAGTGGTCGCCTCAGTGCGGGCGGCGCAGTTCGGTGACGGCGATCCGTGCCGCTTCACCGATCGCGGCGTCGACCACCGGCAGCATCGGGTCGGCGCGGGCGGCGCGGGTGAAAACCGCTACCGCTACCGGCGTTTCGCCGGGGAACTCGATGACGGCGACTTCGTTGCGGATCACCCCGATGGTGCCGGTCTTTCCCGCGACGAGCACCCCGCGATGGGGGAATCCGGCGGCGATGCGGTGCGGCCAGATCTGCTTGCTCATCACCGTGCGCGCGAATTCGATGCTCGCCGTGGACAACATGTCGCCCGACCACAGCTTCCACAGAAACCGGGTCATCTCTTCGGGCGTGGTCGCGCTGGCGAAGGACGGGTCGTAGGCGGAAACCGTCCACGCCTCGTCATTGTCGGCCAATGCCGCGAAAGCCTCTGCGGTGCTGTGGGTATCGGTATCGCGCACCAGGCTGCGGTGCTGGTCGGCCGTGCCGCCGACGATGCGGGTATCAGTCAGGTCGAGTTCGTGCACGAGCTCCACCACCGCGGCGAGGCCGACCTCGCCGAGCAACACGTCGGCGGCGGCATTGTCGGACACCGTCATCATCGACGTAGCCAGATCGCGGCGGCTCAGCGTGACCGGATCACGCAGTGCCGCAATGCCGGTGGGGCCCGGAGTGCAGTCCGCGGGGTTGATGGTGAGACGGCCTGCCGGGTCGATCCGGCCGTGGTCGACCTGCCGCAGGAAGGCCGCCAGCAACAGCAGTTTGTAGACCGAAGCGATCACCACGCGGTCGCGCCCACCGACAGAGACCTCGCCGGGGGATCCGTCGCAGCGCCGGGCGTGTAACCAACCGGCACAGCCCGCGTCGGCGAACACCGCGCGAATCCTGGCGGTCGCCGATTCAGCGACGCCTGGCACGCGGCAACCGCCCTCGCCATAACCATCCCAGCTCGCATCGGGCGGACCGATCGCCTCAGCCGCGTCGAACCTGCTCATCGCAGCCGCTCCCGGTAGAGCACCCGATCCAACGCCTCGGCATGGGCGCCGGCATCGGCCCGGCGAATCACCCTGACCCGCACTGCGATCGACTGCGGCGCCAACGTCAGCCAGGCCACCCCCGGCGTCGGGGTCGGCGGTGTAGCGCTGACACCGAAGCTGGTGCCCGCGGCGACGGCGGCCAGCACCGCCCGATCATCGGGAGCTGCGAGCGGTGGCGCGTCCAGTCCACGTTCCCGCAGCAGATCGATGATGCTGTCGAAGGCAGGCGGGTTCGCGGCGCGCGGCGGATGTGCGAAATTCAGCCCGGCGAGCATCGGGAAGGTCGGGCGCTCGGCGGTGGTGGTGCGGTGCTCGGCGGGCACCACCAACCAGCGCGGTAACTTCACCACCGGTCCGGCCTCGACACCGTCGACCAGCGCCGGATGTTCGACCACCGCCACATCGCACACACCCGCCCGCACCTCGGCGACGAGATCGACGGTCGTGCCCAGCGTCGTCGCCACGCTGCCACCCGCGGCGCGCAGGCCCGTGACACACGCGGTGACCAGCCGATCGGGCAGCGCGGTTGTCGCCGCGAACCGCACGGTGCCGCTGAGCTGCGCGATCCGCTGTGATTCGGCGAGCAACCGATCGGCGTCGTCGACGAGCAGCCGGGCACGCGGCAACAATTGCCTGCCCGCGGTGGTGAGCAGTGCGCCGTGGCTGGTGCGGCGGATGAGTTCGATGTCGAGATGCTGTTCGAGGCGGCGCAATCCCTGCGACAAAGGAGGTTGGGTCATGTCGAGCGCCGCTGCTGCCCGCCCGAAGTGGCCCTCGTCCGCGACAGAGACGAAGAACCGGAGGTGGCGGATCAGATCCATATCGGCCATTGAACCAGCGCGCTTGCTACCACTTGGTCGATCGGCGAGGACGCGGCCGGTGGCGATCGGCCGTTTGGGTGGGGTTACCGCCACCTACCTGCGGTGATATCGAGCGCGACTTGTCCAGGCGGGTGTCCGATATTGGCCTCACGGTGGCCGACGATGATGTTGTGCACCGGTGACTCCCACCGCACTGACGCGCCGCGCGCCGCGCCTCCGAACCCGAATCGCCGCCGTCGCGCTGGCGATCTCGGCCGTGACAACGACGGCCTGCTCGAGCAACGACGTAACACCGGCGCCACCGTCGACATCGGGGCTTGCGGCGTCGGCCGCGCCAGCCGCATTCGTCGATATGGAAGCGAAATACGGTGCCCGGCTTGGACTCTCGGTCGTAGATACCGGCAGCGGCGCGACGGTGAACTACCGTGAGAGCGAACGCTTCCCGATGGCTTCGACCTTCAAGGGCTTGGCGTGCGGCGCCCTTCTACAAGCCCATCCGCTGTCCACCGGCTACTTCGACCAGGTCATCCACTACACGGCGGCCGACATCGTGGTGAACTCCGCCGAGACGGAAAAGCACATCGATACCGGGATGACGGTCTCCGCGATCTGCCACGCCGCGATCACCGTCTCCGACAACACCGCGGGCAACCTCATCCTCCGATTGCTCGGCGGCCCAGCGGGTTTCACTGCCTTCTTGCGCACCCTCGGCGACAATGTCTCCCGCCTCGACCGCTGGGAGCCCGAGCTCAACACCGCCATCCCGGGCGACGAACGTGACACCACGACCGCCGCGGCCCTGGTCGCCGACTACCGCGCCCTCGTCCTCGGCACAGCCCTCGCCGACCCCGAACGTGCTCAGCTCACCGACTGGCTGCTCGCCAGCGCCACCGGTGCCAAACGCATCAAAGCGGGCCTGCCCGCCGACTGGAAAGTCGGCGACAAAACCGGCACCCCCGCCTATGGCTCCGCCCTCGACGTAGCCATCGCCTGGCCGCCCGGCCGCGCGCCGCTCGTCCTCGCCGTCCTGACCACCAAGCCCGAACAGAACGCGCAACCGTCCAATGAACTCGTAGCCGAGGCAACGAAATTCGCTGTGGGCGAGATCGATTAGCCAGTTGGTCCGCCTCACGCGGTCTTTCGCATTGTCAGATGGGTGTGCAAACCGAGGCGCGCACCGAAGCCGATCAGCCTCTCCAGGCTGTACACACCCTGCTTGCCTGCCCGCATCTCATAGATCCGTGACCTGGCGACACCGAGTCGCTCGGCTGCCTGGGTGGGCGTGAGTTCCAACTCATCGATCCGTGCGAGCACCGCGTCCAGTGCCTCGGCCCAAACTCGAAGCCGCTCGGCCTCTTCTGGGGAGTCCGTGATCGCTTCCCATACATCGGACGTTCGCTGAATTCTCATGGCTTCATCCCTTCCTTGCATCCGCTTCCGCCGCGCGATAGCGGTCCCGGCCGACGGACAAGTCGCCGGGCGCGGTCTTTTGCGTCTTCTTCGTAAAGGTATGGAGCACGTAAACGACATCGCCGAATCGAGCGACGTAGAACATGCGATATGCGCCGGTTCGATCGCGGTATCGAAGTTCGAATGCACCGGCGCCGACAGTCGGCATCGGCTTGAAGTCGAGCGGCGTCTGGCCTGTCTGGACTCGGTGTAGGCCGTAACCGAGGCCACGCTGGACCGGCTGCGGCAATTCGCGCAGCCGGTCCAGCGCGTCGCCGACCCACCGGAGTTCCTTCATGCCGAAAGTATACAGGTAGCATGTATATCGGATCGGCTACCATCATCCGCACAGACGTTCGAGTGGCGGGAGAAGGCATGTCAGTGGAACTGGTGAATCCGGAAGGGCTGCCCAAACCGGAGGTGTATCGGCAACTCTCGATCGCGACAGGCTCGCGGCTGGTCTTCCTGGCCGGGCAGGTCGCCCGTGATGCCGACGGAAATCCGGTCGGCACAGGTGATTTCGCTGCTCAAGTCGAGCAGGCGTATCTCAATATCGGCACCGCGCTCGGGGCGATCGGTGGTTCGTTCGACGATGTCGCGAAGTTGACCATCTATGTCGTCGACTGGAGTGCGGACAAGTTCCCGCTGCTCGGTGAAGGTGTCGCCAGGGCGGCGGCGAAGTTGGGGGTCGATCCGGTCAAGCCGATCACGCTGATCGGGGTGGCCGCGCTCGGTGAGCCGGATCTGCTCGTCGAGGTCGAGGCGACAGCCGTGCTCGACTGAGGATCACAACACTCCGGCCACCAGGACTTCGGTCGGTGCCGAGCGGTATCGGCCTGGGGCCGTGTCGAATTCGCGCTTGAAGGCTTTGCTGAAGGCGTACTCGGAGCTGTAGCCGGTGCGCCTGGCCACGGTGGACAGGGGGTGGTCGGTGTCGCGGAGCAGACGGGCGGCGGTGAGCATGCGCCAGCGCGTGAGGTAGGTCAGTGGGGGTTCGCCGACGAGGTTCATGAAGCGTTTGGCGAAGGCGGCGCGACTGAGACCCGCTCGGGCACCGAGGGATTCGACGGTCCAGCCGTGGGCGGGGTCGTCGTGGACGGCGCGCAGGGACCGCGAGATGTCGGGGTCGGCGACCGCGGCGGCCCAGCCGGATGTCTCCTTGGTGTCCGCCAGCCGGGCACGCAGCAGGTAGAGCAGCAGCAGATCCAGCAGCGGGGGTATCGCCGCGTCGGCGCCGGGGTGGGTGTCGGTGAGTTCGTCGGCGAGCAGGTCGACGGCGGCGCGCAGCGACGGATGGGTGCCGAGCCGGGCCGGAATGTGTACCACCTCGGGCAGTTCCGCCAGCATCGGATGGGTCCGGTCGGCGGCGAGCTGGTAGGAACCGCACAGCAGGGTCGCGGGAGCGCCCGGTCCCGCTACGGTCCGAACGTCGGCCGGTCCGGCGGTCTCGGTCACCGGGCTGTCGAGCTGGTCGAGCAGATCGTGGGCGACACCGCGCGGCATGAACACCGCGTCACCGGCGCCCAGTGCCAGCGGCTCCGCGTCGGGCCGCGTCAGCCAGCACGAGCCCTGGAGCACCACGTGAAAGCCCGCGCTCTCGATGCGCGGATACGCCCGGCCCCACGGCGCGTGCCGGACGAACATGCCGGAGGCCGGGTTGCCGGTCTTCGCGGTGGCCAGGACATCGCTCAGTAGATCCATGTCCAGAATGATACCGGGTAGAGACGATTGGATATCTGGGAAAGACTATTGATGATTTCCTGTCTTTGATCTGGCTCATACGCTGAGTTCATCAGCCCGATGAACAAGGAGAACGACATGAAGATCGCCGTCTACGGAGCCAGTGGCCACGTCGGAACATTCGCGGTGCGGGAGCTGCGCGAGCGCGGTATCGAGACCGTGGTCGTCGGCCGCGACGCCGAGCGCCTCGCCGGTCTCGGCGCCGAGGTCCGCGTCGCCGCCGCCGACGATCACGCCGCCCTCGTCGCCGCGTTCGCCGATGCCGACGCCGTGATCAGCACGCTGCCCGACTTCACCGGCACCGGCGAAGGAGTCCTGCGCGCCGCCATCGCGGCAGGCGCCCACTACGTCGACGTCGCGGGCGAACAGCTCTTCGTCGAGAAGGTCTTCGCTGAATACAGCCAGCTCGCGGTAGAGGCCGGCGTGACGC
The DNA here is from genome assembly GCF_042754695.1 of Nocardia sp. NPDC059195. Lineage (NCBI taxonomy): Bacteria > Bacillati > Actinomycetota > Actinomycetes > Mycobacteriales > Nocardiaceae > Nocardia > Nocardia sp. NPDC059195. Next base: position 218,685 of record NZ_JBHZBG010000006.1, on the reverse strand, counting down.
TCTCGACCGCGACCACCGAAGCCGGGATCGTCGGTGACCTACTCGCCCACCTCGGGGCGCGGCGACTCGGCGGCGCCGACGAGATCGTCCTGAGTCACGTCGCCGCGCCCGGCGGCGAGGGCTCGCGCGGGAGTATGCGCACCGTCTTCCAGAATCTAGATGTCTTCACCAGTGGAGGCTTGTCCTGGTCCGACGGCGAATTCCACACCGGCCCCCAGCCCCGCCGCGCAACCTTCCTACTCCCTGACGAGACGGAACCCATTGCAGTGATGAAGTTTCCACAACCCTCGGTCGTGACGATTCCACGCCACACCGCGGTGCGCTCGGTAGAGGGCGTCCTCGCGAAGTCGATCTTCGAGATCGTCGGCACCGTCACCGCGGCCGATCTCGATGCGGCGCCCGAAACGCCGTCGGTCCCGGCCGCGTACTCGATGGTCGTCGACATCCATCGCGGCGGCCGGACACTGCGCGGCATCGGCAGCGGCCCCGACGCCTACCGCAACAGCGCCCAACTCGCGGTCGAGGTCGCGACGCGCATCGCGACGGGCGCGGGCAAGCCGGGCGCGCAGTCACCCGCCGAACTGTTCGAGCCGGTCGAATTCCTCGACGCCCTAGCTACTTTCGGCATGACATGGTCGCTCCGATGACGGTGCGCCTGCGCTGGATCGCCGCGCCCGTCGCTGCCGTAGCCGCGTTGGCCCTGGTGGCATTCGGTGCTCGCGACACCGAAACCTCATGGTCGAGTGCGTGGGCGACCGCTGTCCAGTACCCGATCTACCAGAACTGGTCCGCACTCGGTTTCTCCGATCAGACTGTGCGACAGGTGGTTCGCCTGTCGGAGGAGGGCCCCCAAGTCAGAATCCGGCTGTCGAATCGCTACGGGGAGTACCCCCTGCCGGTCACGGCGGCGACCGTCGCCGCGAGTGAGGGTGGAGCCGCTGTCGTCCCGGAATCGGTGCGGGCGTTGACCGTTGGCGGACAGTCCACCTTCGTGATCGCTCCCGGGGGCGAGATAGTCAGCGATGCGATGGACACGGCGGGGGCGTCGATGGCGGTGACTCTCTACTTCGCCCAACCCACCGGCCCCGCGACCCAGCACGGCCAGGCGCTCGCCACCACCTATCGGGCACAGGGCGATCACTCCGCCGAGCCCTCGGCGGCACCGTTCACCGAGACCTCCCAGTCCTGGTACTACCTCGCAGGCGTCGACACCTTGCGGCCGAGCGCGGGCGATGTCACCGTGGCCTTCGGCGATTCGCTCACCGACGGCTACCGCTCCACCCTCGACGCCGACTTGCGCTACCCCGACCAACTCGCGGCGGCGGGCCACCACGGCCCGGTGGTCAACGCCGGAATCAGCGGCAACCGGCTGCTCACCGACTCGACCGTGCTCGGCGACAGCGCCCTGGCTCGTTTCCGCCGCGACGTTCTCGAACAGCCGGGCGTCGGCACCGCCATCGTTCTGATCGGGATCAACGACATTGGTCTGTCGGGGAGCGCGGGGCCCGACGGGGTGGTCTACCCACAGGTTTCGACGGCTCAGCTCATCGCCGGATACCGCGAATTGATCGCCCAGGCGCGGACGGACGGTGTGTATATCGTCGGCGCGACCATCCCGCCGTTCGCCGGGTCGACCTACTTCTCGCCCGAGAAGGAGCGATTGCGCACCGAAGTGAACACGTGGATACGGGAGTCGGACGCGTTCGACAAGGTGGTCGATCTCGAACAAGCGCTGACCGAACCCGGTGATCGCACCCGCCTCGCCGCGGCGTTCGACAGCGGTGATCACCTGCACCCCAATGATTCCGGCTATCGCGCTATGGCGGTGGTTATCGCACGAGCCCTCGCCACGTGATCACCGTCTCGCCGCAAGGACCCCGAGCAGGCCGGACGCTGACCCGTACCCGAACGGCCGGTGAACCCTGATCGGTCGAGTGGCAGGTAGGGCGGGGGCTCGATATGCTCGACTCCGACTTCGAAACAGGCTGCCTTGCTGCGTGTTTGCTCGACCACTGATGGCTTGGGGGCCTGTGAGTACTGCGGAAGTACTGCCGATGGCACAGACAGTAGCCGCACCGGAGGGGTCCGGTGACAGCGTCGGATCTGTGGTGCTCGGTGCGGGGGTGGCGGTGGTGGCGATCGCCGCCGTGACCGCGGTGTTCACGCCGCAGACTATCGGCATCCCGGTGCTCGCCGCCGCGGTGGCCGCGGCACTGTTCGGCTGCCCCGCGGTCTGGTTCGCACTGCGTCAGCGTGCGCAGGCGCGCGCGAGTCTGGCCACCGCCCAGCTGGCCGAACAGCGACTGGCCGCCACCGTGGCCGAGGCGAGCGCACGTCTGACCCAGGCCGACGAACACACCGCCGCGTACGCCTGGGAAGCCCAGGAGAATTCGCGGCGGGGCGCGGCGGCACTGGCCGCGTTCGCCGGTGCGGCGGGGCGAATCCAGGCGATGACCACCTCGATGCTGGCCGAACTGCGCGAGATGGAACACCGTCACGCCGACCCGAGGGTGCTCACCGACCTGCTCCACATCGACCACCGCACCGCCCAGGCGGGGCGCCTCGCCGACAGCATCGCGGTCCTGTCCGGTGCGCGCACCGGCCGCCGCTGGGCGAAACCGATTGCGATGGAATCTATTCTGCGCGGCGCGATGGGTCGCGTGGCCGGATATCAGCGGGTACGGCTGCGCGCGATCGCCGAGATCGGCATCGCCGGGCATGCCGCCGAAGGCGTGATGCACAGCCTCGCCGAACTCCTCGACAATGCCTGCAACTTCTCGCCGCCCACCACCGAGGTGCACGTCTACGCCGCGGAAGTGCCTGCGGGCGTGGTGATCACGATCGAGGACAGCGGCCTGATCATGAGCGATTCCGCGCTGCGCCGCGCCGAAGCCGCCGTCACCGGGCGCGACCACAAGGGCAAAGGCGCCGACCTGGCCTCGCTGTCGGGAACCAGGCTCGGGCTCGCCGTGGTCGGGCATCTGGCGCGCAAACACGAACTCACCGTGTCGTATCGGCCGTCCGCGATCGGCGGCACCGCGGTGGTCGTTGTCGTCCCGCGCGAGCTCACCGCCCGCGCCGAACGCCGCAGTCGCACTGCGATGGCCCCGCCGCGCTTCGCCGAGCCCGCCACGCTGAGCCAGTTCGACAGTCCGATCCCACGCAGAACCGACACCGGCACCATGGATTTCAGCGCGCCTGCCGGTCAGCACGCGCGACCGGAAACCGACGGTGTCCCTTCCTCCTCGCCCACGCTGCCGAAACGTCGCCGGGGCGACACCCTGGCCCAGGTCCACCCCGAAGGCCTGACCACCGCGCCGGCCGCCAAGGCCACACCGGCCGAGCCCACCGCCCTCGGTGCCTTCCAGCGTTCCGCGCCGGGCCGCACCACCGCAAGCCACGAACCGGGCAGCGCCGCCGCGGCTCCCGACCCACTGGAGGACCGATGACCACCACCGCCCCCGCGAATCTCGGCTGGCTGCTCGAGAAGCTGCTCGCGCGCACCCCACGCGCCAGGCATGCCCTGCTGCTGTCGGGTGACGGCCTGAAGATCTGCCACACACCGGAACTCGATGTGGACCGCGCCGATCAGCTGGCCGCGATCGCCGCCGGATTCCAGAGCCTGGCGCACGGGGCATCCGTGGAGTTCGGTGACGGGCGTGGCGGCGTTCGCCAGTCGATGACCGAGTTCTACGGCGGCATCCTGTTCGTGGTCGAGGCGGGGCGCGGCGCGCACTTGGCGGTGGTCGCCGCCGAGGACGCCGATGCCGGTCTGGTCGGGCACACGATGCACGAGCTGGTCGAACAGCTCGGCGAGCACCTGGCGACCCAGCCCAGACGCGGAGCGATCGATTGACCAGGGCAGGTCGCGACGACGATCCCGACCGGTTCTATACCCTCACCGGCGGTCGCGCGCCGGTGACCGAGGACTTCGACCTGGTCACCCTGGTGGTCAGCGAGTCGGCACCCACCGCGGGTATGTCCTCGGAGCAGGCCGCGGTCCTCGACATGTGCCGGGCGCCGACCGCGGTGGTGGAGATCGCGGCCGAGCTGCGCCTGCCCGTCGGTGTCGCCACAGTTGTGCTGTCGGACCTGCTGGCCGCGGGCAAGATCACGGTGCGCCCACCGCTGTCGGCGGCGATGTCGCTGGATGCTTCCACCCTCGAGAAGGTGCTCGTTGGACTTCGCAAGCTCTGAGAACGTGCCCGAGCGGGCTCGAGCGCCGCTGCACAGCACGGCAATGCATGGGTTGAAGATCGTGGTCATCGGCGGATTCGGTGTCGGCAAAACGACATTGGTGCGTTCGGTGAGTGAGATCCGGCCACTCGACACCGAGGCCACCATGACCGATGTCGGGGCAGGCGTCGACGACACCAGCGGTGTGCCGGGCAAGTCGACCACCACCGTCGCCTTCGACTTCGGCCGGATCACCCTCGACGACGAACATGTGCTGTATCTGTTCGGAGCTCCTGGGCAGCAACGGTTCTGGTTTCTGTGGGACCGGCTGTTCGCCGGTGCGCTCGGCGCGATCGTGCTGGTCGACCAGCGCCGGATCAGCGACTCCTGGTACGCGATCGACCGGCTGGAACATCAGGGCACCCCGTTCGTGGTCGCCTGCAACGACTTCGGTGACTCCCACGCCGCCGACGATGTGCGTGAAGCGCTCGACCTCGATCCGGCGGTGCCGCTGGTGATGTGTGACGCGCGCTCGCGCGAATCGAGCAAGCAGGTGCTGATCGCACTGGTCGAGCATCTGTATTCCGCTGTCCCGCAGGGAGAAACCGTCTCATGAGCACACCGACCGGCGCCTGCCCGATCACCGGCGCGGTGCCGTTGAGTGGCCCCGAATTCCACATCGAACCGCACGAGGTCTATCGGCGGATGCGGCGCGATCACGGTCCCGTGGTGCAGGTCGAACTGCCCGGCGGGTTCCCGGCCTGGCTGATCATCGGTTACCGCGAACTGCACCAGGTGACCAGTGATCCGCTGCTCTTCCCGCGCGATGTGTCGCTGTGGAATCAGTGGCCCAATGTGCCCGGCGATTGGCCGCTGCTCCCGATGGTCGGCGGGCCCATGCCCTCGATCTACTTCACCGCGGGTGCCGAACACCGCAGGCATCTGGCGATGGTGGAACCGGCGCTGGACGCGGTCGACCACTTCGAATTGCGGCGTGCCTGTGAGGAAATCGCCGACCGGCTGGTCGACAGGTTCTGCGGTCGTGGCACCGCCGACCTGATGGCGGAATTCGCGGTGCCGCTGCCCATCCTGGCGTTGGCCCGCATTCTCGGGCTGCCCGACGCCGATGCCGCCGACCTCGCCCTGGTGATGAAACAGCTCGCCGACGGCGGCGCCGACGCGCAGTCCGCGTACATGCGTTTCACCGAGCACATGGCCCGGCTCGTCGCAGCGAAGAAGGCCCGTCCAGCAGGGGACCTGGTGTCATTGATGCTGGCCGACGCCGAGCCGTTCACCGATGAGGAATACATGCTGGACCTGGTGGCGATCACCGCCGCGGGCCATCTGCCCACCGCCGACTGGCTGGGCAGTTCGATGCGGCTGATGCTCACCGACGATCGATTCGCGAACGCGCTCGGCGGCGGCAGGCGCAGCGTCGGCGAGGCGATGAGCGAAGTGCTCTGGGAAGAGAGTCCCACCTCGATCCTGTCCGGACGGTGGGCCGCGCGCGACACCCGACTCGCCGATCACACGATCCGGGCGGGCGACATGGTGCTACTCGGTCTCGCCGCCGCCAATCTGGATCCGCATGTGCGCCAGTCGTTCACCGAGAGCGGCTCGGTGCCGACGGGCAACAACGCGCACTTCGCGTTCAGCTATGGCGAATACCGCTGTCCCTTCCCGGCGCAGCAGATCGCGGAGATCATCTCCAGGACCGGGATCGAGGTGCTGCTCGACCGGCTCCCCGACATGGACCTCGCAGTACCCGCCGACCAACTCACCCGGCGACCTTCGGCTTTCCTTCGGGGCATGAGCGCACTGCCCGTTCGTTTCACACCAGTTCGACCCGTCGGAGGTTTTTCGTGAATTCGCCATGCCCTTTCGCCATCGACCCTATGGTCGGTGACCTCGACGGGGAAACCGCCCGCCTTCGAGCACTCGGCCCGATCGCCCGGATCGACCTGCTCGGCGTGCCGGCCTGGACCATCACCGATCACGCCGTCGCGCGCCAGCTGACCACCGACACCCGGCTGGTCAAGGACATCAACGCGTGGTCGCTGTACGCCGACGGTGTGGTGACGAACCAGTGGCCGCTGATCGGCATGGTCGACGTGGGTCGATCGATGTTCACCGTCGACGGTGCCGAGCACCGCAAGCTGCGCCTCAAGACCGCGCAGGCGCTGGCTCCGCGGCGGCTGGAAGAGCTTCGTCCGGTGATCGAGCAGCTCACCGCCGAGCTCCTCGACGACCTTGCGGCCGCCGGTGCCGACGGCGCGCCGGTCGACCTCAAGGAGGTGTTCGCTTACCCGCTGCCGATGCGCGTGGTCGGCGACCTGATGGGCGTCGCGCGCGAAGACCACGCGCAGCTGCTCGACTGGTACAAGAAGTTCTTCTCGGTGATGACCCCGCAGGACGAGCGCCTGCGGGTGATCGGCGACCTCGACGCGTATTTCACCGACCAGGTCAGGCAGAAGATCGCGAACCCGGGCGACGATCTCACCTCGGCGTTCATCATCGCCGACGAGGGCGGTGAGCCGCTCACCGAGGAAGAGGCGATCGGCAATATCACCGCGCTCGTCGCCGCCGGGCACGAGACCACCGTGAGCCTGATCATCAACACCGTGCGCGCGCTGCTCGGCGAACCCGAACAGCTGGCGAAAGTGCTTGCCGGCGACGTGGAATGGAAGCAGGTGATCGAGGAGTCGCTGCGCTGGGACGGCCCGGTCTCGCACCTGCTGATGCGTTTCGCCACCGAGGACATCGCCGTCGGCGACACCGTGATCGCCAAGGGCGAGGGCGTGGTGATGTCCTACCGCGCGGTCGGCCGCGACACCACGGTGCACGGCGAGACCGCCGACGAGTTCGACGTGACGCGCTCGACCGCCAACCGCCACTTGGCTTTCGGCTATGGGCCGCACATCTGCCCCGGCGCCGCCCTGTCGCGCCTCGAAGCCGCGATCGCGCTGCCCGCGCTGTTCGCCCGCTTCCCGCAGCTGCGACTTGCCGTGCCCCACAGTGAGATCGGCAACCTGCCGGTGCTCACCCAGAACGATCTGGCCGCGTTGCCGATCATCCTGAGCTGACCGGCGTCGCGTCGCGCCCGGCGAAGGATCCACCGGGCGCGACGCTTTCCGCTCTACAGGCCCAGATCGCGGCCGATCAGTTCCTTCATGATCTCGTTGGAACCCGCCCAGATCTTGGTGACCCTGGCGTCCATCCACGCACGGGCGACCCGGTACTCACGCATGTAGCCGTAGCCGCCGTGCAGCTGCACGCACGCGTCGAGCACCTCGTTCTGCACCTGCGCCGACCACCACTTCGCCTTCGCGGCATCGACCGCGGACAGCTCACCCGCAGCGTGCGCGGCGATACCTTGATCGACGAAGGCCTGTGTCACTTCGACTTTCGTGACCAGTTCGGCGAAAAGGAACTTGTTGTACTGGAAGCTGCCGATCTGCTGACCGAAAGCCTTGCGCTCCTTGGCGTATTGCAGCGTCTCGTCCAGAATCGCGGCGGCGTGCGCGAGATTGGAAACCGCGGCGCCGATACGCTCCTGCGGCAGCCGTTCCATCATGGCGATGAAACCGCGGTCGAGCTCGCCGATCCGGTTGGCGTCGGGGACGCGCACATTGTCGAAGAACAGTTCGGCGGTATCGGATTCGGGCTGGCCGACCTTGTCGAGCTTGCGACCGCGGGTAAACCCCTCCATCCCGGTCTCGATCGCGAACAGGGTGATGCCCTTGGCCTTCTTCTCCGGGCTGGTGCGCGCGGCGACGATCACCAGGTCGGCATTGAAACCGTTGGTGATGAACGTCTTCGAGCCGTTGACGATCCAGTCGTCACCGTCGCGCACGGCGGTGGTCTTCAGCGCGGCCAGGTCGGAACCGCCCGACGGCTCGGTCATGCCGATGGCCGTGATGATCTCGCCGGTGCAGAACTTCGGGAGCCAGCGCTGCTTCTGCTCGTCGGTGGTGAGCTCGACCAGGTAGGGCGCGCACACATCGTAGTGGATGCCGAACGAGGACGACAGCGCCGCGCTCGCCTTGGCCATCTCCTCGCCGAGCACGGCGTTGAACCGGTAGTCGCCCGCGTCGCTACCGCCGAACTCTTCGGGCACACCGAGGCCGAGGTAGCCCAGTTCGCCTGCCGCGAGCCAGGTTTCGCGGTCGATCGCGCGCTCTTCGACGAAGCGTTCGGCATTCGGCTCGATCGAGCGCTTGACGAATTCGGCGACCGACGCGCGGAAGGCGTCGTGGTCGGAGGTGTAGATGGAGCGCTTCATGGGGTCCTTTCGGCTGACTTACTGTTCGGGCCGTTCGCCCAGCAGAACCAATGACGCCCGGACAACTCTGGCCGCGTCGGGTTCCTCACCGCTGATCACATCGGTGTAGATGAAGGTCTCGGTGATCCGCACCAGCAGCAGCGCCAACTCGGGCACCGGCAGGAGCGGATCGAGAGCGTCGGCCGAAATCTCTTCGGCGAGTAGATCTTCCACGATCGCGACGATCCGGTGCTGCACCGATCCCGCGCGCGTGGTGAGCAGTCGCAGCGCCCGTTCGGGTTCGCGCAACAGGAACTGGCGGAAGGCGTGGGAGGTGTTGGTGGCCTGCGCGAAATCGCCGAGGATCGTCGCGATGCGGTACGCGCCGCGACCGGGTGCGGCGGCGGCCGCGCGACCCAATGTCGGCTCGGCGACCGACCAGATGACCTCGGCGAGCAGTTCGTCGCGCCCGCCGACCCACCGGAACAGCGTCGCCCGGTTCACGCCGAGCGCGACGGCGAGTTCCTTCATCTCGAGTCGGTGCCCGGCCATGAACACGGCCCTGGCGGCGCGGAACGCGCTCACGGGATCGGGACGCGCTGCCGCGTCCTGGAGTCGTTTCTCCAGTGCCGTCTGTTCGATCACGTCACCTCCATGCACCGTTTCCTACAGTGTATGAACCGTGCAACGTCTGTCAATATGTTGCACTCCAGGCACAAAAAGGGGCACAAAAAAACTCCCCGGTCACCATGACCGAGGAGTTCTCGTTGTAGCCCCGACGGGATTCGAACCCGCGCTACCGCCTTGAGAGGGCGGCGTCCTAGGCCGCTAGACGACGGGGCCAGAACAACAGCTCACCGGGGTGAGCCGCGCGGATCATACGATAGCCGACGACCTGGTGATCGACCAAAACGGGGGTTGACCACCCCTGGGCGCCGGGGCAAGGTGGGGCCATGACCAGCAAAGAGCTGCGCGGCGGGGTGGAGATGAGCAATCTCGATCAGCCGCTGTTCGACGGGGCCGAGGCAACCAAGCGGGATCTCGTCGACTATCTCGAGTTCATGGGGGAGCGGCTGGTCCGGGTGTTGCGGGGGCGCGTGCTTTCGGTGGTGCGGGTGCGGCCGGGGCAGCCGCCGTTCATGCAGAAGAACCTGCCGAAATACACGCCGGATTGGGTGCCGCGCGCGACGGTGTGGGCGGAGAGTTCGCATCGCGAGGTCACCTACGCGCTCGGCGACGACGTGCGCACGCTGCTGTGGTTCGGGAACCAGCGCGCGGTGGAGTACCACCCGCTGCTGTTGCCGGTCGATCACAGCGCGGGCCCGACACACCTGGTGCTCGACCTGGATCCCTCACCGGGACAAACGTTTCGAGACGCGGCAGCGGGCGCGCACCTGATCCGGGCGGCACTGGAGGCCGATGGGCTCGCCGGTGCGGTGAAGACCAGCGGTGCCAAGGGGCTACACGTCTACGTGCCGATCGAGCCCGGCGTCGCGATCGAGGATGCCGCGGCGGCGACCCGGGCCATCGCGGCCAGGGCCGAGCGCATCGATCCCGCCGTCGGAACCACCGCGTTCATCCGCGAGGACCGAGCGGGCAAGGTCTTTCTCGACTCCACCCGAGCAGGTGGCGCGACGGTGATCGCGGCATACAGCCCGCGCATCCGTCCCGGAGTCACGGTGTCGTTTCCGTTGCGCTGGAACGACATCGACTCGGTGACCCCCGCCGACTTCACCCTGCGCACCGCACCGAACCTGCTCGGCGACACCGACCCATGGGACACGGAAATGCCCGCACCACAAGCGCTTCCCGCCGATCTGATCGCCGAAGGCCACACGATCCCGATTGCCCGGGTCCAGGCCATGCACGAAGGCAAACGCCGGGCCCGCGCCCGCCGCGACGAATGAACATGTCGCCCTGTCGAATTCGATAGGGCGACATGTTGTCAGATCCTGATCAGCCGGCGATCGACGCGACGCCCGCCTGGGCGAACTTGTCGTCGAGGTCACCGCTCGGGGCGCCGGCCACGCCGATGCCCGCGATCGGGGCGTTGTCGGCCTTCACGGGCGCGCCGCCACCGAGGAAGAGGGTGCCGTCGATGTCGGCCAAGTGGGGGGCCGACTCGAGACGCTTGGCCAGTTCGGTGGTCGGGGCGTTCCAGGAGACGGCGGTGAAGGCCTTCTGCTGGGCGGCGTCGTAGGACTGCGGGCCCGCGCCGTCACCGCGCAGAGTGACGATGACGTTGCCGTTGCGGTCGACCACCGCGACGCTCACGCGCTGGTTCTCCTTGGCCGCGGCGTCGAGGGCGGTCTGCGCGGCCTTGGTGGCGGCGGCGATCGACAGGTGGGTGGACTGGGCCAGGTTGGCGTCGGCGGCGTTGACGACGACGGGGGTGCGGGTCGCCGGGTCCTGATCCTGCGCCTGAACGGTCACGACGCCGACCACTCCGGCGGCGACGACACCAGCGGTGGCACCGGCGATGATCAGGCGGTTGCGGGTGGTGGACTTGGCGGACATGGCTGCTCCTGTGTGGATCCCGGCCGGCCGGCAGTCTGCCGTGGCCTGTTGATATCCATCCTGTTCGCCCGGGGCCTCCCGCGGATCGGCGTTCCGGCTGCACTCCGCGGCCGGATCGGCCGACACCCGGGTCAACCGATCGGATGACCCGTATTCTTGGCGGCTGGCGCCGCGTGTTCTCGGCCTATTAACCTCGATCTTCCCTCCCTCCGGGCACTCCTTCGTCGCACCCTCCGGTCAGTCCAGATCGAGGCGGCCGAGAACTGATCTTCGTTGGCGCAGCGACGCCACCGTCCGCAGAAACAGAGGTGGTTTCTTTGGCTCAGCTACTCGGCCAACAGCGGGACGACACGCGCCTGCTCGCCGTCATCGTCCACAGTGCCTTCTATGTCCTGCTGGCCGCATCGTTGATGCGGTGGCTGATCCGGCACAGCGAGACCCGTTCGACGCCGCTGATCGTCGTTCTCTCGCTGACGCTCGCGGTGCTGTACGCGCTGAGTGAGTTGCGGCAGTCGGGTCGGCTCGCGTGGTTCGCGATGCTGGTGCTCACCTGGTCGGTGCTGGTGGTGCTCGCGCCGAGTTTCGCCTGGTGCGCGGTACCTCTGGTGTACACGGGCCTGCGGATTCTGTCGGAGCGGGTCGCGGTGATCCTGGTCGTCGCGCTCACCGCGCTGGTGGTGTCGAGTCAGGTGCGCATCGCCGGTTGGCTCGATCCGAATCTGGTACTCGCCCCGCCCGCGGTGGCGGCGGTGACCACCGCACTGTTCGTCGGTATGCGCCGTCAGGCCGAACGGCAGGCCGCGCTGATCGATGACCTGGTGCGGACCAGGCAGGAACTGGCGGCCACCGAACGCAGGGAAGGCACGCTGGCCGAACGACAACGGCTGGCCATGGAAATCCACGACACCCTCGCCCAGGGTCTGTCGAGCCAGCGCATGCTGCTGCAAGCCGCCGACCTGGTGTGGGACAGCGATCCACCACTCGCCCACACGCATCTGCGATCGGCCGCGGCCATCGCCGAACGTGACCTGACCGAGGCGCGCCGGTTCGTCCACGACCTGGCCCCGGCCGACCTCGCCGCGGGCGGATCGCTGCCCGCCGCGCTGGCCGCACTCGCCGAACGGGAGACGACCGACACCTTGACCGTGCGCTGCCATATAGAAGGCACACCTGGCCCGCTGCCCCAGCGGGTCGAGGCCACGCTGCTGCGCATCGCCCAGGGCGCACTGGCCAATGTGGGCGAACACGCGGCGGCCACCACCGCCACGATCACGTTGACCAGCCTCGACGATCAGATCGTGCTCGACGTCGCCGACGACGGACGCGGCTTCGACCTGGACGCACCGGCCGACCCCGCACAACATCGCGGACACGGTCTGCCCGCGATTCGGGCGCGCGTGGGTCAACTCGGCGGCACCTGCACCATCGAATCCGCGCCCGGCGACGGCACCGTGCTCTCCGCCGCTATCCCGCTCGTTCCGGGCACACCGACCACCGCCGACACGATCGCCGACCGCTGAATCGGTCACCGAGGCTCGGCCCCCTCGAACGCCGTGCGGACGCACGCCCGCGAGAGAACACGCGGCGACCGGAATGCGCGCATTAACATCGGGACGTGACCACCACCGTGCGCCTGTTGATCTGTGACGATCACGCTGTCGTCCGCGCCGGACTGCACGCGCTGCTGTCGAGCGCGCCCGATATCGAGGTCATCGGGGAGGCTGCCGACGGACCGACCGCGGTCGCACTGGCCGCGAGTCTGCACCCTGACGTGGTGCTGATGGATCTACAGCTCGGCACCGACATGGACGGCGTCGAAGCGACCCGCCGGATCACCGCCCAGCCCGCGCCGACCCCGCACGTCCTGGTGCTGACCACCTACGACACCGACGCCGACATCACCCGCGCGATCGAGGCGGGGGCCACCGGATACCTCCTCAAAGCCGAACGGCCCGAGGAACTGTTCGCCGCGATCCACGCCGCCGCGAGCGGGCAGACCGCCTTGTCGGCGCCGGTCGCCGCGAAGGTGATGGCCAAGATGCGCAATCCCGGCCCCACACTCACCGCCCGCGAGCGTGACATCCTCGGCCAACTCGCGCACGGCCTCGGCAACCGCGAGATCGCCCGCGCGCTGCACATCAGCGAGGCGACGGTGAAAACCCATCTGGGCCGCATCTACGACAAACTCGGCGTCGACACCCGCGCGGCGGCGGTCGCGGTGGCCACCGAGCGGCGTTTGCTCGCCTGACCGGACTTACCCGGGCGCCAGAGTGGCGGCGCCGAAGGACACGCGGAAGCGCTCACACCAGACGCTGACCGACTTCACCGTCGACAGATCGGTGCCCGCGGGCAACTCATAGTTCTGGCTGCCCTCATTTCCCTTCAATGAGCCGAGGTCGATGTGGTTGCCGTCGTCGAAGTTGTGCCAGTCGTCGGCGATCACCGGCTGATCGGTGAGCCAGACGTGCAGGTCAGGTCCGTCGGAGGTGTTCAGGTCGGCGATCCGGAGCACGATTGTGCCCTCTGACGTGCGCTGGAGCTGCGCGGTGCCGGAGGTGTCGTGCTCATGGGAGATGAAGGTGCCCTCGGCGATCACCGGTGGTGGCGCACCATCCACCGCGACGATCGGTGCCTCGTTGACGGTCACCGTGGTGAACAACCGCCACGGCTGGAACAGGTAGAGACCCACTGTCACGGCCGCGACCAAGCCGATGGCGATGACGGTGAACAGGGTCCGGCGAGTGCTCATCGGTGCCTCCTTCTCACCCATCATCCCCCGTCGCGGCCCGCAGCGCTTGCCCGAATTGCCGGAAAAGAAACGTGACCGGGGTCTCCGGATCCATATGAGCCCCGTCACATTACAACGCTATAACGACAGTAATGTGATTACGGATTTGTCACGGCCGACCAGCGGTGAACAGTGTTCCTTTGGACAATAGCCGCTACAAACGGCTCCGTGATCGGCACGTGATCTCAGCGCGCATTCCGGCTACATTCGATCACGGCTTGAACAACAACCCGAGCCGAATCGAATCGCAGAACACCGGAAAGCCTGCCCCGTGATTCGAGGATCCCCGACATGACTGAGGGGCAGGGACACGGTAGTTTTCATCACCGAGTCGGTGGGCGCAGGCAGGAAATACTTTATGTCTTTGAATCGCAAGTTCACCACCCGTGCCCTTGGTATTGCCGCTGTTGCCGGCGCGATGATCGCCGTTCCGGCCGGTCTGACCACCGCAACCGCCTCGGCGAACAACTGGGACGCCGTGGCGCAGTGCGAGAGCACGGGCAACTGGAACATCAACACCGGTAACGGCTACTACGGCGGCCTGCAGTTCTCGCAGAGCACCTGGGAAGCCTACGGTGGCGCGGGCACTGCCGACAACGCCAGCCGTGAAGAGCAGATCCGCGTGGCCGAGAACGTGCTGGCCGCGCAGGGCCCCGGTGCCTGGCCCGTGTGCAGCGCCTACCTGTAAAGAGCGCTGACACGTAAGACTTTCCTTGTCGGGAAACGAATTACCCGCTATTCGATGCACACGTCGAATAGCGGGTTTTTTCGTTTTCCGGAGTATCAAGTCGATACACCGTGAGCGATGCGGCGAGCATACGTGAATCCGTCGGATCGGCCGGGTCGAGACCGGTGAGTTCGGCAATCCGGCGTAGTCGATAGGTAAAAGTATTCGGGTGCACGTGAATCAGTCGTGACGCCGTTTTGCGGTCGGTGCCGTGAACGAGATGCGCTTCCAGTGCGTCGATCAGGTGCGGACTGCTCAGGAGCGGAATCACCCGCTGCGCCAGACGTTCCCGGGCCGGGCCGGGCCGGGTGAGTTGGTATTCCAGCAGTAGATCGTCGAGTCGATAGCAGCCGCCGGGCCTGCCGCGTAGTCGCGCCAGCTCGGTCAGTTCGGTCGCGTCCTTGGCCGCGGCCGGAATCGCGTCACGGCTGATATCGGAGAATTCGGCCAGATACACCGGTACCCCGAACTGCGCGCGCAGGCGGTCGGCGAGTTCGTCGAACTTCGCCGCGTCGAGAATGTCGGTTTCGGAACTGTGACTCAGCAATGCGATGCCGTGTGTGCCATCGAAGGTGGCCGGGGTGGTGGTGCCGGTGAGCTCGTCCAATGCGCGCTGCAGCACCCGGATCCGTCGCCTCGTCACCAGGTTGGCCGCGGTGCCGACGCGGGGTGGCTCGCTCAGATGGACCGCGAGCACTGTGTACTGGTCGGCGAGGATCGTGTCGGCGCGGGCCGCGAGTTCCTCGGCAGGCAGGCCGCGTACCAGCGCCGAACACAGCTCCCGGCGCGCCTCGCGTTCGGCGTGATAGATCGACTGCTCGACCTCGGTGTAGGTCTCCACGACCGTCATATTGATGTGGCGTAGCAGCTCGAGCAGGCGGCCGCCGACCCGTGCCATCTCCGCGATCTCGGTGGGCTGGGCCAGCGACAGCGCCTCCGCGAACACCGACTGCGCCGACCCGTGGATCGCGCCGATCAGCATCGGCAACGGCAGCCGGTCCTCGGCGTGACGCTCGGCGACCGGGGCGACGAACGCCGCCACCTCGGCGTAGGTGAACTCCCGATCGGCGCCGATCGCCTCGAGCACGGCCCGACCGCACGCGTAGATGGTCGGCAGCACTTCCGCGGTGAAGTGCCCGTCGGGGAGTTCGGCGGGTGCGTTGGCACCCAGACCGTCGGCGAGCATGCGCTCGGAGATCTGTGGCCACCGTGTCAGCAGACGGGCGGTCAGCGCGGGCAGCGCGGGGAGTTCGGAAACGGGGTGTTCGGCGAGCATGACTCGATTGTGTCCGACGACAGGCCGGTACAGGCGCCTCCGATCGAAGACGAACAGAACTTGGCTCCCGCGCCAATCTCGTCCAGAGTTTCTCGTTGCCCCGTGCAGTGACATCACCGTGTCATGGGTCATAGATTCGCAGAGCGCGTCCGAGCCACCTCGATCGCGTTGCGTGCTCTCGATCCGGAAGGCAGTCCCACCTTGACCTGTACGGCCAACCCCTGGTTCTTCGGTGGCGGCGACAGCTCGTGACCCTCGACGCCCCGACACGGGACACCACCTGGCACGACGCGCCACTACTACCACCCGACGATCCCTTCTACGCCACCCCACCCGGCATCGACGCGCTCGCGCCAGGGACGGTGGTGCGGTCGCGGCCGGTGGAGGTCGCGCTGTTCGGGGTGATCCGGCAGCGGATCGCGGCGTGGCAATTGCTGTATCGCACCTGCGATCTCGACGGTGCGCCGGAAGTCTCGGTGACGACGGTACTGCTGCCGTGGGGTGCCTCGGCGCGGCCCCGGCCGCTGGTGTCGTTCCAATGTGCGATCGATGCTGTTGCCCCGCAGTGCTTTCCGTCGTACGCGCTGCGGCGCGGTGCGCGGACGATCGGTTCGATCGCGCCGCTCGAGCTACCGATCATCGCGATGGCCCTGGAGCAGGGTTGGGCGGTGTCGGTGCCCGATCACGAGGGGTTGGGCGGTCGGTTCGGCGCCGCGCGTGAACCCGGATACCGTGCGCTGGACGGGATTCGGGCCGCCATCGACTTCGCCCCGATGGCGTTGACACCGTCCACTCCGGTTGCCCTGTGGGGCTATTCGGGTGGCGGGTTGGCGACGGCGTGGGCCGCGGAACTGGCCGCCGAGTACGCACCGGAGCTGAATATCGTCGGTGCGGTGGCGGGTTCACCGGTGGGTGACCCGGCCGCCGCCTTCGAGCGTCTCAACGGTGGGTGGTTCGCCGGGTTCCCGGCGGCGTTCGTCGCGGGATTGCGCCAGGCCTATCCCGAGCTCGGTCCGCTGCTGCACGATCACCTCGACGCGCGCTACCGCGAGCTGCTCGGGGAAGCCGAAGAGCGCAGTACCTTCGCGCTGCTGCTGCGGTTCGCCCGGCGCGATGTCTCCCGGCATCTGCGCGGGGGCATCGGGGAGTTGCTCGCCGAACCCGTCCTGCGCCGCATTCTCGCCGACATCGAACCCGGCACTCGCGCGCCGGCGGCACCGCTGCTCATCGTCCAAGGGGTGAACGACGAGGTGATCGCCGTCGCCGATATCGACGCCCACGTGCGCCGTTATCAGCAGGCCGGGGCGACGGTGCGCTACCTGCGGGTGCGCCGCGGCTCGCACCTGCCACTCGAATTCCTCATCGTGCCCGCGATTCTCGACTGGCTCACCGACCGGTTCGCTTCCCGTCCCGCGCCGACCGGTACGTGCACCGTGGCCTCCCTCGCCCGTTCGCCGCGAGCCTTACGCACACATCTCGCGTTCGTGCGCCTGGTGCTGCGCATGCTCGGCGGGATGCCGATCGGTGGGACGGATGCGGGGGCGTCACCGGAACGAACCAGCTTGTGTCGCGGCGATTCCGAACATCCGCACGTTGTCGATGATGGCGCCATCGCCGTCGAATGCTGAGTCCGTGCTCTCGCGGAGGTGGGTGGCCGGTCGCGTTTCCACCACGGCGGTGAGCTGAGCGCCGCAAGGCACCTGTCCACTGCCGGCGGGCAACTCGCCGGGCTCGCGCGCGGTTGCGCCATCGGCGGCGAACTTGTCGGTCGGGCTCACAGGTCCGCCACGTATCTGTCGTCTTCGGGGTGTGCTTCGACCGCCGCGAGGTAGACATCGAGGCGACGCCGCAACTCGTGCACGGCCAATTCCTGTGCGGCCACCAACTCGTCGACCGTCACACCGGCGGGTGAGGGCACCGTCGGCCGGTACGCGCAGAGGTCGCCGCGGTTGGCCTCGATCAGCACACGCCGCGCGGCACGCTCCTGCTTGTCGATGGCCGCGGCGCGGTGGCGGTCGCGAGCGTCCTCGTCGAGTCGATGACGGGCGATCGCGGCGATCAGGGAGTGCCGACGCCGATCCGCCCCGTCGACCGCACCATCACGTTGTCGCCGAGCCAGCTCGGCATCGGCCGTCGCGGCGAGCTCCTCGGCCCGCGCACAGGCGTCCCGCACGCTGTCGCGATGCTCGGCCTCACCCTCGGCGAGCAACAACCGCGCCTGGGCTTCGAAAGCCTCGGCCGTCGCCCGCAATCCAGTCCTGGCATGCGCGCTCACCTGAAACACCATCGCCGCGGCGACAGCGAGCTGCCGCGCTGCGTCGTTCCTCGAAGGTGTCATCCCCGCGTTCCTCACTACCGGGCCGCATCAGCGGCCGTCGAGAACATAGATGCGCCGCGTCCCGGCAGCGGTTCGCCGCGAACCGTTCGTGCCCCGTACGGCATCAGTGTCGGTGAGGGGTTTCACCGACGTCGGCGCCACCACCGCATCGACGTCGGTGGAGTACTACTGCCCCCGGGAGCGACGGCCGCGCCGCCGCTCGCCGAGTGGAGCCGCAGGGGGGTTCCACCCGGTCTCGGCGGTGCGCCCTCCTGGGGGCGCATCGGAACCCGATTGTCGGACAAGCACTTCCGGCAATCGGGTTCGTGCACTGTGGCGGACCCGTGACGATCAGCTCAAACCGGCGACGATGGCGGCCCGCACGGGATCACCGGCGGGTAGGCCCTTGGCCACCCGGCGCCATGCGTTGCGCCCGGCCGTGAGTGAGCAGCGCACCGCGTCGGTGACCGCCGAGGTGTGCGTGCTGCCGAGTGCGGCACCCGGCAGCAGCGAGATCTCGAGATCCTCCGACATGGTGAGCGCCCTGGTGACGACCTGCCCGGTGAGCGTGCCGTCGGCATCGGTGTAGAGGACGACGAGCAGTTCGCTGCGCTCGGCACCCAGGCTCACCGCGACCCGCACGATGTCGCCCGCCGCGGCCCGAGCACCGAACGAGTGCACCGAGATTCGCGTCTGCTCCGCGCCCGCGGGCGAGCGGGTGAATTCGATACCCAGCTCCCGGTCGAGCTGTTTCTGCACCGCGCGGGTCGCCGTCGTCTCGCCGTCGGACGACGCGGCCAGCGGCTGCACGGTCCAGCCGGGCACCGCCATCACGGCGCGGCGCGCGCCGAGGTCGCCGACGGTGACCTCGCTCGACACCGCGCCGGCGCGTAACAGTCGCTCGGCGATCCGTGCCCCGGCGGCGGCGGACTCCGCGTCGACATTCGGGCTGTCGGATTCGGCGAAGGCGATCAGCACATCGATATCCACCGGCAAACTCAGCCGGTCCGCGTCATGTTCCGGCGCCATCACGCTGTCTCCTCGTTGTCCCGGTCGCGGGCGTCGAGCTGCGCGCGCACGGCTTCGCGTAGCAACTTCGCGCCCGCCGCGCGTAATCGCTTGACCTTCTCCTGGCTGAACCGCAGGTCGCGGGCCACCTCACCGGTGGTCTGCACATCGGAATAGCTGCCGTCGGTGGCGATCACGAAGGTCGCGCGGAGCACGGCCGCGGTCTCCGCGTGCGCGATCGAGGCCAGCGCGTCCCGCAGGATGGCGCGGTCGGCGAGCCGGTTCTCGGCATCTCCGCACCGATGATCCTCGAGAACCAGGACAGTCGACTCGTAGTCGACCCGCTGCCCAGGGTGGCGCTTCTCGGCTGTGCGACTGCGCCGGTCCTGGAGGACCTGCCACTGAAGCTTCTTGAGCACCAATGCTTTCCAGTGCCGGATCCGCTCGGTGGGCAGCGTCGCGGTGAGTTCGACCATCATGTCCTGGGCGACATCTTCGAAGTCGCTGCGCATATCCGGGTCGAGCCGATCCAGGACGTAGCGCGCCTTGGCTGCCGCATAGCTCGACATGGTGACCAGATCGGCGCCGAAGATGTGGTCGACGACCGCGGGACGTAGCCGTTCGGGGACTTCGCTCCACCCGGCGCCGAGCCATCGGTCCAAGGGCTCAGAACTCACCCGGTACCCCCACTCGGCCGGCAACGGGCACACCTCGGCCCGTCTTCCCGACCTCGTCGATGCGACCTGCGCCGCCGATCTGAGACAGCGGAGCGCGGTACGGGATCGAGCATGTCGCATCGCGAAGCCTCCTGTCGGGTCGATCGGCTCCTACACAGATGCGGTTGCCGCCCTGAGCGGTTCGCCGGTCGCCTCCCCGGCATACACGCGCGATCAGGTCGGACATGCCGGGGAGGCGACCATGAACGAGAACGCGATCTGGCAGTACCAGGCCTTCTCGATCTTCC
Source organism: Nocardia sp. NPDC059195 (assembly GCF_042754695.1). Taxonomy (NCBI): domain Bacteria; kingdom Bacillati; phylum Actinomycetota; class Actinomycetes; order Mycobacteriales; family Nocardiaceae; genus Nocardia; species Nocardia sp. NPDC059195. The sequence continues at coordinate 198,651 of NZ_JBHZBG010000006.1, read as the reverse complement.
ACTTCCCGTCCTCGGCCACGAAGTTCACGATGATCGGCTGCGGCGGGCTGTTGTTGATCGAAGCGGTGCCGTCGGCGAGCATGCCGGGTGGTGCGGTTCGGGTACCCGTGATGGTGATCGTGATGGTGGCGCCGCCCTGGCGGGGGGCGTCGGCGACGCGGTTCGGCAGTTCGGGGTCGCTCCCGATGCCCTGGATGAGCTCGATCTTCTCGGCGTTGGGCACTGTCGTGTCGAGCAGTCGCCGCATCAGCTGCCCGACCTCGTCGGCACTCGGCAGCAGCAGCGGCGCGGAAATCTCCTGCGCTACCACTGTGGTCGGTTCGGTGGTGGTGTCCTCGGCGGCGGCACAGCTCGTCGACACCGCCATCACGGCGAGCAGGGCTGCGGCGGCCAGGGTGCGTCCGGCGATGTGTCGTCTCGGCAACGTGGTCCCCTGGGTGGATCGATGGTGTGCTGGAATTCCATCGTATCGGGGCGTTCTCGGGAGGGTCGCCGGTGATGCCTGGCGGAAGACGGGGGAGAGATGGCGGTCGAATCGACCGATCAGTCGGCTGACGCGTTGTTGACCGACGACGCGGTGCTGATCGAGCTGACGGGTGCACCGCAACGGTGGCTGACCCTGTGCCGCGACGCCGTTGCCGTCGGGCCGGATGCCGCGCGCCGACTGCTGGAACACCGCCGTGAGACGGGTGTGCTCGCCCGGCAGTCGCTGGCCAGGTGGAAGAACCTCGCCGCGGACGACGATCTGCTCGAGGAAGAGGCCGAGGATCCCGACGCGCAAGACCGCCGGATCACCGCGGATCTGTCCGCGGCACGCGCCATGGCGGTGCTGGCGCAGGCACTGACCGGTTCGATCGACACCGGCGACGCGTGCGAGGCCTTCCTCGATCACGCCGAACGCGCCGGGCTGACCTCGGTCGGCACCCAGTTGCTGCCCGCGGGCATTCCGATCACCACCGCGAATGCCCCGCTCGGCGAGATCGTGCGCCATCTGCTCGGTCAGGGCGGTCGTGCGGCGCGCGGGTACGCCATCATGGCCGCCCTGGAATTGGCCGGGCACACCCTCCCGATCGTGCGCGGCAGCCGGATCAGCGTGCTGTTCCTGAACTTCGGTGGTGGTGGCGAGGTGGGCGTGCTGCGCCTCGACCAGGTTCGTGGCGGACCGAGCGGCCTGCACCCCGACCCGGCGCGAATGGGCTTCCTGCAGGCCGACCGCGAATTCACCGACAGCCTCGAAAGAGCATGGAGCATCAGCAGACTGGCAGGCACCGACGCGTGTGTGCGATGGTCGGTCTCGACGCACGGCAGCGCACCGGCCAACGACATCAACGGCGCGTCGATGGGCGCGGCGTTCGCGGTCGCTCTCGACGACCTCGCGCCGCGCCACGCGCTGCTGCGACGGCTGCGGCCCCGCCGACTCGACCCCGAGTGCGCGGTCACCGCCGGGCTGTCGGGCGCGAACCTGACGGCCGTCGGCGGCTATGCGGGCAAACTCACTGCCGCGCAACGCTCGTCGCTGCGGGTCGTGGTCGCGTCGGAGGCCTACCGCGCAGCCGCCGACGAGGCACCACAGAACTACGCCGACCGGATCTCGTCCGCCCGCACCGTGTCCGAGGCGATCGCGAGGACCCGCACCCGGGCGAACCTCGCGCTGTGGATGGTTTCCCTCGCGGCCGGGCTCGCCGTGCTGCTGGCGGTGGTGTCGGTGACCAACCTCGTGCAGATGCGAATCGAGAACACGGCCGCGCGAGCGGAATCGAATTCGCGCCTGTTCGCCGGCGTCGCCCGCGGCGGTGGCAATCTCAATCCCGCACTGTCCCAGCAGATCGCGCTCGCCGCCTATCGCACCGCCCCGACCGAGGAAGCGCGCTCGGCACTGTTGGAGAACACCGCGACGAACGCGCCTATCCGGATCAGCCCGGGTGTCGTGCTCGGCCGCGGCGTCGTCTTCGATCCCGACGCACCGCGTGTCGCGACCACCGCGCGGGGCGATGTGATCGCGATCGGCGAAGGCGACGGCTCCGTGGAATTGGTGCGGGTGACCGAGGCCGGCGTCGACCGGTGGCCACGGTTCGACACCGGCAGCGGACACATCCGCGGCATCGCGATCAGCCCGGATCACCGGTGGCTGGTGGTCGCGGGTGACCTGCGATCGGCGTTGTGGAACATCGCCGACCCCGGCGCACCGCGCGTGGTGACCCAGCTACCCCTCGGCGGCCGGATGCCGTCGTCGGTCGCGCTGAGTCCCGACCTCGAGTTCGTCGCCATCGGCACGCACAGTGCGACGATTTCGAGCTGGCGGCTCGGCGCCGATCCCGCGCACCCGGTCGCCTTGCCGACGCTGTCGTTCTCCGGCCAGCGGGTGGAGGTCGCCCTGAGCGATCGCACCCTGGTCGCCGCGGCGCCGTCGTTGTTCGGCGGAATCTGGACGACCACGCTGCGCGCCTGGAACACCGCGATCCTCGACCGCGATCAGACACCGGTGTTCGACCGTCGCATCGAACGACCCGCCGGTGCGGAGGCGAGATCGGTCGAGTTCACCGCCGACGGCACCGTGCTGGCCGTCGGACTCAATCCGGGCGAGGTCGCGCGCTGGCGGGTAGGCGCGAGCACCTTCGAGCCGATGCCCGCGGTGACGAGGGGCGCCAACGAATACCTCGATGTGTCGCTGACCGAGGACGGTCGATCCGCCGTGATCGTCGGCGGCGACACCCGGGCCCGCATCCGCGACCTCGACACCGGGGTGGAGCTGGTCACGCTCCCGATCGAGATGGTCGCGCGTGCGCGCTTTCTGCGTGGTGGGAAATCTTTGGTGACAACGAGTTTCGACCACGCGGTGCATGTTTTCGAGCTGCCGGGTCCGGTCGTGTCGACCAGCTCGCTGACGCTGTTCCGGTTTCCGCTCGACCAGCCGGTCCTGCCGCATGAGCTGTTCCCACACCTGCGAATGCTGGCCAGAACGACCTTCGCCGCCGATCGAACATTGCTCGACGGCGACCCCGCCGGCCTGATCGACGTCGTCGCGATCGCCCCGGACACGACCAGAGCGGTGACCAGAACCGAATCCACGATCCAGGTCTGGGACATCACCGACCCGGTGAATCCGCGTCGCGTCGGCGCGCCACTCAGCGCGGCCGGTGTCGACATCCGCGCCATCACGTTCAGCCCCGACGGCACCTTGGCCATCGGCCGCAGCATGACCCAGACCGTCGAAATGTTCGACGTCTCCGGCGAACCCCGGGCGCTGTCGAGTATCCGATTCGGCCGCGGCTACCCGACCTCGCTCGCCTTCAGCCCGGACGGCAGCATGCTCGCCGTCGGCAGCCACCGCACCGGCAATGTCAGCGTCTTCGCGACCGCGTCCGCCGCGTCGCCGATCGCTGAACTGTCCGATCTGCGAACCCCGGGACAGGCCATGTCGCTGGCCGTGAGCTCGCGCAACACCCTCGCGGTCGGCACCCTCGCAGGTGCCTTCGTCTACGAGATCGGCAAGCCGGGTACGCCGCTACGCGCCCTGCCCGTCCCGGTGGGCGCCAACGGCTCCGCGGGTTCGGTCGCCTTCGACCCGGACGGAACCCGGCTCGCCGTCGACGACATCGTCAGCGGCACCATTCTGCTCTGGGACTACACCGATCCGGCGAACCCCACCGCGTACGCCACCATCGCTCGGGGCCAGCGCCATCGTCAACCCACCATGTTGGCCTTCGCCGCGGACGGTGCCATCCTCACCGAATCCGCCGTCGACGGCACCCTGCGCCAGTGGCGCACCGACGCTGCCGTCCGAGCTGACCGGATCTGTGCCAGTGGCACTACCCCGATCACCCGCGAGGAATGGGCAGTCGCCCTGCCCGGTCACGCGTATGTGAACACCTGCCCGGCCCGCTGATCAGTGACTGACCGGCGGATTTCGCATTTATATGTGTCGGTGTGTAGCGGTGCCCCTATTTCTCGGGGCAATGGAAACCCGGCCTTATCGGATGTCGCAATATGAATCTTATGGAGTTCTCAGAATTATTTGAGGAAGATCGGGTATCGCGCGAAAATGCCAGGTAGGTATAGCGTTGTGGCTGAACTGTTACCAGCGTCACTAAATCGGGAAAACCGTAACTCGTGGGGTTTGGGCGTCGATACGCCATTCGTAAGCCAGCTTCGGCTGGGCCTATGCGAGAAACAGAGGAATTACCATGATCCCCGTTATCATCGACACCGGTAGCGCTGCCCTCGGCGGCCTCTTCAACACCCTCGGCGCCGCACTGGGCGGGCTGGTCGACACCCTGTGGACCGGTTCCTTCGGCGGCTGACACAGCCTCATAGGTCGATCAAACGACCTGGTCCTCGCTAGCGCGTGACCGACGAGAAGGCCCCGCACCTGACGGTGTGGGGCCTTCCCTCGTCAGTGAGTGTGCGGGGCCTTCTCGGAGACGTGCTTCGGGCCGTGCGAGTCGGCGCACGGGTGGGAGTCGCGGTTGCCGATGTCGAGGAGCTTCGGACTGGCGTGGTCGACCTGCAGGGTGACGTGCTCGATGTGGTGGTCGTGGTCGAGCATGTGCGCGATGTCCTCGCGGACCGCATGGCAATCGTGGGCGGGCTGCACGAGAACGTGGGCCGACAGCGCGGGGGAGCCGGAGGTGATTTCCCAGATGTGCAGGTCGTGCACCTCGGTGACGCCGTCGCGCGCGGCCATATCGCGGCCGATCTGCGCGGGGTCGAGGTGTTCGGGCGCGGCCTCGAGGAAGATCCGGCTCGACGCCTTGATCAGCCCGATTCCGGCCTTGATCATCAGCGCCACCACGATCAGCGTGGCGACCACGTCGGCCTGTACCCAGCCGGTGAGGATGATGACCAGGCCGGCGACGGCGGTGGCGATGAACGCGAACAGGTCATTGAGGATGTGCTGGTAGGCGCCCTCGATATTGAGGCTGGTGCGATCGGCGCGGCTGATCATCCAGGTGGCCAGCACGTTCACGACGATGCCGACCAGCGCGGTGATCAGCACCAGCCAACCGTGTACCTCCGGCGGCTCGAACAGCCTGCGAATCGCCTCGTAGCCGAGCCAGAGCGCCAGCAGTAGCAAGGTGAGCCCGTTGGCCTGGGCCGACAGGATCTCGGCTCGCTTCCAGCCGAACGTCATCCGCCCGGTCGCCGGTCGCGCCGCGAGCCGGATCGCCCACAGTGCCAGCGCGATCGAGGCGGCGTCGGTGGTCATGTGCGCCGCGTCGGAGAGCAGAGCGAGCGAATCGGCGATGATGCCGACGATCACTTCGCCGATCAGGAAGGTGACGATCACCGCCAGCGCGCCGGCCAGCCAGCGCCGATCGCTGTCGGCCGATACCCCGTGGTCGTGCCCGTGCCCTGCGCCCATCGTGTTCCCCTCTTCTGCGGTTCGATCGGTCGCAATCATATGCACACATCGCTATGTATGCAATTCGTTCTTGGTCGAGCATGATCTTTGCTGGTCATCGGATGTCGCCGCGCCGGAAGCCACCCTATGCCTGAGCGTACGGTCGCGGTGCTGCGCACCGAATCACTCCCGAGAGTGAGGTGCGGTGGACAATTTCCGGACACACTGGGACGTCGTGGGACTACTCCGGGAACATCCGTCGCCGCTGGATGCGCTGATCGCCGCCGTCGTGACGGCCGCGACCGTCGTGCCCGCGGTCGTTGTCGGTGCGTCGTGGTGGGTTGTCGCGCTGTCGGTCCTCGCCTCGGTGCCGGTGTTGTGGCGGCGCCGGGCTCCGGTGGGAGCGCTGTGCGTGGTCGGCCCGGCGATCACCACGCTCGGCTGCGTGCACGCGTTGCCGGTGCTGCCGTTCGGCACGGTTGTCTGCGTGTACACGATCGCGGCGTACTGCTCCGCGCGGCAGCGGCGGATGACGTTTGTCCTGGTCGCGGTGGGAATCCTGGTGTCGCTGCTGGTACCACGCGAGACCGCTGACTCCTACGCCTATGCCACGATGTCGTTCATGACGGCATGGGCACTCGGGTCGGGGGTCCGCGCCAAGCAGGCGCAGATCGACGCACTCGCCGAACGGACCCGACGCCTCGACGACGAACGCGACGCCGCCGTGGTCCGCGAGCGGCTGCGGATCGCCCGCGATATGCACGATGGGCTCGCGCACACGGTGGGTGCGATGATCGTGCGTGCCGAGACCGGTCCGCTGCTCGATCAGGCCGATGCCCACGCGGCCTTCGCTGCCATCGCCGACGGTGGGCGTGACGCCTTGCGGGAACTGCGCCACAGTATCGGTGCGCTCCGCGAGGACGATCCACCGCACCAGCCAGGAGTGGCCGCCATCGCTGATCTCGTCGCGCTCGCCGAACATCGTGGTCTGGCCGCGCATTTCACCGAACACGGAGCCCGCGCGCCGATCTCACCGCAAGCCGATGCCGCCGCGTATCGGATCGTGCAGGAGGCGCTGACCAACACCGGCAAGCACGCGAAGGCGACGCGGGTCGAGGTGGCGCTGAGCTGGTCATCGGGTCGGCTCGGGGTGCGAATCGCCGACGACGGCGCCGCGGTGGACGGCGGTCGGCCGGCTGACACCGGCGTGACGGGCTTCGGTTTGGTCGGGATGCGGGAACGGGTGCACGCGTGCGGTGGCTTGCTGCGGGTGGAGCCGACGCGCTCGGGGTTCGTGGTATCCGCTGATCTGCCGCTGGTGCAAGGGAGTTGACGATGCGAGTGCTCGTCGTCGACGACCAGGAATTGTTCCGCACCGGGTTCCGCCTCATCCTGGAATCCGAACCGGATATCGAGGTGGTGGGGGAGGCTTGCGATGGCGTGGAAGCGGTGACGGCGGCCCGGCGGCTCACGCCCGATGTGGTGGTGATGGACGTGCGGATGCCGCGGCTGGACGGCGTAGCCGCCACTGCTCGGATCTGCGCGGAGACCACGGCAAAAGTGCTGGTACTCACCATGTTCGATATCGATGAGTACGTTTACGCCGCATTGCGGGCGGGTGCGAGCGGGTTCTTGCTCAAAGACGCGCGCAGGGCCGAACTGATCGGTGGGGTAAGAGTTGTCGCCGCCGGCGACGCGCTGCTGGCCCCCTCGGTGACGCGGCGGCTGATCGCCGAGGTCGCCGCACGGGCATGTCCGCATCCGGAAGCGGCGGCGCACTTGGCCATGCTGACCCCACGGGAACGCGACATTCTGCGAGAACTCGCCGCTGGCCGTTCCAACACCGAACTCGCGGCCCGGCTGGTCGTCACCGAACACACCGTGAAAACCCATGTCAGTTCGGTTCTTTCGAAGCTGGGACTGCGCGATCGGGCTCAAGCGGTGGTATTCGCGTATGAATCCGGGATGGTGGCGCGAGGCGACAACCAACTGCCGGGCGGTGCGAGGTGATCTCACTCGCGTGAGGGAGGCGAGTCCGCTCGCATGGGCGATGTGCCAGAGCCTCCTCCACCGCGACGATCAACGGGTGACTCCTACTGAAGAGGCTGTGCGCGAGAGGTTCTCCGGGCGACCCGGTCGACGAACGCCCGGTCGGGCATCGACGATGTGGTTGGCCGCCACGGTGAGCTCGGCGGTGATGTGGAGTATCGGTACCGGTCTGCAACCGATCCCCGGAATCGCCCTGCTCGCCCCGCTCCCGGTGCTGTGGCTGGCCCCGCGGCACTCTGCTGCGGCGGTATACGCGGCGGCGGTGCTGTCCTGGCTCGGCGGCAACGCCAGATACTGGTCCTACTTCACCGAGACTCTGGAACAACCACCATCGACCGCCGTCGCCCTGCTGGTCGGCAGCGCACTCACCTTCGGGGCGTGCGTGGCGCTCTTCCGAAAACTGCTGATGCGGGCCAGGTTCGGGTGGGCCGCGCTCGCGCTCCCCGCCGCGTGGACCGCCGCTGAGTTCCTGTTCGGTCTGGTCGGCGGGATCGGCGCGTGGTGGAGCATCGGGTACTCCCAGGCCGGGGTGGATCCGATCGTGCGCATCGCTTCCGTGACCGGGGTGTGGGGCATCAGCTTTCTCGTGCTGGGGGTGCCCGCCGCAGTGGCCGTATCGATCGCGCCCGGCCTGCGAAGTAGCCGGATGCGGCACCGCGTCCCGGGCGACTCAGACCATTCCTGGTTCTCGAGGTGGGCGGTGGCGGGTATGGCGGCCCTTGCGTTGATCGTCGCGACCGGGGCCGGTCTGTGGTGCTCCGCCGCGGCAAGTGACGGTCCGGTGGTGCGGGTCGGATTGGTCGCTCTAGCGCAGCCACCGATGTACGTCCCCGTCGCTTCGCCAGACGGTGCGCGGATGATCGCCGAAGCGATCACCGCCGTCGACCAGCTCGCAGATCAGGGCGCGGAAGTTGTCGTGTTCTCCGAGAAGGCCTGGCATGCGAGCCGATCCGACCTCTTCCTGCTGCGCGACCCGCTCACCGCCGTCGCTCTTCGCCGCGGCGTTCAGGTGGTCGTAGGCTTGGAACTCGAGCAGCCCGGCGGCACCGTCAACGCCGCGATCGCCTATCCGGGCGAAACCGTTTATGCCAAGCGATATCTCGTCCCCGGACTCGAATCCGGACTACAGCGCGGCTCGGTCCCGGTCCAGATTCCCGGCCGCTCCTGGGCACTCGCGATCTGCGCCGACCTCGACCGCCCCACCCTCGTTCGCCAGAACCGCGCCAACGGCGCGACCCTCATCCTCGCGCCCGCACTGGATTTCAGCGTCGACCACTGGTTACACAGCCGGATGGCCGTCATTCGGGCCGCCGAATCGGGCATCGCCATCGCCCGCCCCGCCCAACTCGGCGAGTTGACCGCCATCGACGCACAGGGCACCGTTCGAGCTTCGGTCCGCACCGACATCACCGAAACCCACATGGCGCTCGCCGAAATCCGCACCGCCGGCGATCGCACTCCCTACGTCCGCTGGGGCGACTGGTTCGGCGCACTGTCGATCACACTCACTGTGGCCTGTGGACTCGCTGCTCTACCTCGCCCGGCCGCGCGACCGAGGAGACCTGGTGAATTACTCGATCAGTCCTGATCGGGCCAGGCATCGGCGACGACCAACCGGCCCGCCGCCAGCAGCAGCGCGTAGTGCTCGGCGATCACGCCGGACGGATAGGTCGGCCAGAACGACACCGCCCCGGTCGCCTTGTCGATCACGTACACCGAGCCGCCGATCGGTATCGGCCGATCCGGTGGCGCATGCAACGGCTGAACAGCGAAAACGGCGAAGCCGTCGGCGAATTCGATGATCTGCCGATCGTGCCCTGGTAGGTCAGCGGGTAGGTGTTCGGCCGCCACGCGAGTGGCCTCGGCCCGGTTGACCGGCGTCTGCGCGTCGGTCGGATATGCATGGATGTCCACGTTGTTCGCTCCTCGCGGCGATTGTCGTCGCCCCGACGCGATCGTGGGAGGACTTCGCGCAAATGCGCGAGTCCGGAAAATGAACGAGCCCGGCGTCCCTGCTCCCCCCTCCTGGAGCAGGCCCTGCCGGGCTCGCAAGAACTACTTTCCGGCACGGGCCCAGCAGGATCCTGAAGAGTTACTTAAGGCGCGTTGTCATCGGCGTGGTCCACCGCGATATCCCCATATGACGGACAACTCCTGCGGTGCGCACTGCGCGCGCCTGTGTACCAGGGACGGGCTGGCCGAGGTGCTGACCACCGATCGCGGCCTGCTGCACTGGCGGGCGATGCGCAGTCTCAGCGATGCGGGCCTGGCCGAGCACGCGGTGCAGGAGACCCTGCTGCGCGGCTGGCGTTCTTGTCAGGATTTCGACGGTCGCAAAGGCAGCGTGCGGACCTGGCTGCTGGCGATCGAGCGCAATGTCATCATCGACATCGTGCGGGCCCGAGCCGTTCGGCCCGGTGATGTGGGCTGGGACGACATCACCGAGGTATCCGTCTGTGGCAGACCTGATTTCGCCGACGGACTGGTCGACGGGCTGCTCGTCGACCAACTGCTGGCCAGACTCCCGGAACCGCAGCGCGCGGCGGTGACCGAGGTGATCCTGCACGACCGTGGGTACCGGGAAGTCGCCGCGGATTTCGGTGTACCGGTCGGCACCGTGAAGACCCGGGTGCACTATGCGCTGCGATCCCTGCGGCAATTGCCAGAAGTTGCCTGACATCGACTTCTGATCGCCTATCTGGGCATGTGACCAGCCTCTTTTTGTACTTCCTTCCAGTTGCATTTCGGTAACTGTGCTTGCTCTGTGGTTGCCAACGTTGCAAGAGTTAACCACTGGGTTTGGTGTTACCAGGTGTTACCAATGGGAAGGGAGGGGTGCTCCGTCCCGGAGCACCGACCGAACATGCAACCAAACATCATCAAGGCCGGAATCTGCTCTACCGTCTCCGCCGCGGTGGTGGTGTCGCTGGCGGGGTTGGTCCCCGTGACCGCCCACGCCGCCCCTGAACCAGCGACCAGCGAGCAGCTCGCCGGTAAAACGATCTTCCTCGACCCCGGTCACCAGGGGTCGGCACATTCGGAGGACCTGAGCCGCCAGGTCGACAACGGCCGCGGCGGCACCAAGGACTGCCAGACCACCGGCATGACCTCGCTGAACGGCATCCCCGAACACACCATCAACTGGGACGTCGCCCAGCTCGTGCGGGCGTCCCTGGAGGCACTGGGTGCCGACGTGGTGCTGAGCCGCGCCGACGACACCGGGTGGGGCGGCTGCGTCGACGATCGCGCCCGCGCCGCCAACCAGTCCGGCGCCGACGTGGCGGTGAGCATCCACGCCGACAGCGCGGGCCCCGACCAGCACGGATTCCACATGATCGTGCCGCAGCTCCCCATCCCCGACACGGTCGCCGACCAGGCGCAGTCCGGCGGTGGGCGACTCGTATCGAGCGCGGTCCGTGACGCCTACCTGGCGGCCGGCTTCTCGCCCGCCAACTATGCGGGCGTCCTCGCAGGTCTGCAGACCCGCGAGGACGTGGCAGGCCCGGCGCTGACGCAGGTGCCGCTGGTGTTCGTCGAGATGGGCAACGGCGCCAACGTCGCCGACGCCGCCCGGCTGGAATCGCGCGAAGGTCAGCTCGAGCACGCGGTCGCCATCGCGACCGGCGTGGTCGGGTTCCTGCTGAACAAGCCGATCCCCGCCTTCGCCGCCGCACCGGGTCGGGTGCCGGTCGCGACCACCGCTCAGGAGCCGAAGCGCGCACCCGCGGCCGACCCGGTCGAGACCCCCAGCACCGATCCGGTCGAACCCTCGCAGCCGTCGAAGAAGCCCGGAGGGGCCACCGCGTCGACTCCGGAATCCGACGGGACCGCACCGGCCAAGGCGCCGACCTCGACAACTGCCAAACCGGCAGCCCCCGCGCCGGTTCCCGCGCCCGACCAGGCACCGGCTGATCCGCTGCCGCTTCCCAGTGGCTCGAGCGATCTGACGGCACCCGGCGAGGATCCGGCACCGGGCGGTGCCAACGGTCCCTCGGCCGCGGCGATCCCCGCACGTGCCCCGATCGCGGATCCGGTTCCGGTAGCTCCCGTGCGCACCGCGGCCCCCGGCGCCCCGGCCCGTACGGCGTCACCGGAGGCTCCCGCCGCGCCCGCCCCGAAGAAGCGCGGCACCACACCCGAATCCGAGGCGACGCCCGACAAATCCGAGCTCGATCTGAGCACCCTCGGCGGCCCGATCACCACGGTCATGACGCTGCTCATGCCACTGGCTCAGGCGCTCGGTATGGACGAATCAACCATTCCCGGCCAGCTGATCAATCTCGCGTACACCCTGGTAGGTATGGTTTTCGGCCCGTCCTGACGGCTTCGCGCACCCACGCCGCCCACTCCTGATCCAGGGGTGGGCGGCGTGCTGTGCGGCCGCGGGGAGGTGGCACCATGGGTGCGGTGATTCCTGTCGTGATCGTTGCTGGGTTTCTCGGTTCGGGGAAGACGACCCTGCTCAACTACCTGTTGCGCAACAATCGGGGGACCCGGATCGGGGTGGTCGTCAACGATTTCGGGGCGGTCAACATCGACGCGATGCTGGTGGCGGGGCAGGTCGACGCGATGGTCTCGCTCGGCAACGGGTGCGTGTGCTGCGCGGTGGACGTGTCCGAACTCGACGATCTGTTCGGACAGCTGGCGCAACCGCGCAGTGCGGTGGACGTGATCGTGGTGGAAGCCAGCGGACTCGCTGAGCCGCGCAACCTGATCCGGATGGTGATCGCCAACCCGAACCCACGCATCGGTTACGGCGGTTTGGTCGAAGTGGTCGATGCCGAGCAGTTCACGTCCACCAGCACCCAACATCCTGAGCTGGTGACCCATCTGCGGATGGCGGATCTGGTGCTGGTGAACAAGGCGGATCGCGTCGAGGCCGCGGCGCTGGCCGGTTTACGCGCGCAGCTGGCCGACTGGGTCGGGCAGGTGCCGGTCTATGCGACAACGCACGGCCGGATCGATCCGGGCCTGCTGTTCGACGATCGGGTACCCGATCAGCCGACAGTGGCCGAGCAGCTGAGTTTCGACACACTGTTCGACGACCATGACCACACCGACCCCGACCACCGGCATCTCCACGATGACTACGTCTCGGTATCGTTCACGAGCGAGCGCGCCTTGAATCCCCGTGCGCTGGTGGGCTTTCTGGAAGACCCACCGTCAGGTCTGTTCCGCGCCAAGGGATGTGTGGCATTCGCGGTGGCGGGGGAGCGACGCAAGTTCGAAGTCCACCTGGTGGGCAGGCATGTGGTCTTCACCCCCGGCAGCTGGGCACGCGGCGAGCAGCGCGTCTCGAACCTGGTGCTGATCGGCGCCGGACTCGACGCGGACACGGCGCTGAAACGCTTGCGCGACACCATTTTCGATGGTGAGATGCCCTTGGACGAGCAAGAGATGCTCGGCGTATGGCGTTACGCCGTGCAGTGACCATCAGCCACAGGCGTTGACCCACTCCGACAGTCCGTCGGCGAACAACTGCCGCTTCCAGATCGGCACTTCGTGTTTGATCCGGTCGACCAGCTCGGCACACACCGTGAACGCCTCGGCCCGATGCGGCGCGGCCACCGCCACCACGATCGCCAACCCGCCGATCGTGAGCGACCCGATGCGATGCGTCGCCGCGACCGGAAGCCCGCTCGCCTGCGCGACTTCCGCGCAGATCGCGTGCAGGAAACGCTCGGCCTGGGGGTGCGCGGAGTACTCCAGCGATGCCACCGCTTGGCCGCCGTCGTGGTTGCGCACCTTGCCGGTGAACACCACGATCGCTCCGAATTCCGGCCCGTCGACGGCCTTTTCGACAGCCAGGGGATCGAGATCCCGATCGCTGATCGTGGCCAGCCGGACCGCACCGACGTCATTCATGGGCGCCGCCTCCGGCTACTTGCGCGAGCAGATGATCCAACAAGGGTTCCAGCACGGCGATGCCGTCCTTCACCCCACCCGGCGAACCGGGCAGATTGACGACAACGGAGCGACCGGCCAGCCCGGCAACACCACGACTCAGCGCCGCCAGGGGGAACTTCGCGGTCCCACGCTGCCGGATGGCATCGGCGACGCCGGGCAGCTCCTTGGTGAGCACGGCACGGGTGGCCTCGGGCGTCGAGTCGGTCGGGGAGGCACCGGTGCCACCGGTGGTGATGACGAGCGCGGGAACTCCACTCAGCGCATCGCTCAGTCCAGCGGCGATCTCGGCATCGGCGTAGACCAGCGGCCCGCGCACCGAAAACCCTTGTGCGGTCAGCCAATCGACGATGGCGGGCCCGGTGGTGTCGGTGCGGGTTCCCGCTGCGGTGCCGGTAGACGCGACGACCACGACGGCGGTCCGCGAAAAGCTCTTGGTATCAGCTGATTCCGCCTCAGCGCTCTCTGCCGCATCGCCGCGAGCTTCGGTGGTCGGCGGCGGCGCGGACTCGACACCGGCACCAGTGTTCACCTGCGCCAGCCGGTCGAGCGCCGGTGCGCCGGTGTCGGACCGACCCTCCGGCCGCACCCAATGCCCGTGCTTTCCACCCTCTTTGGTGACCAGCCGGACCCCGTTCATCACCGCGGCGGGATCCACCGCTTTCACCATGTCGTGCAAGGTGAGCCCCGCGACGGCGACAGCCGTGAGCGCTTCCATCTCGACCCCGGTCGGGCCCTTAGTCTTGGCCGTCGCCTCGACGGTGATGGTGGTCTCGGTGAACCCGAACTCCACCTTCACCGATGACAACGCCAGCTGATGACACAGCGGAATCAGCTCGGAAGTCCTTTTCGCACCAGCGATTCCGGCCAACCGGGCCGTCGACAGCACATCCGCTTTGGGCATGCCCTCGGCCCGAACCAACGCGATCACCTCGGGGGTGGTCTGCAATTCGCCTGCGGCGACGGCGATCCGGGTGGTGTCGGCTTTCGCGCTGACATCGACCATGCGCGCCCGACCCTCGCGGTCGACGTGGGACAACTCGCTCATAACGCTAAGATTCGCACAGGGACACCGGCGGTCAGCGAGGTGACCTCGGCGGGAACGTCGACGAGCACATCGGCCCAGGCCATCCCCGCGATGAGATGCGAGCCGGGGCCCGAGATCACTTCGACCCCGTCCTCGGTCAACAGGCCGCGCAGGTATTGGCGACGTCCGGCAGGGGAGCGCAGCGGCGTCAGCAGGGTCGTTTCGCTGGTCGCGACCTCTGGCAGTCCGGCCAGCGCGCGCACGGCGGGGCGCGCGAACACCGCGTACGACACCATCGTGCTCACCGGATTGCCAGGGAAACTGAGCACGGGCACCTCGTCGACCACCGTGTAGCCCTGCGGTCCGCCGGGTTGCACCGCGACCGAGCCGAAAGTCCCGCCGAGCGGACCCAGCACGTCCTTGACGACCTCGAAGTCACCCTTGGACACACCACCGGAAGTGAAGACCAGGTCGGCGACATCGGTTGCCGCGTTCAGCACCGAGGTGAACGCCGCGGGGTCGTCGGTGCTGTGCGCGATCTCGACCACGTCGACACCGTCGGCCCGCAATGCCGCGGCCAGCGCGATGCCGTTCGAGTTGTAGATCTGCCCGGGAGCGAGCGTGCTCCCGGCGGGCTGCAGCTCGTCACCGGTCGTGATGCAGACCGCGCGTAATCGAGTGAGCACCGGCACGGTCGGGAGGCCGACGGCGGCCAACGCCGCGATATGCCGGGGGGCGAGCACCGTGCCCGCCCGTGCGACGAGCTCGCCGGTGCGCACATCGGTACCGGCTTCGCGCACGAATTCGCCACACCCACGGCCACGTTCGACGACGATCCGGTGGTCACCGGCCTGCACGTCCTCGACCGGAACCACACAATCGGCACCGGCCGGGATCGGCGCACCGGTCATCACCTTCATCGCCGAGCCCGCAGGCAGCGCGTCGGTGCCCGGCTTGCCCGCCGCCACCACGCCGACCACCGGCAGCGTGACCGGCGTGACGGCCACATCGGCCGCGCGCACCGCGTATCCATCCATCGCCGAGTTACGGAACACCGGCAGGTCGATCGGCGACACCACATCGGCCGACAGGGTGCGGCCGAGCGCATCGGGCACCGCCACCCGTTCATCGGGGCGGTCGGCGAGGTGGGCCAGCAGCGCGGCGACGGTGTCGCGGTACTCGTCGACGCTGCGTGCCGACGCGGTAGCGGGCCGGGGAGTCATGCTGCCAGCTTAATCGCCGCTGTCGGGGCCGGTCAGGGTCGCGTTGCTCACGGTGGCGGGGCGTCGGCGGTGAGCTGACGAGTTCGCGAAGAATCGGCCCGGCGCACGGAGTGTGACGGGCCTTACGAGTCATACTGTAGAGATGACGCTGGTCGAGATGGGGATACCCGCCGTGCGATCGGAGCGGCCGTCCCTGGACGGCAGGCCCGAGACGCCGTTCCTCGTCGACCGCTTCGGCCGGATCGCCCGCGATCTGCGCGTGTCCATCACGGAGAAATGCTCGCTGCGCTGCACCTATTGCATGCCCGAGGAAGGCCTGCCGCCGATTCCGCGCCAGGAACTGCTCACCGCCGACGAGATCGTGCGGCTGGTTTCGCTGGCCGTGCGCGAGCTGGGTGTGCGCGAAGTGCGGTTCACCGGCGGCGAACCGCTGATGCGCCGCGAGCTGGAGCAGATCATCGCGGGCTGTCACGCGGCGGTGCCCGGCACCCCACTGGCCATGACCACCAACGGTGTGGGCCTGGAACACCGCATCCGCGGGCTCGCCGCGGCCGGTCTGACCAGGGTCAACGTCTCCCTCGATACCGTCGACCGCGCCGATTTCACCCGCCTCACCCGCCGCGACCGCCTGGAATCGGTTCTCAACGGCATCCGTGCCGCGCGTGACGCGGGCATGGCGCCGGTGAAGGTCAACGCCGTGCTGATGCGCCAGAACCTGGCGGGCGCGGCCGACCTGCTCGCATGGTGCCTGGCCGAACAGTGCGAACTGCGATTCATCGAGGAAATGCCACTCGACGCCGACCACGAGTGGGCCCGCGATCACATGGTGACCGCCGCCGACCTCCTCGACGTCCTCGGCGAGCGCTTCACCCTGACCCCGACCACCCGCGCCGATCCCTCGGCTCCGGCCGAGAAATGGCTGGTCGACGGCGGACCGGCGACCGTCGGCATCATCGCCACCGTCACCCGCAAGTTCTGCGACAGCTGCGACCGCACCCGCCTCACCGCCGACGGCATGCTGCGTTCGTGCCTGTTCAGCGACCAGGAGTTCGACGTGCGCACCGCGCTGCGCGCAGGCGCCGACGACGACGAGGTCGCCGAGCTGTGGCGCGGTGCGATGTGGCAGAAATGGGCCGGTCACGGTATCGACGCCGCCGGTTTCGTCCCCCCGGAACGCACGATGGGAGCCATCGGTGGTTGAGGTCCGCTATTTCGCCGCGATCGCCGACGCGGTCGGCAAGAACACCGAATCACTCGATCTCCCCGAAGGCGCCACCGTCGCCGACCTACGCGCCACCCTCGCCGCCACCTACGGCTCGGATGTCGACGGCCTGGTCGGCGTCTGCGCTTTCCTCATCGGCGACGAACTCACCCGCGACCCGTCCGCCATGCTCCGAGACCGCGTCGACGTCCTACCGCCCTTCGCCGGCGGCTGAGCGCATGGTCCAGAGCAAGGCCCCGGACGTGGCGACCTACCTCGCCGAACTCCCGGAAGATCGCCGCGAGGCCCTCACCAGACTGCGTGATCTCTGCCTGCGGGAACTCGTCGGCTTCACCGAGGTCATGTCCTACGGCATGCCCGCCTACGAACGCGACGGCACCGGCGAAGTCGCCTTCGCCGGCCAGAAGCAGTACATCTCCTTCTACCTACTCCGCTCCGACGTCCGAGCGGCCTTCGCCGACCGCCTCGCAGACCACGACAAGGGCAAAGGCTGCCTACGCTTCCGCAAAGAACCGGACTACGTCTTGGTCCGAGACCTCTTGCGCGCCACGGCATCCAGCGAAGGTGCAATCTGCTGATCTAGCGGACCGACAGGCAACACCTACTGGCGCCACCAGGTGTCGAGAGGGGTTACCGGGACGGTGCGCTTGTGGCGGGTGTTGGTGAAGATCGACTCCACGCGTGCGGCCACCTCGGGGGTGACGTTCTTGCCTTCGAGGTAGTCGTCGAGCTCGCTGTAGCGCAGGCCGAGGGCTTCCTCATCGGGCAGGGCGGGACGGTCGTCCTCGAGGTCGGCGGTGGGGACCTTGGACCAGATGCTCGACGGGGCGCCGAGTTCTTGCAGCAGGGCCGCGCCCTGGCGCTTGGTGAGACCGGTGAGGGGCGTCAGGTCGACACCGCCGTCACCGAACTTGGTGAAGAACCCGGTGACCGCTTCGGCCGCGTGATCGGTGCCGACCACCAGCAGGCTTTCCTGGCCCGCGAGGGCGTACTGGGCGACCATCCGCTCACGCGCCTTGATGTTGCCGCGTACGAAGTCGCGCAACCGCTCGTGATCGAGCGCGCCCGCGACCTCGATGCCCACCGCGTCGGCGCTGGGGCGAATGTTCACCACGACCGTGCGATCGGGGTCGACGAAGTTCAGTGCGATCTGCGCGTCGTGCTCGTCGGCCTGTACGCCGTAGGGCAACCGCACCGCCAGGAACTTCGCCTCGACACCGTCGGCACGCAGCTCCTCGACGGCCAGCTGGCACAGCCGACCGGCCAGCGCGCTGTCCTGCCCGCCACTGATTCCCAGGGCGAACCCCTTGGCCGGGGTGGTGGCCAGGTAGTCCTTCAGGAAGTCGACGCGCCGCCGGACCTCCTTCTTCGGCTCGATCTCGGGCAGCACACCCAATTCGGCAATGATCTGTTCACGCAGTGTCCCCATGGCGTCTCACTCTACTTGCGGTGCAGGGGAAATGACCCGGCGAACGAGCCATTCCCAGTTGTCGCCGATCTGCTCGCGCGTGTAGCCGAGCACCTCGACCTGGTGGATGACCAGGGCCGCCGACAGTGTGGACAGCAGGGTGTCGGCGATCAGCGGGACTTCACCGTCGACCCCGGCCGCGCGCAGTAGCAGCGTGACGTGCGCCTTGTGCAGGGCATACGGTCCGTCGCCGAAGCGCCCGTTCTTCTCCGCGGCCTGGTGCAGATCGCCCTCGACCTCGATATCGAGCAGCCGGGTGCGCCCGAACGCGATCAGCCGTTCGGCCGGTTTCGCCGTGGGACCCAGCGGTGCGGGCCCGAACATGAACGCAGCCTGGAACTTCTGCTCGGAGTGATCCAACAGGGCCAGCATCAACCCGGTGCGATTGCCGAATCGGCGAAAGACCGTGCCCTTGCCGACACCCGCGCGCTTGGCGAGCGCGTCCATTGTGAGACCGTCGACGCCGTGCTCGCGCACCAATCGCTGGGCCGCGTCGAGCAGCAGCGCGCGATTGCGGGCGGCGTCGGCACGTTCGACCGGCTCCGCGCTACCGGGCAGTGGCCGCCCGATGCCGAGCAGGGGCGGCTCGTCGGACCTGGGTGTGCCATAGCTCACGGCGCTCACACATCCTCCGCGGGAAGTAATCGGACTGAGGTCCGGTTAATGTCGGATGAAACTTGGATCATTCCACTGAGTACACCAGGAGTTGCCATGAGCGAGACCCGCATCCTTACTCTCGTCGGAAGCCTGCGCGCGGGCTCCATCAATCGCCGCCTGGCCGAGGCCGCCGCGCAGACCGCGCCCGCCGGTGTCGATATCGCCATCTACGAGGGTCTCGGCGAGATCCCGTTCTACAACGAAGACCTGGACGTGCCCGGCGCGGTGCCCGCGCAGGCCGAGGCGCTGCGTGCCGCCGTCGCCGCGGCCGACGCCGTTCTGCTGGTCACCCCCGAATACAACGGCACCCTGCCCGCCGTGCTGAAGAACGCCATCGACTGGGCCTCGCGCCCGTATGGCGCCGGCGCGATCAAGGGTAAGCCGGTCGCCGTGGTGAGCGCCTCGATCAGCCCGAACGCCGCGGCGTGGGCGCACGGCGACACCGTCAAGTCCGTCGGCGTGGCGGGCGGCGTCGTCGTCGAGTCGGCGCACGCGCAGTTCGCGACCATCGGCGAGCGTTTCGCGCAGACTCATCCGGCCGAGGATGCCGAGGCGCTGACCCAGCTCGGCGCGACCGTGCACCAGTTGGTCGCCGCGGTGAACGGCACGTTGATCTCGGCGTAAGCTGGTCGTTCGGCAGGCGCCGCATCCGTGATGGATGCGGCGCCTTTTGGGTGTCCACCGAGTTTGCTGAAGACTCGCCGGTACATGAAATCGTGATCTGAACCACTGTTTTCCCTGCTGGCTGGTGGCCCGTCCTGGGACTTACCGCGTGGGAATTACATCCGTGCGACTCGCAACACCTTGTGTTGTTCCCATCTGTCGGACACTAGGTGTAGTGTCTGTCGTACTGGAAGACGGTGTGGAGCCACCACTGATCGGGCCCAAGGGAAGGGGTTTCGAGCAGGGCTTTCTTCGTCAGATCCAGGAGTTTGCGCAGCATCACCCGATCGTGGTTTGCATACGGATCACAGGCTGTGGATCAGGCATAGGAGAGAGGGACTTCCATCATGACCATCACCGTGTACACCAAGCCCGCTTGCGTGCAGTGCAACGCCACCTACAAGGCTCTCGACAAGGTCGGCGTCGACTACGACATCATCGACATCTCGGAGAACGACGAGGCGCGTGACTTCGTCATGGCGCTGGGCTACCTGCAGGCGCCGGTCGTCGTCGCGGGTGAGGATCACTGGTCGGGCTTCCGTCCCGACCGCATCAAGTCGCTCGCCGTCGCGGCTGCCTGAGTTCGCGCCGGTTCGCCGGTAAGGAGGCGCCATGCCCGAGCAGATGACTCCGGGCGGGCTGGTCTACTTCTCCAGCGCTTCGGAGAACACCCATCGTTTCGTCGAGAAGCTCGGTCTCCCGGCAACTCGACTTCCACTACATACCACCGCTGAATCGCCGCGGATCGACGAACCCTACGTGCTGATCACCCCCACCTATGGTGGTGGTCGGCACGTCATGGGCGGACAACGTCCCGACAAGGACCTCGTTCCACGGCAAGTCGCCAAGTTCCTCAACGACCCACACAACCGCGCGTTGCTGCGCGGGGTGATCGCGGCCGGAAACACGAACTTCGGCGATACCTATTGCGTTGCAGGAGACATCATCTCGCAAAAATGCGGGGTGCCGTATCTGTATCGCTTCGAACTCATGGGAACCGCTGAGGACGTCGCGCGCGTCCGAGAGGGATTGGGATTGTTTTGGCAACAGCAACCACAGCACCGGCAGGCAAGTCAGCACGCCTAGAGCAGTCGGCGGTGCGCGGCGAGACCGGCGAGGTCATGGACTTCCACGCCCTCAACGCCATGCTGAACCTGTACGGCCCCAATGGTGAGATCCAGTTCGACAAGGATCGCGAGGCCGCACACCAGTACTTCCTGCAGCACGTGAACCAGAACACCGTCTTCTTCCACAACCTGGACGAGAAGCTGGACTACCTGGTCAAGGAGAACTACTACGAGACCGAGGTGCTCGACCAGTACGGTCGCCCCTTCGTCAAGCAGCTGTTCCAGCAGGCGTACGCCAAGAAGTTCCGGTTCCCGACCTTCCTCGGCGCGTTCAAGTACTACACCTCGTACACGCTCAAGACCTTCGACGGTAAGCGCTACCTGGAGCGGTTCGAGGACCGCGTCTGCATGGTCGCGCTGACGCTGGCCGCCGGCGACGAGGTGCTCGCGCGCAACCTGGTCGACGAGATCATCGACGGCCGCTTCCAGCCCGCCACCCCCACCTTCCTCAACTCCGGCAAGAAGCAGCGCGGCGAGCCCGTGTCCTGCTTCCTGCTGCGCATCGAGGACAACATGGAGTCCATCGGGCGCTCCATCAACTCCGCGCTGCAGCTGTCCAAGCGCGGCGGCGGTGTCGCCTTGCTGCTCAGCAACATTCGTGAGCACGGTGCCCCGATCAAGAAGATCGAGAACCAGAGCTCGGGTGTCATTCCGATCATGAAGCTGCTGGAGGACTCGTTCTCCTACGCCAACCAGCTGGGCGCGCGTCAGGGCGCGGGCGCGGTGTACCTGCACGCCCACCACCCCGACATCTACCGCTTCCTCGACACCAAGCGCGAGAACGCCGACGAGAAGATCCGTATCAAGACGCTCTCGCTGGGTGTGGTGATCCCCGACATCACCTTCGAGCTGGCGAAGAAGAACGAGGACATGTACCTGTTCTCGCCGTACGACGTCGAGCGCATCTACGGCAAGCCGTTCGCCGATGTCGACGTCACCGAGAAGTACTACGAGATGGTCGACGACAAGCGCATCCGCAAGTCGAAGATCAAGGCGCGCGAGTTCTTCCAGACCATCGCCGAGCTGCAGTTCGAGTCGGGCTACCCCTACATCATGTTCGAGGACACGGTGAACCGGGCCAACCCGATCAAGGGCAAGATCACCCACTCGAACCTGTGCTCGGAGATCCTGCAGGTCTCCACCCCCTCGGAGTTCAACGACGACCTGTCCTACTCGAAGGTCGGCAAGGACATCTCCTGCAACCTCGGCTCGCTCAATATCGCCAAGGCAATGGACTCGCCCGACTTCGGTCAGACCATCGAGACCTCGATTCGCGCGCTGACCGCGGTGTCGGATCAGACCCACATCTACTCGGTGCCCTCGATCGAGCAGGGCAACAACGAGTCCCACGCCATCGGCCTCGGTCAGATGAACCTGCACGGGTATCTGGCGCGTGAGCGGGTCCACTACGGCTCCGAAGAAGGTGTGGATTTCACCAACATCTACTTCTATACCGTTGTCTACCACGCGATTCGGTCCTCGAACCTGATCGCCAAGGAGCGCGGTAGCGCCTTCGGTGGGTTCGCCGACTCCAAGTACGCCAGCGGTGAGTACTTCGACAAGTACACCGATCAGGCGTGGGAGCCCAAGACCGACAAGGTGGCTCAGATGTTCGCCGAGGCCGGCGTGCGCATCCCCACCCAGGACGACTGGCGTCTGCTGAAGGCCTCGGTGCAGGAATACGGCATCTACAACCAGAACCTGCAGGCCGTCCCGCCGACGGGTTCGATCTCCTACATCAACCACTCCACCAGCTCGATCCACCCGGTGGCGTCGAAGATCGAGATCCGCAAGGAAGGCAAGATCGGCCGCGTCTACTACCCGGCCCCTTACCTGGACAACGACAATCTCGAGTACTACGACGACGCCTACGAAATCGGCTACGAGAAGATCATCGACACCTACGCCGCGGCCACCCAGCACGTGGACCAGGGCCTGTCGCTGACACTGTTCTTCAAGGACACCGCCACCACTCGCGACCTGAACAAGGCGCAGATCTACGCATGGCGCAAGGGCATCAAGACGCTCTACTACATCCGCTTGCGCCAGATGGCACTCGAGGGGACTGAGGTGGAGGGTTGCGTCAGCTGCATGTTGTGAGCTGAGCTAACGATTTGGGGCGGTCTCCGTAGGGGGCCGCCCCTTTCGCATCACGGGGCACTGCCGAAGAGGTCGAAGCAGGACCAGCCGCCGCGGAACCACTGGCCGGTCAGCTGCCAGAACGACGGATAGGTGCCGTCGGCGTAGCGCAGGCGGAGGCCGTAGGAACACTTGCCGACCGTCGTCCCGGTGAGTCGTTGGACGACCGTGCGGTGCAGGAAGGACACGCCGAGCCAGGCGATGATGCCGTACAGGACGGCTGTCGTGCCGGGCGCGACGTACCAGGCGGTGGCGCCGATCGCGGCGTGCAGCGCCATGTCGATGAGGAACGCGGGGATCACGCCGGTCTCGTCGCCGCTGGAAGTGCGTCCGGTGAGCGGGAATTCGTCCTTCGAGTGCTGCGAGTTCCGCGTTTCGGGTGCGACCGACCTCGGTCGCTCGTCGGCGCCGCGCTCGTATCCGCTCTTCCTTGCCGTGTGCCGGGGCGGTGCTGCGTAGCTCATGTGGCTCAGAGTGGTCGACACCGCTTAACAAGCACCCGGTGCCGACCTTGCCGACCTGATCACCGGCTTTCGGTGATCGTCAGCCCGCGGAACCGGAAGACAGCCACGGGAATCCGGAAGCTGATCCGGTGCCACCGCCGGCGGGCAGGTTGGCGCCTGCCGAACCGGGGCGGTGGATGCGGACGGTGACCGGGTCGGTGCCGTCGGCTTCCACGGTGACGATGCGCGCGCCAGGTGACGAGGTGACCTGTCCGCCGGTGACTTTCACCTCGTAGTCGTCCGGATGGAACAGGTCCGAGACGTAGATCTCGGTCGGCGCGGAGGCTGGATGTGGACGGTAGCGATAGGCGAAATCGCCTGTGCCGGAATCGAAGACCATGCTGTCCGGCGTACCTGCTGTCGCCCGTGGATAGGTGCGGACCAGTTCGCGGCCGAGGTCACCGCGGAAGGGATCCCCGTCGCCGGAGCGGTAGTGCCAGTAGTGCCAGCCGATGAACCGTTCATCGGCCCGAATGGTGGTGTTGCGCAATACCGTCGGATCACCGTCGCCGAATTCGGTGACCATGGTGGGAATGTCGGTGCGATCGGCGAACGAATCGATGTTCGACCAGGTCAGGTCCTGCTGCGCGGGGCACAGCGCGCGCAGTTCCTCGGGCAGGCCGAGGTAGATCGCGAGCTGACTGGGGATGCAGTAGTCGTGCGGGGAGAACACGATATTCGGGCTGGTGATCGGTGGATTCTTGCCCAGGTGGCTCGGCATCGACTCGTTCCAGGTGACATTCGGTTCCCAGAACACGGGCACCGTGGCGTTGCGCGCCCGGACCGCATCGGTCAGCTGTTGCAGCGCCCGTTGGTATTTCACGTCGAATTCGGGACAACCGTTCGGATAGCAGGTGAGAAACGGTGAGCCGGGCCACGGTTCGTTGAGCAACTCGATCCCGAGCACGCTCGCTCGCCCGTTCATTCGCTCGGCGAGCGCGCCGAGCGCCACCCCGAGATGATTCAGCACCCCATAGGTGTTGTTCCACACCTCGTCCCATCCAACGTTCATGCTCGGCATCAGATAGAACAGCGGGAACCCGGGATTCGGCTCGCCCTCGGCAGGCCGGGCCCGGATCGCCCACTCGGGAAAGCCGTTGCCGTCCCAGATCTTCGACAATCCGTCCTGATGATTGTCGAGCAAGGTGTAGATCCCGTGCGCGGCAAGGGTATCCACCACATTCTCGACCCGATCCAGATAGGCGGTGTCGACGAGGCCCTCCGTCGGCATCAAGCCGTCGAACGACACCCCGAGCCGCACGGTTGAGAACCCGTGCCGAGCCAACATCGCCGCCGACGCATCGGTGAGAGTGAAGCCGTCATCGGGTTGCAGATATGGCGCGTCCTTGTCGACGGTGTTCACGCCGTGCAGCAGGACTGTGCGTCCGTAGCCGTCGATCAACGCGGATCCCTGCGCCCGCAACGGTGTCAGCGGCACTGCTGGATCGGCGGTCACCGGGGCACTGCTCACGGCCAGCCCGGCCGCGAGTGCGAGTGCCGTCATCCAGCGCACCGGTCGCCTCATCGTCCTCAACATCTACGTCCTCGATCCCCAGGCGGACACTCGATCAACTGAACGAATGTCCAAGTCTGTTGGCGAGAGAACATAGCCGGAGTTCGACACTGTGGTCAAGGCCACAGTCTCGAAGGGGGCTGGATCACTTCATGTTCGAAGAGTTCGGCGCGGAGGGCGTCTTGCGGTAGGCTTGGGATCAATTATGGTCGAGATGACTAATAGTGAGGTGGGGGAGATGAATCCGCTGGATCTGATTGCCGCACTGCAGCAGCCGTTGTTCACGCTGCTGGGGACGGCGGTGAGCTGGACCGAGGTGCTCGGTTTCGGCAGTGGGGCGCTGTGCGTGTGGTTGGTCGCTCGCCAGCACATCGCGAACTGGCCGATCGGCATCGCCAACAATGTGTTCTTCATTCTCTTGTTCACCCAGGCAGGGCTTTTCGCCGATGCGGGGTTGCAGGTGGTGTTCATCGCGCTGGCCGGATACGGGTGGTGGACGTGGGTGCACGGGTCCTCGCGCACCCAGCCACTGCCCGTATGTCGGACGACGCGGGTCGAATGGCTGGTGCTCGCGGCGTGCGGGGTGCTCGGTACTGCCGCGATCACCGTGCTGCTCGATACCGCCACCGAGTCCACCGTGCCGTTCTGGGATGCGCTGACCACCGCGCTGTCGCTGATGGCGACCTATGGGCAGTGCCGCAAACGGCTGGAGTCGTGGTGGCTGTGGATCGCGGCCGACATCGTCTACATCCCGCTCTATGCCTACAAGGGGCTGTTCCTGACGGCGCTGTTGTACCTCGGATTCCTCGCGCTGTGTGTTCGGGGTTTGATCGCGTGGCGCCGTGATGTGGTCGAGGCGCCGGTGGTGGTCGCGGCATGACGCGGTATGGGCACGGGCTGGTTCTCGGCAAGTTCTATCCACCGCATGCCGGACATCACCACTTGGTCCGCACCGCTGCCGCCCGCTGCAATCGGTTGACCGTGCTGGTCTGTGCCTCCTCGGTGGAGTCGATTCCACTCGCCGACCGGGTGGAGTGGATGCGCGAAATGCATTCGCAGCCAAGGATTTCCGTCGTCGGCGCCGTTGACGATGTACCGATGGACATCAGCGACCCCGCGATCTGGGACGCCCACATGGCGGTGTTCTTCGCTGCTGTTCCCGACCCCGTCGACGCGGTCTTCACCTCGGAGACTTACGGGGAGGAGCTGGGCCGACGCTTCGGCGCCGACGCGATCTGCGTCGACCCGCGGCGGCTGCGCCACCCGATCTCGGCGACCGAGATCCGCCGGAACCCGCTCGCGCACTGGGACTTCCTCTCCCCGCCGGTCCGTGCCGCGATGACCAAGCGGGTGGTGGTGCTCGGTGCGGAATCGACAGGAACGACGACCATGGCCGAGGCGCTCGCCGCGCACTACGGCGCCCGCTACGTCCCCGAGTACGGCCGCGAATACAGCGAACGAAAGCTGGCCGCCCTCGGTCCGGGTGGGCACTGGTCCGACGTCGAGTTCACTTCGCCGGAATTCCCGCTGATCGCCGCGCACCAGCAAGCAGTCGAGGATCGCGCGGCCCGCGAAACGGGGCCGGTACTCGTCTGCGATACGGATGCCTTCGCCACGACCATCTGGCACGAGCGCTACCTCGGCTTCGCCCATCCCGGCATCGTCGCCGAGCACCGCCAGCACCTGTGGTTGCTCACCGACCATGTCGGCGTCGCGTTCGAAGACGACGGTTTGCGCGACGGTGAACACCTACGGCCGTGGATGACCGAGCGTTTTCGCGACGAACTCACTCGCACCGGAAGGCGATTCACGATGCTGACCGGTCCGCACGAGCAACGCCTCGCCACCGCTGTCGCCGCTGTCGACGAGCTGCTGGCCGAAGGCTGGGCCATCGCGGACCCGCTGCCGGAACGCGCCGCAAGTGAACGGGCGTGCACCTAGTTCGCTGACAGCGCGCAAGACGGAGCACCCGGTGCGGGTTCGTCACAGCGCGAATGCGTACCGGTGGTGATCGGCCCAGGTCTTGTCGAGCGATGGCGCAGCGATGTTGCGAGCCTTGTTAGCGTGGCCGCGTTGTGCGATGCACGGTGAGAGGGAACGGATGAAGCGCGCGCTCATGGTGGTAGCGACCGGAGGATTGGCGCTGGCGGCGCTCGTCGGATGTTCGAGCGAGGAGCCCGGGTCCGCGGAAACGACGGCGTTGTTCGAGCCGTGCACCGGGGTTGCCGCGGACGCACTGCGGAAGGCCGGTGTCGACCCTGCGACGAAGGTGGCGGCCGGTGCGGCATCCGCGGGCTGGCAGACTTGCGCGTGGACCGGCGCCACTGCCCACCTGAGGGTGTTCTCGACCTCGCGAACCCTCGAGGAATTCGAAAACGAATCAGGCGCAACATCATTCACCGACGACACCGTCGCGGGCCGCACCGGCCGCCGACTCGGTGACACCCCTACCTCCTGCGACATTCTCTTCTCCGCAGCCCAAGGTGTAATCCGCATGGTCGTAGCGAACAACCCCACCCAGCCGACCACCGACGCCTGCGCCACCCTGCGCCACATGGGCGAATCGATCGTCCCGACCTTTCCCGCGTAGGCCGGCGAACCGCGACCGCCCGTCACTCCTGAGTGCTATTCGGTGACGACGGGGTTCAGGGTGCCAATGCCGGGATCACCTCGCGTTCGAACAGTTCGATGCCGGAGGTGTCGTAGGCCGCTTCTGGGAAGTTGAGGATGGCGTAGGTGAGGCCGAGATTCTTTACCTCGGTGAGGCGTTCGATGATCTGTTCGGGGGTGCCGACGGCTGCGCTGGTCGCGAATTGTTCGTGCACATAGGATTTCGCCTCATCGGCGCCGAGGAAGGGCGTGAAACGGTCGATGACGGCCGAAAGGCGTTCTTGTACTTCGGTTTCGGTGGTAGCGACGATGGCATTGAAGTTGGAGCTGCGGGTGATCGCCGAAAAGTCTGTGCCGACCTCGGAGCAGTGCCTGCGCAGGATGTCGGACTTGCGGGTGAACTCTTCGGGATTGCCGCTGAAGTTGGTGTAGTCGGCGTATCGGGCGGCGATGCGGAGGGTCTTCTTCTCGCCGCCACCGGCGATCCAGATCGGAATCCCGTTCTCCTGCAACGGTCGTGGGTGCACGATGGCGTCGTCGACCTGGTAGTACTTGCCGTCTAGCGTCGCCCGGCCGGTCTGCCACGCCTGGCGGAAGATCTGCACGCCTTCGTCCAGGCGGCCAAGCCGCTCACCGGCGGACGGGAAGCCGTAACCGTAAGCGCGCCACTCGTGTTCGTACCAGCCACCGCCGATGCCCATCTCCACCCGACCGCCCGAGATGAGGTCGACGGTGGCGGCCACCTTGGCGAGATAGGCAGGGTTGCGGTAGCTCACGGCGGTACACATCTGGCCCAGCCGCACGCGCGACGTGGTGGCCGCGAACGCCGCCATCAACGACCACGCCTCATGGGTCGCCTCGTCGGTGGGAACGGGCGTGGTGTGGAAGTGGTCGTAAACCCAGATCGACTCCCAGTCGGTGCCCGCGTCGAACCGCTGGGCCAGCTCGCGCATCACCGACCACTGATCGGCCGGTTCGATACCGACCAGATCCAGCCGCCAGCCCTGGGGAACGAAGATGCCGAAGCGCACAGGTTTTCTCCTGGAGTGAGAAGGGTGGAACTCGAGCGGCGCCACACGCCGCGGCTGTCGAGATCCACTGTTCCACTTCTCCGCGCTCAGGCAACTATTGTGCGCGCACCGCGCTGAACCCTGGACCGGCCGTTATGCATCGAAATTCGCTTGGCACGCGGGGAAAACCCGGGCATGCTGGCAGCTGTATGAACAATATTTCTCCACCCCGCCTCGGCGTCGACTTCGGCCGAGTGATCCAGGGGGCCGCGCTCACACCGGGCGCCGCGGACACCGTATTCCTTACCGGCGGCTTCGACGAAGCAATGCGCACCCCGCCCAGCCCCGCCGCGTTCGAAGTGCTCAACCGGCTGGTTAACCGCTTCGACGGCAACGCCTGGGTGATCTCGAAATGCGGCCCGCGGATCGAGCAACGCACCAGGCAATGGCTCGACCACCACGACTTCGCCGCCCGCACCGGCATTCCGCGAGAACACTTGCGCTTCTGTCGAACTCGCGGCGGCAAGGCACCGCACTGCGCTGAACTCGGCATCACCCACATGATCGACGACCGGCTCGATGTGCACAGGATCCTGCGCGATCTGGTGCCACGGCTGTATCTGTTCGGCGCGCAGACCGGGCAGGTCCCCGATTGGGTGACCCACACGCCCGACTGGCGTGCGGTCGAGCGTGCGGTCGGTGCGGATCTCGCAGGTCAGGCGCTCGGGTCGCCGTAGGAGGCGGCGATGTCCTTGCTGCTCGGCCAGCCGCTGTAGGTCGGCGACTGCGGCCAGCCCTCGGGGCTGTCCTGCCATTCCTCCTGACGCCCGTAGGGCAGCGCGTCGATGAGGCCGAAGCTGTAGGCGAGTTGCTCGGTGCCACGGCCGGCGGTGTGCCAGCTGCGGTAGACGGTGTCTCCGTCGCGCAGGAAGGTGTTCACGGCGAAGCCCTCGCCGGGGCCGGCGCCCATGTCGGTGCCGAACGGACTGTCCGCGGTCGAAAACCAGGTCATCGTGTTGCCGACGCGCTTCTTGTAGGCGAGTACCTCGTCCATCGGCCCCTGCGTCACGATGACGAATCGCGCGTCGTAGCCGTCGAGGAAATCCAGCCGTGCGTACTGCGCGGTGAGGCCGGTGCAGCCGCCACACTGCCAGGTGTTCCCCGGCGTCCACATGTGGTGATAGGTGATCAGCTGCGAGTGTCCGTCGAAGATGTCGGCGAGCGAAACATCGCTGCCGTCTTCGGCTTTCAGCGTGTAGCCGGGCAGGCGGACGGCGGGCAGGCGCCGCCGCTGGGCGGCGACGGCGTCGAGTTCACGCGTCGCCGCCTTCTCCCGGATCCTGAGCTGATCGAGTTCGGCCTGCCAGGCGTCGCGATCGACGATGGTGGGCAATGCGGTCATGATGGGCCACCCTTCGATGTATACGGTGTGCACATTTGATATGTTCACACCGTATACTTCATCGAAAGGGAGTTCAAGGGTTGGCCTATCACCATGGTGACCTCGCGGCGGCATTGGTCGAGGCCGGGCTGGAACTCACCAGATCCGGTGGCCCCGACGCGCTGACGATCCGCGAAGTCACCCGCCGGGTCGGCGTCACGCCGAACGCCGCCTACCGGCACTTTCCCGACCGGCAAGCTCTGCTGCGCGCGGTCTCGGCCGCGATCGAGTCCCGGATGGCCGAGGGGATGGAGCGCAGCCCGGCGGCGCCGCGTGCGAGCCTGCGCGCGGTCGGCCTCGGCTATATCGGCTTCGCCCTGCTCGAGCCGGGCTGGTTCGCGGTCGCGTTCTTCGGCGCCGGTGACACCTCGCCCGATTCGGTCGTCGACTCGCCCGCCTACCTCGCCCTCGCCGACGCGCTCGACATGATGGTGCACGTCGGCGACCTCGCTCCCGCGGCGCGTCCGGGTGCGACCTGGAGTTGCTGGTCCACCGTGCACGGATTCGCGGAACTGGCGTTGCGCGGGCCGTTGCGGCATCTGGACCGTGCGCAGCTGTGGCCTCTTGCCGAGCAGGCCGTCGACACCGTCATCGCCGGACTGCCGCCGGCGGTGTGATCGACGCCACTGTGACCAGTGGTACGCAAGCTCGAGGTGAAACGGGTGGGCTCCGCATGTATTCTCATAGGTGGAAGGGTGTGCCCGGGTGGGTACTCCAAGCGATCCGCGGAGCGAATACCCGCGGCGACTGCGAGGAGGTGGGGTTGCCATGCGCAACGAACCTCCCAGTCGAAGGCCGCGCGGCGTCGCCCCTTCGTCTTCGCACTGCAAATCCTGACCTGCTCGGTCCGGTCTGTGCGTGTCGGCCTCGGCGGTGGACGCCCCGCGGTGTGAACCACCGTCACTCGTTCCACTTTTCGCACATCCTGTAGCTGTGCCGCAGGCGTGTGCGCTGTAACGCCAGAGGACTCGATCATGTCGAACGTCGATCTCGTCACTACCCGTCATGTACCCACCGAAACCGTTGTGCCCGAGGTGGTTTCGCCGCGCCGGACCACCGTCGAAGATCACGCGGTCACCGAGGCGCTCGAAATCCTGTCCGAATCGGTGCGCGACATCGTCGAGACCCACCGGGTCTGTGGCGGTCTCGACTGGCTCGACAACCGTCCGCCGCACGTCATCGCCGACGCGCTGGCCCGCATGGACGCCGTGCAAGCCGGTGTCGTGTTCCGGCTGCTCGACAAGGAGCGCGCCCTCAGCGTGTTCGAAGAGCTCGAGCCGGTGGACCAGCAGCAGATCCTGCAGGGCCTGCGCGAGAAGAGCTTTCGCGATCTCGTCGAGGCGATGGACCCCGACGACCGCGCCCGCATGCTGCACGAAGCACCCGCCAAGGTCGCCAAGAAGGTACTCGCCGGGCTGAGCCCGCGCGAGCGCCGGATGACGGCCACGCTGCTCGGCTACCCCGAGGGCTCGGTCGGGCTGTACATGACACCGGAAGTTGTTGCGCTGCCGGACAATCTGACCGTCGCCCAGGCGCTGGGTTGTGTGCGCGCCAAGGGCAGCAACGCCGAAACTGTCTACACGCTGCCCGTGGTCGACCGCGGCCGCCGCCTCACCGGCATCGTCGAACTGCGTGAGCTGGTGCTGCATTCGCCGGACGCGATGGTGTCCGAACTCGTCGTCACCGAACCGCCGTTCGTGCGGGCCACCGATTCCGCGGAGAAGGCCGCCCGGCTGATGAGTTCCACCAACCTCATCAACCTGGTGGTCGTCGACAGCGAGGACCGGGTGGTCGGGCTGCTCACCATCGACGACGCGATGGAGGTGCTCGAGGCCGCCGACAGTGAGGACGTCGCCAAGCAGGCTGGTTCGGCGCCGTGGGAGGGCCACTACATGGCCGCCAAGGTGTTCCAGCTGGCGCGCTACCGGGCGCTGTGGTTGACGCTGCTGTTGTTCGCGGCCACCCTGACGGTAAGTGTCACCGACATGTTCGCCACGACACTCGAGCAGGCGGCGAGCCTGGCGCTGTTCATCCCGTTGCTGATCGGGGCGGGCGGCAACGCCGGTGCGCAGGCCGCGACGGCATGCGTGCGAGCGCTGGCGGTCGGCGAGGTGCGCGTCTCGGATCTGTTCAAGGTGATCTGGCGCGAATGCCGGGTGGGGCTGGTGCTCGGCAGCATGCTGGCAGCCGCCGGGCTGCTGATCGGCACGGTGTTCGTCGGCCCGAGGATCGCCATTGTCGTGGCCATCACCTTGGTGGTCATCTGCGGCTGGGCGGCGACCATCGGCGGCACGATGCCGTTGCTGGCCAAGAAGTTCCGCATCGACCCCGCGGTCGTGTCGGCGCCGATGGTGACCACGCTGGTCGATGCGACCGGGCTGATCATCTACTTCACCACCGCGAAGCTGGTGCTGGGGATCTGAAGCTGGTGCTGGGGATCTAACGCGCTGGGAAGAGCGTGAGCGCCTGTGCCATGACGTCCTTGGCGACGTCGTCGGTGGCGGCGACCACCTCGACAACCGGGATGCGCCTGCCGAACGCGGTGGATTCGGCGGGCAGTTCCGGGCCGACGGCCGCGGTGTAGATCGGGATCGAGCTGTCGTAGACCGAGACCGAACGGTGCACGGTGCGGCCGTCGATCTTGTCCTCGGTGCTGTTGGCGGCCAGATAGTCGGGCACGCGGTACTCGTAGCTCACGGTGATCTTCTCGCCGCGATAACCGAACAGGCACTGGGTGAGCCGCTGTTCGTCGTCGGGGACGGCGCCTGCCAGCTTGCCGCGGACCGTGCACGGATCGGCGCCGAGCAGCACGGTCGGTGCGGTATCGGGGGAGGTGCCCTGTTTCGGTGACTGAAGCCAGCGTTCGATCATGCCGGGCATCAGTTCGCCGGCGACCGTGCACGGGTTCTTGCCCGGTGTGGAAAGGCCGAGGTAGAAGGCCGCGCTCGACGGGAACCGGGCGGTCGCACCGCAGGCGCGTGGTTCGCCCGTATCGCGGTCGGGAACTGTGCGTACGCTCGCCTCGCCGACCTGCGTGGTGACACCTCTGCCGCTCGCGCCGAGGCTGCTCAGCAGGGTGGCGTGCCAGGTCAAGGTGGAATCCGCGCCGTCTTTGTCACTGCCGATAATGGCCCGGCACGAATCCAGGCCGACGGTCACGCTCTTGACCTCGCCGAGCTTTGCCAGGGTGTCGCGGGGGAGCAGCGCGCAGACATCGATCTGGCGTGTCGCCTGGGCTACCTCGGCGCGCTGGTTCGCATCCTGGGGGACCTTCGACCAGAACTCGGCGGGCTGGGCGGGAATCACCGGTGCGGGCGGCGGCGGCAACTTCCCGTAATCGGGTGGATTGCCCGCGTCGTCACTCCCGCATCCGGCGCACACGAGCAACGCGGCAGCGGCCAGCGCCATCCTGCGATACATCGGTACCCCTGTCCTCGGCGGATCCGGGCCCGGACCCGCGCCCGACCCACCGAGTCTGCCTGTGGCGGCAACCCTCGCGCAAACATCACGCCAGGTCGTTCTCAGAACGTTGTCGTCAGCGCACCAGCGCCGGGGTGCCAGCGCACCAGCGCCGGGGTGTCAGCGCCCAGCGCCGGGGTGTCAGCGCACCAGTGGCAGGGTTTCGCGCATGACCTTCTCCGCGATCGCCGAGTGGGCCGTGACCGAGACAGTCGGCACGCGCCGACCGAGCAGCGCGTCGGTCGGCCCTGGTGCGAGGCCGGGGCCGACTACGGCAGTCAGCGACGCCAGTTCGGGCTGGGCGGTGTCGAACCGGTACACCTGGCGGGTGCCAACGGTGAATGCGGGGGTGTCGTCGATGATCGAGCGTTCCTCGTTGTAGTCGTAGGTGACGATCGCATCGTGCCCGTCGACGCTCAACTTGCACGTGGTGACGCGCTGATCGGCCACCGGCACCCGGACACCGAGCAACGGCGCGACCGCACACGGATCGGCCCCGGTGACCACTGCCCGATCCGAATCCGGCGAGTAACCCTGCGGCGGCTCGTTTCGCCACTCGGTCAACGCGATCCGCAACAGTGCCTTCGCCGACACGCACGCATCCTGGGGTGCCCGCACACTCAACGACAGATCGGCCCCCGCCACGAACCGCGCCCACGCCTGACATGCTCCACGAACCTGCGGATCGGCCGACGCCGCGGGCTCGGCATGCAACAGCGCCCGCACATCCCCCATCGATTCCTCGTCCACCGGGCCGTCCATGCTCGGCTCACCCTCGAACATCACCCCGGTACTCCAGGTCGCATCGATCCCGGTGAGATGGCCCTCGACGGCGATGCTGAGCCGGCACTGATTCGGATGCACGTTCTCGATGTCACGCACGGTGCCGAGGGCGCCGAGCGACGCGCGCGGGAGCAGCGCGCACACATCGATCGCCCTGACCTTGCGCAGGACGGCGAGCTTGTCCTGATCGGAAACCGCTGCGGTGGACCAGAATCCACCTTGGGGCATGGAGTCCGGCGCGGATTCGCTCCCGCAGGCGACCATCGTCAGCACCGCGGCGGCGAGCAGGATCAGCTGGCGCACAGGGGTTCTCCTTGTCCGGTTCAGGCGGCGGGGAAGAGTTCGACGGTTGCGCGAAGGGCGGATTCGAGGGCCGCGCGGTCCTTGCCGAAGACTTGGACGACGGGGACATTCGGCCCGAGGAGTGTGGAACCGGGTCCCGGCAGCGCTGGGCCGACAACGGCGGTGTAGGAAGCATATTCGCCCGCGTTAGAACTGGAGCCGTAGCCTCGGTGGCCGTTGATGACGAAGATGGGCTCCCCGACGGCGGAGATATCTCGGGCTTGATAGCGGTAGTCCACATCGACGGAAGCATCGCGGAAAGTGAACTGGCACGACCACATTCGTAGATCGAGAACCGTGACCGCGGCGTTGAGCACGGTGGCGACCTCGCACGGGTCTTTGCCCTGCAGCGCGGTCCGCGGGGTATCTGGGGAGGTGCCCTGCGGCGGTTCGGTGGCGAGTCCGCCCATCGCGCGGGCCAGCGCGGACTCCGCGGCCGGGCACGGTTCGGTGCCGAGTGGTGTTCGCACATGTACCGGGAGGGTGGCTGTATTAGCGAAAGCTACGGTGGCGACGCAACTTCGGTCCAGCTGTCCTTCGACCAGGGGGGAGTTATCGAGATCGCCCAGAACCCCGACGGTGATGCCGTCCACCTCTTCACGCTTGGACTCTCCCCAGCCGTACCCGCTCGGCGCGACACCGATCGCCCAACTGACCGAGGTGCCCTTGCCGCTCTCGGTGGAGTCGAACTTCGCTTCGCACCTGTTCGGGCCATCGTTCTCGACCTCGATCAACGTGCCGAGTTTCGCCAGGTCGGTCCGGGGGATGAGCGCGCACGGGTCGATCGCGCGAAGGCGTCGCAGCAGTTCGAGGCGCTGCTCATCGGTGGTCGGCGCGGTCTTCCAGTACGCGGGCATCGCGGAAGCGGCTTCGATCGGTGTGGCGGGCCGATGCTTGGGCAGGTTCTCCTGGCAGGCAGTGAGCCCGATCATGACCGCGGCGGCCGCCGCGTAACGACGCAACAGCATCGATAATTCCCCCTCGCGCGGGACGACTCCCGCTTGCCGCCGGCCCGCGATCGAGCCCTATCGAATGTCCAGTCTGCCGGATCGGCACACGTGGGGAGGTGCCGGGTAGTGGCCGCCCTCACCGGCGGCGGCCACCGCTCACACGCATGTGGCGAATCACTGGCGATGCGATGGTGGTGTGTGCGCGATCGTGCCGCACAATGGTGGCCGCGTGGGTGGTGTGGGTGTTCGGCCGGTCAGGTCGAGTTCTCCGCGCCGCAACACAAGCTGTAGTGCTCCCAGAGGTTGTCACCCACTACGAGTAGTGTTCTGGGTGAAAGGCCTCGTGCACGGCGGCGAGTGCGGGTCATCAGGTCTGGCGGAAAGGTGTGGAAGCGGAATGAAGCTCATCGATCGGGCGTCGGCCATCAACTGGAATCGGGTGCCCGATGAGAAGGATGCCGAGGTCTGGGATCGGCTGACCGGCAACTTCTGGTTGCCCGAGAAGGTCCCGGTGTCCAACGACATCCCGTCCTGGAACACCCTCACCCCGGACGAGAAGCAGCTCACCATGCGGGTCTTCACCGGCCTGACGCTGCTCGACACCATCCAGGGCACCGTCGGCGCGGTCAGCCTGATCCCGGATGCGATCACCCCGCACGAGCAGGCGGTGTACACCAACATCGCGTTCATGGAGTCGGTGCACGCCAAGAGCTACAGCTCCATCTTCTCCACCCTGTGCTCCACCAAGGAGATCGACGAGGCGTTCCGCTGGTCGGAGGAGAATCGCAACCTGCAGCGCAAGGCCGAGATCGTCCTGTCGTACTACAACGGCGACGACCCGCTCAAGCGCAAGGTCGCCTCCACGCTGCTGGAGAGTTTCCTGTTCTACTCCGGCTTCTACCTGCCGATGCACTGGTCCTCGCGGGCCAAGCTCACCAACACCGCCGACATGATCCGCCTGATCATTCGCGACGAGGCCGTGCACGGGTACTACATCGGCTACAAGTACCAGAAGGGCCTCGAGCTGGTCTCCCAGGCCGAGCGCGACGAGCTGAAGAACTACACCTTCGAGTTGCTCTTCGAGCTCTACGACAACGAGGTCGACTACACCCAGGACCTCTACGACGAGGTCGGCCTCACCGAGGACGTCAAGAAGTTCCTGCGCTACAACGCCAACAAGGCGCTGATGAACCTCGGCTACGAGGGTCTGTTCCCGAAGGACGAGTGCGAGGTGAACCCGGCGATCCTGTCGGCGCTGTCGCCCAACGCCGACGAGAACCACGACTTCTTCTCGGGTTCGGGTTCCAGCTACGTCATCGGCAAGGCGATCAACACCGAAGACGCGGACTGGGAGTTCTGAGCGAACTCGACGGCAACGGCGGCGGAGCGTATTCCGCCGCCGTTCTGCTACTCCGGGGCGGTCGCCCGGGTGTATCGCGCGGCGATCAGGCGTAGATGGTCGGTCAGTTCCGGGCCGTGCTCGATGTCGAAGTCGGTGTCGAGGGCGCCGAGGAGGAAGGTCAGTCCGCGGGGGGTGTCGGCGCCGATCTCTAGGCGGCAGGAGTGGGCGTCGATCGGTTCGACGGTGGCGTAGGTGGCCGCGGAGCGGGCCTGTTCGGAGTCGGCGGGCACGTGCAGTCGCACGGTGGCGCGGTAGGGCCAGAGCTGGGCGACACCTTTCGCCACGTGCGCCGCGGCGCCGCCACCGGGGATCTGGCGCGGCGAAAAGCGCGGGCCAACGGGGATTTTGGGCGCGCGCGAGCCCGGTCCTTCAGGGCTGGGTTAGCGCATCAATTTCGGCCTTCCTGGGGCACGGGGCGGCCGTTGCTGTTGCTCGATGTACTGCCTCACGATGGAGATCGGCGCGCCACCGCAGGACGCGGCGAGGTAACTGGGACTCCACAGGTGTCCGTTCATGCTGTGCTGGTTCACCCAGTGCCGGTACTCGTCACGAAGGCGGCGAGCCGACACCCCCTTGAGGCTGTTCACCAGCCTCGACACCGCGACCTTGGGCGCGTACTCGACGAGCAGGTGCACATGGTCGGTTTCGCCGTTGAATTCGACGAGGGTCGCTTCGAAGTCGGTGCACACCTCGCGCATTACCCGCTCGCAGGTGGTGAGCATGTCGTCGGTGAGCAGCCCGCGCCGATATTTCGTGACGAAGACCAAGTGGACATGCATGGCGGAAACAACGCTGCGGCCACGCCGATAATCGTCAGTAGAAATCATAGGCCAATACGGTACTCTCGATCTTGTGCAGCTCCGGTACAACTATCGCGTGTATCCGACGCCGGGCCAACAGGATTCGTTGGCTCGGGTGTTCGGTTGCGCGCGCGTGGTGTACAACGACGCACTACGCGCCCGCCGCGATGCTCACGCCGCAGGGCTCCCGTACATCAAGGACTCGGCGTTGCAAACCAGGGTGATCACCGAGGCCAAGCGGACACCGGAACGGGCGTGGCTCGCCGAAGTGTCATCGGTGGCACTGGTTCAAGCGTTGGGCGACCTGCACACCGCCTACCGCAACTTCTTCGCCTCCGTCACTGGGAAACGCAAGGGCGCGAGGGTCGCGGCTCCGAGGTTTCGGTCCCGCAAGGACAACCGGCAGGCGATCCGGTTCACCCGCAACGGTTTCTCGCTGCGC
Source organism: Nocardia sp. NPDC059195 (assembly GCF_042754695.1). Taxonomy (NCBI): domain Bacteria; kingdom Bacillati; phylum Actinomycetota; class Actinomycetes; order Mycobacteriales; family Nocardiaceae; genus Nocardia; species Nocardia sp. NPDC059195. Next base: position 160,576 of record NZ_JBHZBG010000006.1, on the reverse strand, counting down.
CCGAACCGGCGGCTGTATATCGCGAAGATCGGCGAACTGAAGGTCGCGTGGTCGCGGGAACTGCCCGCCGACCCGTCGTCGGTGACTGTCGTCAAGGACGCGGCGGGCCGCTATTTCGCGTCGTTCGTTGTCGAGGTCGACGCGCAGCCGCTTGCGCTGGTCGATTCCGAGGTCGGAATCGACCTGGGCTTGACCACGTTCGCGGTCCTGTCGGACGGGAAGATGATCACCTCGCCAAGGTTCCTGCGGCAGGCGGAACGCCGGTTGCGGAAGGCGCAGCAGTCGTTGTCCCGCAAGGACAAAGGCTCGAAGAATCGGGCCAAGGCGCGGCTGCGGGTCGCGAAGGCTCATGCGAGGGTGGCCGATACGCGCCGGGATTGGGCGCACAAACAGTCCACGACGATCATCCGCGACAACCAAGCGGTCTACGTCGAGGACCTGTGTGTGAAGGGCTTGGCCCGGACCCGGTTGGCGAAGTCGGTGCACGATGCCGGGTGGGGCATGTTCACTTCCATGTTGGAGGAGAAGGCCGCGCGGTACGGGCGGACGTTCGCCAAGGTGGATCGCTGGTTCCCGTCGACCCGCCTGTGTTCCGAGTGTGGAGTCGTGGGCGAGAAGAAGCCGTTGCATGTCCGGGAATGGACGTGCGGGTGTGGTGCGGTCCACGATCGCGATCTGAACGCCGCGATCAACATCCTCGCCGCCGGACAGGCGGAGAGGCTAAACGTCTGCGGAGGGGCTGTAAGTCCTGCCGCCTAGCGGAAGGCACGTCCCTGTGAAACAGGAACCCGCCGGAGAACCGCGAGGTTCAGGAGGAATCCCGGCCCTTCAGGGCCGGGAGGATGTCAACAACGTGATGCTCTACTCGCTCGCTCTGGCACTCACCGGCACCGCGGCTTCGTCAGCCGCGCTGTATTACGAGGCCACCCACGTTCGCTCCTGGGAGACCACGCCGCTGACCACACCCACCGGCGTCGCGGTCTTCGCCGAGGACATCGCGATCCGGCGCTACGCCGATGCGGATACCGACATCGTGCACTGGTCGGAGTTCGACCGGGTGGCCACTTCGGGGCGATGGAAATACCGGACTTGTTCGTCGCCGATGTGCGTACGTTCTTCCGTGGACTGCGCCGAATCAGCGGTTTCTCGGCAGAGCAGGCGGCGCCGACCCCGCGTCGGCGCCGCCGAGTTCGCTCAGCCGAGCGCGGCCGGGCCGCGGCGGGTCCAATTCTAGCAAGTGGCCTTGTTGAGAACAAACGGATCTGCTGACATGCGGCAATCGGTAGGCTGAGCTGCGTGACGTCGACCGACAAGAGCCAAGTCCCCTCCCGGCGCATCCAGGGTCTGGACGCCGAACAGCGCCGTGCGCGCAGGCGTGAACAGATCCTCGCCGCCGCCTTCGACCTGATCGCCGCCGAGGGCTACGTCAACACCGCGATCGAGCAGATCTGCCAGACCGCGTTCGTCGGCAACAAAGCCTTCTACGAACTCTTCGAGAGCAAAGAAGACTGCTACCTGGCGCTGCTACAGCAGCAGAGCGAACGCGCACAGGACATGGTCGCCACCGCGCTGTCCGAATCCTCGGGCGACCGCGACAACGTGGTCGCCGCCGTCATCGGCGCCTTCGCCCATTCGATGGTCGACGACCCGCGCGTGGCGAAGGTGACTTTCGGTGAGGCGAGCGGCATTTCGGCAAAGGTCGAACAGCAGCGGCGCGTCAACCGCCGCTGGGCCGCTCAGTTCCTCGAAATCCTGTGGCGGGAAAACGGATTCGTGCCCCCCGAGGAAATCGGCGTAGACCTGCACGCCCTGGCCGTCTCCACAATCGGCGGTCTGTTCGAGAACGTCGCCGACTGGCTCCACACCGACGCCGGTGCGACGGGCGAGATCGATGTGCTGATCAGGGATCTGATGGCTTTTATCGAGATCGTGCATCTCGGCTTGGCCGTTGCCGCGGACCGTTCAGCGCGCTGAGGGCGCCCGGTCGCCTAGCCGAATCGGTCCGCGGTTCGGTGGTGCGCGCGGTCGAACTGGTGTCGGTCTTCGCCGTGCTCGGCGGCGGCCTGGCCCTGTTCGCGCTGCTGGTGATCGGCGGAACTTGGCTGATCGTGGACCGATTGTCCCGCCGATCGCGATGACGTGTGAATGAGTCACCACTGACGACGCCTGTCAGCGGGGTGCGGGGCCGCCGGGGGGTGGGCCGCCGGGTGCGCCGTTGCTAGAGGGCGGGGCGCCCGGAAAACCGTTGTCGGACTGGATGTTCTGGGATTTGGCTGCTACGCCGATGGTGAGTGAGACGGACAGGCCGGTGGTGGGGGTGCAGGTGACCGTGGCCAGTTCGGCGTCCCAGCCGTCGCCGAAGACGCCGTCGGAGGACAGGGTCACGCCGGACATGTTGCGGGTGCTGTTCACATAGCCGGGGTCGGCGTCGAAGACCGAGGTGCAGGCGTCTTGGGGGAGGGCGATCTGGGAGGTGAGGCGGGCGTTGTCGCCCGCGACCGCGGTCGACAGGGAGTCGTAGACCTCGAAGTGGATGTGTGGCCAGCGACCGGCGTAGCAGGCCGGGAAGATCGAGGTGAAGCGTACGGTGCCGTTGTCGTCGGCCACTTGGACGCCGCGCAGATAGTTCTGTTCGGTGGCGCCCTCGGTATAGAGGGAGTACCGGCCCTCGCGGTCGCAATGCCACACGTATACCGCCATCCCGGTGCCCGCGGCGTTCCCGACGAGGTCGCGCAGGTTCAGCGTGAGCGTCATCGGAACACCCTGGGCGGTACCGGAATACGTGCCGAAGCTGGTGGTGATATCGGAGCGCACCACGCCGGATTCGATCAGGACATTGGGTCCGTTGGAACCGTCACCCGGGTAGGGGCCCGCCGTCTCCTGCGGTGCCGCGGCGGGGGTTTCCGCTGACGCGGAAGTGGTGCCATCGGGCGAACTCGTGCTAGAGCCGGTGCTGTCGGTCGAAGTCGCGCAGCCCGCCGCCGCCGCGATCCCGGCCACGCCGAGAAAACTCAGCGCTCGCCGACGTGACATCACTCGAAGATCGTGCCCTAGTCCCAGGTCGTGCTCGCCCATCGCTGCTCCTTCGCTGCCGTGTTGTCGACCACGTTAAGCACGTGGACTGCGTCGGAGCTGCGAACACGCTGGGAGGTAGCTGGGAGTCAGTCGGTGACGTAGCCGTTGAGGCTGTTGCGCAGGTCGGTGAGGATGGCGCGGGCGGCGGTGATACCTGTTGTGTGCCAGATCTTGTCGTCGACCGCGAAGACGCGCTTGTCGGTCGAGGCGCCGAGTTCTTCGAACTGGTCCGAGCGCAGGACCTGTTTGCCGTGCTGCTCGCCGTCGGGGCCGTCGAACATCACGTAGATGAGGTCGCCCTCGGCCTTGGTGGCGAGGTCGGCTTCGGTGATGTCGAAGGAGGGCCCGCGCTGGGCGGTCGGGCGTTGCACGCCCACGTCGGAAAGGACTTGGGCCGCAAAGGTTTCCGAGCCTTGGACCTGAGTGGTGCCGGCGGTGAAGCGCAGCACCGAGGCCTGGGACTGGCGCGCGTTCAGTGCGGGGCCGAGGTCGTGGGCCTCGGTGAGGTAGTTCCGCAGGGCGATGTCGGCGGCGCCGTCGCGGTTCATCCCCGCGGAGTAGGCGGCGAAATCGGACTGCCAGCTTCCGCCCGCACCGATCAGGACGGTCGGGGCGATCTTGCTCAGCGCGTCGTAACTACCCGCTGCCGGGGCGACGTCGCCGAGGATCAGGTCGGGCTTCAGCTCGGCGATCCGTGCCGGATCGGCCTGACCGATCGGGCCGACGCTCGGCACCTTCAGCACGCCGTAACCCAGGTACATCGGCTGCGAACGATCGCCGTCGAGGGTGACCGCGCCCGCGACCCGCTCCCACAGGCCGAGCGCGCAGGCCGCGTCGAGTGCCGAGGTGGTGAGTACCACGATGCGTTGCGGGTCGGCGGGAACCTGCGAGACCCCGGCGGTGTGGGTGACCGTGCGGGTCGCGCCGGAGCCCGCATCGGGCGCGCTCGGCAACGGGCACGCGGTCGCGGTGTCGCGGGCAGCGCCGACCACGCCCGCGCCCGCGATATTCGTGGTGGTGCGGATGATCGTGCTCGCGTCATCGGTTTTCTCCGCGCACCCCGCGGTGAGCACGGCGGCGCACAGCAACGCGGCGGCCACAACGAAGCCGCGCGAGCGGACGCGCCCGCCCGGCTCGGCGGTGCGACGGAATCGGGTGCGGTTTCGGGCGCTCGCCAGCATGCGCACGAGGGTACTGCGTGGCCGCCGGTGTGAGTGCCGCGGGCCGATCTACCGGCGGCTCGCGCGCCGGAAGCCGATGGCGGCGGGCACGGCGAACAACAGCACGGCGGCGCCGGACCAGGCGAGGGTGAGCAACAGTGGCCGGGCGATCGGACCCTGATCGGACAACCCGCGCATGGCATCGACGGCGACCGACATCGGCTGGTTGCGCACCACCGGCTGAATCCAGGTCGGGAAGGCCACGAGCGGCACGAATCCGGTGCTGAAGAACATCATCAGCGAGGTGAGGATCGTGATGCCCTCGACCAGCGAGGCCTTCGCGGTATAGACCGCCACGGCGGTGACGATGGTGGCGAAGGCGAGCCCGAACACCACGGGGACCAGCAGGAACACGACGGCAGCCAGTAGCCCCTGGTGGAAGCGGAAGCCGAGCAGGAAGCCGACGAGCACCACCGCCACGGTGCCGAGCACGATGCGGCAGCCCTCGGCGAGGATGCGCGAGACCAGGCCGGAGGCCCGATGCACGGGCAGCACCCAGAATCGGGCCAGCAGGCCCGCGTCGCGTTCGCGGCCGAGCAGCACACCGCTCGCGACGGCACCGGACAGCGCGCCGACGATGGCGACCATCGGGACCGAGCCGTACAGGGCATCGCCACCGGTGAACTTCTCGATCTGACCGCCGACCACGATGTCGAGCATCACCAGCAGCAGGCACGGGATGAGCAGGGTCTCGAGCAGCGTGATCGGATTGCGGGCCCAGCGCACCAGCAGCCGTTCGGTCTGGATCAGCGTGTGCCGGACCAGCGACCCCGCCGAGGTCTCCAGTTGCTCTGCCATCAAGCCCTCCTCGAACTCAGCCGGATGGCCACCGGTGCGCAGATCGCCACGATGGCGGCGAGCCAGAGCAGCGACGGGCCCATCAGCGCCCAGCTCGCCGTCCCCGCATTGCCCAAGGTGTCACCGGCCAGCGCGCGCAATACCGTCGCGAACTGGGAGACCGGTTGATTGCGGACGAACCACTGGATCCAGTGCGGGAACTGGCTCGCCGGTGCGAGACCGGTCGAGAGCATGCCGAAGATCAACGGCGGCAGCACCAGCGCCTGCGAGGTGGCTTCCGGGCTCTTGGACAGCGTGCCGATCACGTCCGCGCCGAGCGTGAACGCGAGACCGATGAGCAGCGAGAACGCCAAGAAGCCGAGGGTGTGCGCGGCGTCGAGCCGGAATCGGAAGCCGATGACATACCCCGCGGCGACCGCCGCCGCCAGGGAGACCAGCAGCCGGAACAGGTTGGCCGACATCCGCGCCGCGACCGGGACCAGCGGGCGCAGCGGCATCGCACCGAACCGGCGGTTGAGGCCGGCGACGGAATCGCTGGCCGAGCGGAAGGCCGCCGAGATGGCGGTGAACGCCGCGGCCTGCAGGATCACCAGCGGCATCATGTATTGGGCGTAGCTGCTGAAACCGTTGCCGGAGAACGTCATCACGGTCTTCAGCGGGATGTAGAAACTGGCAGTGAAGGCCGCTGGTGCGAATACCGATGCCAGGAACTCGCCGGATTTGACCGAGGGCACGATCACCCGGGTGGTCAGTACCCACCACTGCTGGAGGGTGTCGGGCATGGCGCGGGCATTGGTCTGCCACGTGGCGGCCGTCATGAGGAGACTCCCGATTCGGTCTCCGTCGAGGCGAGATGGCCGGTGAGCTGCAGGAACACATCGTCGAGCGAGGGCCGCCGCAGGGCGATGTCGACGAGTTCGACCGAGGCGTTGTCGAGTCGTCGCAGGGCCTCGGCGAGAGTCTTGGCGCCGTCGGGCGCGGGGATGGTGATGCGGTCCGACTCGGGGGTCAGCGCCGCCAGGTTCTCCGCGGGCAGCAGCGAGCCGAGCGCGGCGACGATGGCGGGCAGCTCTTCGAGATCCAAGGGCACGATCTCGCAGTAGCTGCCGCCGATGTGTTGTTTCAGCTCGTCCGCGGTGCCGGAAGCGATCACCACGCCGTGGTCGATCACGATGATCTGATCGCTGAGCGCATCGGCTTCCTCCAGGTACTGGGTGGTGAGCAGGGTGGTGATACCCGAGGTCTTGAAGCTGCGCACCAGGTCCCAGACGCCCTGTCGGCTGCGGGGGTCGAGGCCGGTGGTCGGCTCGTCGAGGAAGACCACATCGGGCCGCACCACCAGTCCGCAGGCGATGTCGATGCGGCGCCGCATGCCGCCCGAGTAGGTGCCGACGCGCCGATTCGCCGCCTTCTCCAGATCGAATTCGCCGAGCAGTTCTCTGGCCCTTGCCTGTGCCGCCGGCTTGCGCAGGCCCATCAGCCTGCCGAACATGACGAGGTTCTCGTAGCCGCTGAGCATGTCGTCGAGCGCGGCGTACTGCCCGGTCAGCATGATGCGTTTGCGGACCGCGGCCGGGTCGGCGACGACGTCGTGCCCGGCGACCACCGCCCGCCCTCGGTCGGGTGTGACGAGGGTGGACAGGATGTTCACCATGGTCGTCTTGCCCGCGCCGTTGGGACCGAGGATGCCGAGCACCTCACCGGGGGCGGCCTCGAAATCGACGCCGCGCAGGGCGTGGACGTCGCCGAAGGACTTCGCGATCCCTTCGACCACGACACCACCGGTGCGCGGGTTGCTCTGCACGAGAGTGTGTTCGACGCTCATATCCGGTCTCCTGCTTCCAAGTGGTCGTCGAGCAGTGGCGAGATGACTGACAGTGCATACGGATTGGTCATGTCGTCGTGGGTCACGTCGACGTCGTGGTTGGTGATGTCGCCGGTGATGAAGGGCCGCCAGCCGTCGGGCCCCATCCATTCGGGGGGATCGACCGTGGCGCTGAAATAGACGACGTCGCCGTCGTAGACCGGGCGCTGATATCCGGTCCGCGTGCCCGCGGAGGCGTTGTAGGAGCCCGCCATTCGCTCGATGGTCGACGCGTCGATGAGCTCGACTCCGCCGAGGCGAGCGGTGATGAGCTCGGCCGCTTCCTCGGCGGTCGATGCGGCGGGGACGTCATCGATGCCGAAGATGGCGCCGAAGGTGTTGATGAAGGCGCCCGCCGAGAGCCGCTCGATGGTGTCGCCGTCGATGTCGGCGGTGTCGGTGTCCAGGAGCGCGACGACCCCGACCTGCTCGCCCGCGGCGGCCAGTTCCACCGCCATCGCTTGGGCGATGAGGCCGCCGAAGGACCAGCCGAGCAGGTGATAGGGGCCCCTCGGCTGCACCGCGCGGATCTCGCGCACGTAGCGCTGGGCGAATTCCTCGATCGAGCGGGCCGAGGGCTCGCGACCACTGAGGTCGGGGGCCTGGAGTCCGTAGATCGGCCGCCCTGGTCGTAGCTGTTCGGCCAATCCCAGGTAGCTCCAGGACATTCCGGAGGAGGAGTGGACGCAGAACAGCGCGGGTCGATCCCCATCGGGGCGGATCGGTAGCAGCACATCGAGTCCGAGACCGGTCGGCCCCGGCTCCACGAGCGCCGCCGTGTGGGCTGTCATAGCGGCGGCTTCGTCGGCCGAAGCGGTCTGGGCCGCAGGGGTTTCGGCGAATCGTGCTGCCGCGCCGAGTGCCTCGACCCACAGATTCGCGAGTTCGGCGACATCGTCGCGGGCTAAAAGCTGTGCGGCGTAACCGAAGTCGGCGTGTAGCCGGTTGCCGACCACCATGGCGTTGATATCGATCGCCGACATGATCGGTATCTCCGGATACTCGGCCGCCTCGAGATCGCCTAGCGCGTCGGTGGGTAGCCAGCCGAGACCTTCGAGGCCGGTGGGTGTGTCGACGGAGGTGTGCTTGCCGAGGTAGTTCACGCAGATCTGGCCGGGCAGTCGTGCCGGGAGTTCTTCGGCTGCTGCGGGATTCAGATAACGCAGTAGCCCGAATCCGATGCCCTTGTCCGGGACCGCGGCCAGGTCGTGCTTGCCCCGGCGGATAGCCGTGCCCATCGCCGGGCCACCCGCCAGCGCGTCCTCGATATCGATGTCAGCGAGATCGAGCCGCACCGGGTACAGGTTGGTGAACCAGCCGATGGTCCGCGACAGGTCGGCGCCGGGCACGACTTCTTCCTGTCTGCCATGGCCCTCCAGGCGCAACAGCGCCGAGGGTTCGTCCACGCCTCTGCGGGCACGCCAGCGCACCAGCGCCAGTGCCAGGGTGACGAACAGCGCGTCGGTGACGCTGCCGTGGAACAGGCGGGGCAGGGTGGTGAGCAGGGCCGTCGTGGTGTCTTCATCGATCTCGATATCGAGGCGGCGGACCGTCTTCGCCTGATCTGTGGCCGGTTCGAGGTGGCGGGTACCGAGCAGCGGGTCGGGGCCGTTCACCACCTGCTGCCAGTACGGAAGTTCGGCCAGGCGCCGCTCGGAATGTGCCTGCTCGGTCAGGGCATACGACCAGCGCCGCATCGAGGTGCCGATATCGGGCAGGGCCGGCACGGCGCCCGCGGATACCTGGGCCCAGGCGGCGATCAAGTCCTGCACCAGGATTCGCCACGACACGCTGTCGATCGCGAGGTGGTGCGCCACGACGATCAGGCGTCCGGGCCGGGTGTGCGAACCGGCGTCACCGACCGGATCCAGCCACACGAATTGGAGTACCACGCCGTCGGCCGGGTGCAGGCGGTTCATCGCGGAGTCGAGCTCGGTCTGCGCGTATTCACGCAGCTCGACCGGGTCGGTGGCGGCGTCGAAGGCCGTGCGGTGCACGAGTGCGTCGACGTCGATCGAACCGGGGTCGGCCACGCGCAGCCGCCAGCCGTCCTCGCCCGCCCACAGGCGTGCCCGCAGCATGTCGTGCCGGTCGATCGCGGCGGTGAGGGTGGTGACGAGTTGTGCGCGGTCGATGCCGACAGGCAGTTCCAATACCGCGGTTTGGGCGAACCGGTCGAAATCGCCGCCGCGTTCGATCATGTATCGGACGATCGGGGTGAGCGGCAGGTCACCGGTACCGCCGCCGGGCAGTTCCGCGAGCGCCTCCACCGTCTCGGCGGCATCGACGGCAGCGCCCAGCGCCGCGACCGTGCGGTGTTCGAAGACCTGCAGCGGTGTGCAGTGCACGCCGCGCAGCTTCGCCTGGGTGACCAGCTGGATGGCGAGGATGCTGTCGCCGCCGAGGGCGAAGAACGAATCGTCGATGCCGACCTGTGCGCGGCCGAGCAGTTCGGCGTAAACCTCGGCGAGCACCTGTTCGGTCGGTGTTTCCGGTGCGCGGTACGGGGTGTCGTCGGTGACGAACACCGGGTCCGGCAGGGCTTTTCGGTCCAGCTTGCCGACTGCGTTGATGGGAATCTCGTCCAGGACGACGAAGGCGGCAGGCACCATATAGGCGGGCAGTGTGTCGGCGGCGAGTGCTCGGACGTGTGCGATGTCGAGGTCGGTGCCTGGCAGTCGTACAAGGTACGCGGCCAGGGCGGTGGACCCGGTGGGACCCGGAACACCCAGCGTCACTGCGAGATCGATGCCGTCGATGGCGCCGAGGACCGCGTCGATCTCGCCGAGTTCGATGCGCTGGCCGCGGACCTTCACCTGGAAGTCGGTGCGGCCGAGGTATTCCAATACGAGGCTGGCCGGTGCACTGGAAATGCTTTCGGGCCGAGCGGTGGCGTCGGCGCGAGCGCGGTTGCCGAACCGAGCGGGGTTGTCGGACACGGCCGGGTTGTCGCTGCGAGCGGGGTTGCCGGTGCGAGACCACCGCACCAGATCGCCAGTGCGATAAAGACATTCACCGGCCCCCCTGAACGGGTTGGCGACAAATCTGGTCGCAGTCAAGCCTGGCCGGGCGTGGTAACCCCGTGCGAGGGCGGTGCCCGCGAGGTACAGCTCACCCGCGACACCGACTGGCACCGGGCATAGGCGGTCGTCGAGGACGAGTGCCGCCGCACCTCGAACAGGTGAGCCGATGGTGACCGGTTCCGCAGCCGACAGGGGCTCGGAACCCGTTGCCCAGATGGTGTATTCGGTCGGGCCGTACAGGTTGACCATCGTGCGTGCGCCGGCACCGCCGCACCAGCGGGCGACCAGATCGGGGCCGACCGCCTCACCCGCGACCGCGAGTACCCGCAGACTCGACACGTCGGCGGGATCGATCGTGGCCAGTGCCGACGGCGTGATCACCATGTGGGTAACCGACTCTGCGGCGATCAGCTTCGCGAGTGGTGCACCACCGAATACATCCGGCGGCGCGATCACCGAGGCGCCACCGCAGCCGAATGCCATGAGTGCCTCGAAGATCGACGCGTCGAAGCTGGGGGAGGCGACCTGGAGCACTCGGGAACGTTCGTCCAGCGCGAGGTCAGTTCGCTGGGAGGCGACCAGGTCGGCCAGGCCGCGGTGGGTGACGGTGACGCCCTTCGGGGTGCCGGTGGAGCCGGAGGTGTAGATCATCCAGGCCGGGTTCTCGAGCCTGATCGGGACCGGGAGTTCCTCGGGGGTGATCTCGGCGGCGTCGGTGGTGTCGAGACGGGTGGCGAAGTCGGGGTCATCGAGGACCAACCAGCGGGTGGTGCCGGACAGCGTCGGCCGGTATTCGGCGAGGGTGATCCCGACCTCTGCGCCGGAATCGGTGAGCATGTGGTCGATGCGGTCTGCTGGATGCTTGGGGTCGACCGGCAGGAACGCCGCGCCGACCTTCGCGGCGGCCCAGATGCCGACGTGGAGTTCGGCGCAACGTGGGAGGCCGAGGGCTACAACAGATTCCGTGTGCGCCCCCGCCTCGATCAGCAACCTGGCCAGCTGGTTCGACCGGGCATTCAGGGCGCCGTAGGTGGTCGTAACGGATTCCTGCGCGCTGTGTTCCGGGCGGGGCCCGCTGGTAGTTGCCGGTGCGGGCTGGTCCGGGGACGCTGCGGCGGCGTCGATGATCGATGCCGGTTGTCCGCGATGGCGCGCGCCGGTGTCGGTTGGCGGGGTGTCCTGGTTCGTAGGTGTCGCGATGGTGCCGGTGACCGGCGCGGGTTGTTCGAGCAGGACCGCGGTGGTGTGAGTGAAAGGCCTGGGTCGAGTCGCGGAAGCGGTCGTGGTGTCGGTGACCAGCGCGGGTCGGTCAGGGAAGGTTGTGGCGGTGGTGGTGAGCAGGTCGGCCAAGGTGGTCGTTCCCGCGGTGGCGGGGCCGCGGACCGGGATCAGTTCCGCGCGTTCGGCTTCGGCGAGGATGTCGATATCGGCGAGGCGGATGTCGATGTCGGTGAGGACGGTGGTGAGCACCTGCCGCCACCGGGTCGCGAAGGTGGTGACCGTGTTCGCGTCGAACAGGTCCGTCGCGTAGGTCAGGACGCCTTCGATGCCTTCGGGTCCTGCTTCGCCGAACCGTTCGCGCAGGTCGAGGGTGAGGTCGAAGGCCGAGGAGCGGCGGTCGAAATCCTCTACTTCGAAGCGCAGTCCGGGCAGTTCGAGCACCGGCTCGATGAAGTTCTGCAGCGAGAGCGACACCTGGAACAGTGGGTGGTGGGCGGTCGATCGGGTGGGGTCGAGTGCGCCGACGAGCTGCTCGAACGGCACGTCGGCGTGGGCGAAGGCGTCGAGGTCGGTGGTGCGGACGGTGGCGAGCAGCTGCCGGAAGCCGGTGCCGGGATCGACTGGTGTGCGCAGGGCGAGAGTATTGACGAACATGCCGACGAGGTCGTCGAGAGCGGCCTCACCACGCCCCGCGATCGGGGTACCGATGACGACATCGCCGGTGCCGCCGAGCCGGGCCAGTAGTACCGCGAGGGCGGCGTGGACCACCATGAAAACGCTGACATTGTTCGCGGCGGCGAAGTCGATCAACGCGCGGTGCGTCTGTTCGTCGATGCTGAAGTCGACGTCGTCGCTGCGCATCGTCTGTACCGCGGGGCGGGCACGATCGGCGGGGAGTTCCAGGGCGTCCGGTGCATCGGCGAGTGTCTCGCTCCAGTATTTGATTTGCTGTGCTGCAACAGATTCCGCATCCGACCCGCTGCCGAGTAGCTCGCGATGCCACTGCGCGAAGTCGGCGTACTGCACGGCGAGCGGAGGCTGAGCGGGAGCCGCACCCGCGACCCGTGCCGAGTAGGCGGCCACCAGGTCGGCCGCCAATGGTGCCATCGACGCACCGTCCGCGCTGATGTGGTGCACCACGAGGACGACAACATGCACTGGGGCACCGCCATTGGGGCTGTTGGTGTCCTCGGCACTCGGGTGACCGTCGGAGGCCGACGTGCTGCGTGCGCCGTTGTGGCTCGGGCGAGTGTCGATGGCCCGCGAACCGTCGGGTGGGCCGCCGTTGAGGCGGAAAAGACCGACCCGAAGCGGGGGCTCGCGGGTGAGGTCGAATCCGGTTGCCGCCAGGCCATTGATCTGATCCCGCAGTGGCGCACCGTCTTCGGTGTCGATCAGGGGCATTGTGGGGATGGCGATGTCGATGCCGACGATGACCTGGCGTGGGCCTTCGACATCGGCGGGGTAGCGCGTGCGCAGGCTTTCCTGGCGTTCGACCACGTCGGCGAGTGCTCGGCGCATGGCCGCCACATCCAGGGTTCCGGTGAGGCGAAGGGCGATCGCGATGTTGTAGGCCGACGACTCCGGATCGAGCTGGTTGAGTACCCACATGCGCTGCTGGGCGGGAGACAGGGGAATGCGGTCGGGGCGCAGGCGTGGGGCCAGTGCCGGTCGGCCCGCAGTGCCTTCGGCGGCGGGGACGACGCGCGACGCCAGCTGGGCAACGCTCGGTGCGTCGAACAGATCACGCAGCGCGATCGTGGAGCCGAGCGCCGAATTGACCCGGGCGACAACCTTTGTCGCGCTCAACGAATTGCCGCCGAGCTCGAAGAAGGACTGGTCGACGCTCACCTGTTCACTGCCGAGCACGTCGGCGAACACCTCGGCGACGGCCTGTTCGATCGGCGTGCACGGCGCGAGATAGGACTGCTGAGTCGCCGAGAAGTCCGGTATCGGGAGGGCCTTGCGATCCAGCTTGCCGACCGGGGTGAGCGGGATATCTTCCAGGACAACGACATAGGCCGGCACCATGTATCCGGGCAGTTCCGCCGCGACCTGCGCGCGCAGTGTTTCGGTGTCGAGTTCGATGTCCGGCACGGGGAGTACGTAGGACGCGAGCACGGTGGCGCCCGCCGGTCCCTCGCGCCCGATCGTTACCGCGTAGTCGACCTCCTCGGCACGCGAGAGCACCGCGTCGATCTCGCCGAGTTCGATCCGCAGGCCGCGAATCTTGACCTGGAAGTCGCTGCGGCCCAGGTATTCCAGGGTGAGCGCGGCATTCTCGCCGGTAACCCAGCGCACCATGTCACCGGTCCGGTACATGCGTTCCCCGGCGATGCCGAAGGGGTTGGCGACGAACCGGCTCGCGGTCATCTCGAACCGGTTGAAGTAGCCACGCGCCAGCGCGGGCCCGGCCAGATACAGCTCGCCCGCGATACCGACCGGCACCGGCCGCAACCAGCTGTCCAGCACCACCAGCGCCGCACCGCGAATCGGTCCGCCGATGGTCACCGGCTCGCCCGCGACCAGCTCGGCCGGTCCGGTGGCCCAGATGCTGAACTCGGTGGGGCCGTACAGGTTCACCATCCGCCTGCCCGCTGCCCACTTCTCGATGAGCTCGGGCGTGGCCGCCTCACCGGCCACCGAGAGCACCCGCAGATCGGTGAGGTCGGTGGGTTCCATCGTCGCCAGTGCCGACGGGGTGATCACCGCGTGGGTGACCCGCTCGGTGCGCAGCAGCGTCTCGAGTTCGGCGCCGCCGTACACCTCCGGCGGTGACACGACCAGTCGTCCACCCGCCGCGTGCGCGGTCAGCATTTCGAAGACGGAGGCGTCGAAGCTGGGGGAGGCGACCTGCAGTGCGCTGGCCGACGGATCGAGGGCCAGGGTTTCGCGCTGGGCAGCAACGAGATTCGCGATACCGCGGTGACTGAGCAGCACCGCTTTCGGCTTGCCGGTGGAACCGGAGGTGTAGATCAGGTAGGCGGTGTGGTCGATATCGACGGGGCCGCCGCGTTCGGCGTCGGTGATCGGCGCATCGGAGACCAGCATGGCGCGGCGCATGGTGTTCAGATCGTCGAGCAGCAGCCAGTCGATGGATCCGGGCAGGTCTTCGCCGGTGGCCGTCACAGTCACGCCGATCGGGGCCTTCGAATCGGTGAGCATGTGCTCGATCCGCTCCACCGGATAGCTCGGATCCAGCGGGACGAACGCCGCACCGGTCTTGGCCAGCGCCCACACGGCGACCACGGATTCCAGCGACCGGGTCAGCGCGAGCACGACGAATATCTCGGGGCCGATCCCGCGACCGAGCAGCACCCGGGCGAATCGATTGGACCAGGCGTCGAGTTCGCCGTAACTCATCCGCAGCTCACCCGCGCTGACCGCGATCGCATCGGGATCGATGCGCGCACCCGCCGTCAGGATGTCGGCCAGCGTGCGCATCGGCAGCGGTGGCGGGCCGTGAACCGGTGCGAGCGAGGCCAATTCGGTATCGCTGCAGTACCGCAGCTGGGACACCACAGCATGCGGATTCTCGGCGAGTTGGGAGAGCAGGCGGACAAACCGGTCCAGGAGTGACTGCGCCGCAGTGTGTTCCAGCTGGTCGGCCATGAATTTCACGGTGATGCGCAGTGCATCGCCCGCGCCGTCCTCGCCACGCAGCGGAATCACCATGAGGTTCAACGGGTATGGCGTGGCGTCGGTGCCTTCGACATCGAGCACCCGCATGCCCGCGATGTCCAGGGTTTGGGACAGTGCCTCGCGATCGATCGGGTAGGACTCGAAAACGGTGAGGGTGTCGAACAATTCGGCCAGCCCGACAGCGCGGTGGATGGCGGCGAGGCCGACATGCTGATGGTCCATGAGCCGGGCCTGCTCGGCTTGCACGCGGGCCAGTAGGTCGGAAACCTTCTCCGACGGATCCAGCGTCACCCGGACCGGAACGGTGTTGATGAACAGCCCGACCATCTCCTCGACACCGGGCAGCTCCGGCGGCCGACCGGACACCGTGGCGCCGAACACCACATCGGTGCGGCCGGTGAGCATGGCAAGCAGCATCGACCAGCCCGCCTGGACCAGGGTGTTCACGGTCGCGCCCGCCTCCCGGGCGGCCGACTCGAGTACGGCGACCGTGGCGGCGGACAGATCCTGCGAGAGCATCGCGGTTTCGGTCGACTCGATCCCGGCGAGCGTGGGGACGGCGCGGGTCGGCGTGTCGATTCCGGCCAGCGCCTGTTTCCACGCGGCCAGCGAGGCTGGTGCGTCCTGGTCTTCGAGCCAGGACAGGAATTCGCGGTAGGACCGGGCGGCCGGCAATATCGACGCGTCGCCCGCGGTGACGTACAGGGTGAGCAGTTCCCGCACCAGCAGCGGCGTCGACCAACCGTCCAGCACCAGATGGTGATTGGTCATGACGAGCCGGAACGTCTCCGGTGCGGTCCTGATCAGGGTGAAGCGCAGCAGCGGGGGACGGGTGAGGTCGAAGCGGGTCAGCGCGTCCAATTCGATCGTCCGGTCGAGTTCGCGCGTGCGTTGGTCGTCGTCGGCGATATCGGTGAGATCAATTTCCTGCCAAGGGATCTCGGCGGCGGACAGGACCAGTTGGCGGGGGCCGTCGTCGGTCTCGACGAAGGCGACGCGCAGGTTCTCGTGCCGATCGATCAGCGCCTGTGCCGCGCCGCGCAGCCGGGTGGCGTCGACGGTGCCCGCCAGGGTGAGCAGCGATTGGACGGTGTAACCATCGGCGGTATCGGAGTCGTAGAGCGAGTGGAAGAGCAGGCCGTACTGCAGCGGCGAGAGCGGCCAGACGTCGGTGAGCTTCGGATAGGTGTGCTCCCAGCGCTCGATCTGCGGCTGATCGACCGTGACGAGCTCGAAGTCCGAGGGGGTCCGGCCACCCGCGTCGCCGGATCCGGCATGGGTGACGAGCGCACGCAGTGCCTGCGACCACAGGTCGGCCAATTCGCGCACCTCGGCCTCGCCGAGCAGCCTGCTCGCGTAGGCCCAGGTGACTTCCAGTCCGGCATCGGTCAGCACCGCGTTGATGTCCACGACGGCGGCCAGCGGAGCGCGGTCGTCGTTGGTCGCGGCGAAGCGCCGGGGTACCCAGGGATCGTCGCCGGTCACCGCCCTGCCGAGATAGTTGAAGCTCAACTGGGGTGTCGGCGCGTTCGCGAGCGCCGCGGCGGCCTCGTCGTTCAGGTAGCGCAGTAGGCCGAAGCCGACACCGCGATCGGGGACCGACCGCAGCTGCTCCTTGGTCGCCTTGATCGCCGAACCCGCCGCGCGACCACCGGTGAAAGCCTCGCCGAGATCGATCTCCGCCAGGTCGAGTGCGACCGGGTACACGCTGGTGAACCAGCCGACGGTGCGCGCGAGATCGGCACCGGGCAGCAGGGACTCGCTGCGGCCGTGGCCTTCCAGCGTCACCAGGGCGCCGGTGCGGTCGCGCCACCGGCACACTGCCATGGCGAGGGCGGTGAGCAGCACATCGTCCGCGCCGCAATGGAATTGCTCGGGCACGGTGTGCAAGACGGTGTGTGCGACGTCCGCGGGCACCGTTGTCTGCCACTGCGCCATGGTGGCGACCACGTCGAGGGCTGGATCGAATGCGGCAGGGACCGAGGATGAGCCGGTCTCCGCCATCTCGTCGGGGTGATCGGAGGTGGCAGACGGCGAGGCGGTCTCAGTGTCGGCTTCCTGACCGGAGGTAGCCGAGGGAGACGAGGTCTTCGCTCTGCTGGCGTCCTGACCGTTGGTCCGGGCGAACGACGGGTCGGGTGTGGCCAGGATTCGCTGCCAGATCGGCAGTTCGTCGATGCGTGTCGTGGCGTTGCCGGCCTGGCTGTGCGCCCAGCGTCGGAAGGACGTGCCGACGGGGTCGAGCGCGCCGCCGTAGGCCGCAGTGGCGAAGTCCGGCAGCAGGATTCGCCAGGAGACACCGTCGGTGACCAGGTGGTGCAGGACCAGCCAGCACAGCGGGGCGGCGTCGACGCGATCGATCAGGACGAGCCGGGCAACGGTGCCCGCGGTGGGATCGAGCAGATCCGCGGCGTCCTGCAAGGCGCGTTCGGCCGCGTCCTTGGTGTCGGCGCTGACCACGTCGATCAGGGTCTCGGCGTCGACCGAACCACGTTCGGCCACAACCCATTCCCAGCCGTCCGGGACTCGCCGCAGCGAAGAACGGAGCAGATCGTGATGATCGAGCAGGACCTGTAGCGCGGCGGCGATCCTCGGGCGGTCGATGTCGGCGGGCAGCCCGATCAGGACGGCCTGCCCGTAGCGGCCCCAGGTGTCGCCGTGCTCGATCATCTCGTGCACGATCGCAGTGAGTTCCACCTCGCCCACACCGCCACCGGGCAGCTCCTCCACCACGTGGACCTCGGTCTCGCCGGCGACCGCGGCCAGCGCGGCGACCGTCTTGCGTTCGAAGACATCGCGGGCGCGCAGCGAGATACCGGCGGCCTTCGCGCGCGAGACCAGCTGGATGGAAACGATGCTGTCGCCACCGAGAGCGAAGAAGCTCTCGTCGACTCCTACCGCGTCGAGTCCGAGTACCTCGGCGAAAAGGGCTGCCAGTGCCTGCTCGCGTGGCGTCGACGGCGCCCGGCTCGTGACGGCGCGGGCGCTGAAATCCGGTGCGGGCAAGGCCTTTCTGTCCACCTTGCCGAGTGGGGTGAGCGGAACTTCGTCCAGCACCATCACCACGGCGGGCACCATGTAGGCCGGAAGTCGTTCGCCGACCGCGGCTTTCACGGCTTCGGGATGGGCCTCGGCGCCCGGCTCGGTCGTGACATAGGAGACGAGCGCGGTCGCGCCGGTGGCGGTCTCGACGCCGAGGGTGATCGCGAAATCGATCTCGGGAAGCTGCTGCAGGGCGGCATCGATCTCGCCCAGCTCGATCCGGTAGCCGCGCACCTTCACCTGGAAATCGCTGCGGCCCTGGTATTCCAGGGTGAGCGTGCCGTCGCGGTCGGTCCACCGCACCAGGTCGCCGGTGCGATACATCCGTTCGCCCGGTGCGTGCGGATTCGCGACGAACCGGCTCGCGGTCAAGCCGCTGCGCCGGTGATAGCCACGCGCGACGCCGGGGCCCGCGAGGTACAGCTCGCCCACGGTGCCCGCCGAGACCGGTCGCAGCCACGGGTCGAGTACCAGGCCGGACACGCCACGGACGAGGCTGCCGATAGTCACCGGGGCGCCGGGAACCAGCGGTTCGCTCAGGGTCGTGGTGATGGTGGTCTCGGTGGGTCCATAGCCGTTGATCAGGGCGCGCCCGGCCCACTTCGACACCAGCTCCGGCGGGCACGCGTCACCACCGACAACGATCGTGCGCAGGTCGGGCAAGGTCGTGGGGTCGAGGGAACCGACGACGGCCGGGGTGACATTGAGATGAGTGACGTGATGCGTGCGCAGCACCTGCGCCATCTCCTCGCCCGCGTAGGCCGACGGCGGGACCACCGCGAGGGCCGCGCCTGCGGACAGGGTCACCAGAATCTCCTCGACGGAGATGTCGAAGCTCGGTGAAACGGCATGGGCGACAACAGAGTCGGAGTCGACGCCGAAGCCGGCTCCCGAACTCGCGACGAGATTCGCCAGGCCACGGTGCGAGACCAGGACGCCCTTGGGTAGTCCGGTCGACCCGGAGGTGTAGATGATGTAGGCGACCTGATCGGGCTCGATCGCGGCGGTTCGCTCGGAGTCGGTGATCGGGGCGGCATCCTGTGCGGCGAGGTGCGCGACGGTGGCTCCGTCGTCGAGGGAGAGCCAATCGACCTTGTCGGGCAAGGACTTACGTACCTGGGTGACGGTCACGCCGATGACGACGCCGCTGTCGTCGATCATGTGCTCGATCCGGTCATCGGGATAGGTCGGATCGATCGGGACGAACGGCGCGCCCGTCTCGGCCACCGCGATGGTGGCGAGCACCGACTCCGCGGAGCGCGGAATAGACAGTGCGACACCGTGTTCGGGGCCCGCGCCCGCGGAGATCAGGAGCCGGGCCAGTCGATTCGTGTAGTCGTCGACCTCGCGGTAGCTCAGCGTGTCGTCGGTGCCCCAGCGCAGGGCCACCGCGTCCGGGTCGAGCGTGGCGCCCGCGGTGAGGATCTCGGGCAGGGTCTTCGTCTCGACCCCGGCTGGACCGCGAGCGGGCACCGAAGCGGCCTGTTCGGTGACCGAGAGCACGGGCACCGTCGACAAGGGAGCATCGGGCCCGGCGACGAGGAACCGGTGCAGGAACATCAGGAAGCGATCGTGGTGGGCCGCCAGATCGGCGTCGCTGTAGAGGTTTCCGTTGCCTTGGAGATCGATGTGGGTGCTCTCGCCGCCCACGCCGGGGTACACGTTGACGAACAGATCGTCGATCAGGCCCGAGGTGAGCACATTGAGCCGCCCGACGACCGGGCCGAGGGCAATCCTGGTGTCCACCATCATCAGATTCACGGCAGGACCGAACGACGCGGCCTCGTCCATCGCCCAGCCGAGATCGCGGACGATGTCCTCCTGGCGATAGCGCTGACGTCGCAACGCGCCGGTCAGCTCGCTCTGGACCGCGCGGATCACCGCGCCGACGGTCGTCGTGGGATCGAGGGTGACCCGCAGCGGCACGACATTGGCGAGCATGCCGCCCGAACGCCGTAGTGTCGCCGAGGTCCGCGCGGACACCGGCAGGCTCAAGACCACTTCCGGCGCGCCGGTCATCGCGGCGAGATAGGCGCCGAACGCGGCGACCACCGTGGGCGCCACCCCCGAGTTCACCGCCGCGGCAACGGAATCCAGCAGCGCGGTCGTCGCCGCGGGCAGTGCGCCGGAGACCCGGTTCGGATGGCCGTCGACCTCGGCGGCCCGGCCGGCGAGGGTGACCGGATCGGCCAGGTCGGCCAAGTGATCGCGCCAGTACTCGCGGTCGGTCGCGAAGCGGTCGGAGGTCCGGTAGGCCAGATCGGCGTCGACGATCTTCTGCAACGGCTCGGCCTTGGCCGGCGGCGGCTCGCGACCGTCGAAGGCGGCGTTGTAGAGCTCGCCGGTGCGCTGGACCAGGGCAAGCGCGCCCATTCCGTCCAACACGATGTGGTGCATGCGCGAGTACCAGAACCAGCGATCCTCGGCGACCCGCAGCATGGCCAGGCAGACCAATCGGTCGCGCATCACATCCAGTGGTGCGGTGTACTCGGCCCGCATCCAGGCGTGCGCGGCCGCTTCCGGGTCGGGGCGGTCCCGGAGATCCACGTGGGCGATGTCGTCGTCGAGGGTCAGGTCGACGATCTGCTGCGGCTGGCCCTCGACATCGACCAGGCGCAGGTAGCCGGTGCCGAACTCGCGGCCGGTCTGCCGGGCCGCCTCGGTGAGCAGCGTGTGGTCGATCGCGCCGGACAGTTCGACGTACTGGGCGATGGAGATGGGGGTATCGCCCGCGATGTGCTGGGCGAACCAGATGCCGCGCTGGGCGGCGGACAGAGGAAAAGGGCCGTCTGGTGCGATCATGAGCGAACCTGCGTTCTCATGTCTCGAGCTGGGCGTTCACGAGGTGTCCCCGAGCGTCGGGCAGCTACCTGGTTGGTAGTACCCGCCGTTGCGTACTGCGCTCTATGTTCATTCTGGACCAGCGCGGACCGCATCGGAAAGGGTTCAGGAGACTGCCCGCAGTTCGGCGGCCGCCAGCGGCGCGTCGGAACTGACCAGATAGCGCTGCAGGGTGGAACGGTCGTCGAGCACCAGCCAGTCGACGCCGTCGGTGAGCTCGGCCCTGCGGGCCTTGGTGGTAATTCCGAATCCGGCGCCGGGGGCGGTGGACGCACCGTTCGTGAGCGACACCGGGATCGCACCGATCTTGCGCACCGCCGCCTCGGCGACGACCGCCTCGATCCGGGGGTCGACGGCAAGGGCGATGTGGTCGCCCGCCTCGGCACCACGGGCGAGCAGCATGCGGGCCAGGCGGTTCGCCCAACGGTCCAGGTCGGCGTCGGCGAGCTGACCGGCGGCGATCGGCGCGCCGGACCGGCGGCGCAGCTGGATGACGTTGTCGGCGGGCGCGGTGACCATGGTGCTCATCGGGTTCCCCTCGAAGGCTCGGCGGCGGGTGTTTTTCCTACTCCTCCAATCTCGCCGTCAGGAGGGGAATCCGACAGCAACCCCAGCGTTGATGCGCCGACTCCAAGGTGGATCGATTACCACCCCTAAGTGGGCGAACCTCGATCAGCGGGCGTTTCCGCCGATGCTGAAATGCGCGCCGGTCGGGTCGATCAGCCCGGCGAGGCGACCGTAGGGGGTGTCCATGGGTTCGAAGGCGATGGTGCCGCCGAGGGTCACCGCTTGTTCGGCGGACTTGTCGACGTCGTCGGCGCCGAAATAGACCGTCCACGAGCCGGGTACGCCCTCGGCGAGATGGCCCGCCGCGTCCATGATGCCGCCGCCCATGGGTGGTGCGGCGTGGATGGTGGTGTAGCGGAAATCCGCGGTGTCGGCGATCGTCAGGGTGTCGCGCCAGTCGAAGACCTCGCGGTAGAAGACCAGGGACTCGTCGTAGGCGCGGGTCATCAGCTCGAACCAGGACGGGACGCCGACGTGGTCGGTCCAGGTGCCGTCGGCGACCATGCCGACCGCCTCGAAGCCGGCGAAGGTGTCGGCCTGCCAGACGCCGACCCCGATGCCGCCCACATCGGCGAGCACCGCCATCGCTCCGAGATCGGCGACCGCCATCGGCTCGACGATCACAGTGCCGCCCGCCCGGCTCGCCTCGGCCGTCGTCGCGAGGGCATCGGGGGAGTTCAGATAGACGGTCCAGCGGTCGGGATACGGGTCGCCGGGATCGTCGTGACGGCCCATCGCGCCCGCCACCGCCCGACCGTCCTTGCGCAAGGTGGTGTAGCCGCCGAATTCCTCGCCGCCGCGTTCGGCGGTCCAGCCGAACAGTTCGCCGTAGAAGGCGATCGCGCGGTCGAGATCGGTGGTGTAGAGATCGACCCAGGTGGGATCGCCGGGTTTCGGGTGCATCGACATGACTTCTCCTCGGCTGAAGGGGTAGCGCGATAGAGACGCTGACACGTTCGTGCGTCGCATCGATCATGACGCGCCGACCGTCGAAAAGTCATCGCCGACAACCGTTGCACCCACGCGACCTGCGGAGGAAGATCGGGATCGCGAACTACGGCGCGCCGAATACGACACAGAGTAGGACCCGCGCGGAATGCTGCGGCAGCACGGTTTACGATTCACTCCAACGCATGTCTGCTGCTGTTCGTTCCCGAGACGCGGCTGGCCTGCGAGTGACGTACAGGCATCTTCAGGAGGATCAGTGACTGCGGTAGAGCCCAGGCCAGTCCCTCAGTTGGAAGCGACTCGACCGTATCCGGCACGGACCGGTCCGAAGGGCTCGTTCCTCTACAAGGCGGTCACCACCACCGACCCCAAGGTGCTCGGCACCATGTACTTGGTGACGGCGATCAGCTTCTTCCTGGTCGGTGGACTCATGGCGCTGCTCATGCGCGCCGAGTTGGCCCGACCGGGTCTGCAGTTCCTCTCGCCGGAACAGTTCAACCAGCTGTTCACCATGCACGGCACGATCATGCTGCTGTTCTACGCGACGGCGATCGTGTTCGGCTTCGCCAACATCATCCTGCCGCTGCAGATCGGCGCCCCCGACGTCGCCTTCCCGCGACTGAACGCGTTCAGCTACTGGCTGTACCTGTTCGGCGGCACCATGGCGACCGCGGGCTTCGTGACCCCCGGCGGCGCGGCGGACTTCGGCTGGACGGCGTACGTGCCGCTCACCGACATCCTGCACTCGCCCGGTGTCGGCACCGACCTGTGGATCCTGGGTCTGGCCGTGTCCGGTCTGGGCACCATCCTCGGTGGCGTCAACATGCTCACCACCGTGGTCTGCCTGCGCGCACCCGGTATGACCATGTTCCGCATGCCGATCTTCACCTGGAACATCGCGGTCACCTCGGTACTGGTGCTGCTCGCGTTCCCGCTGCTCACCGCGGCGCTGTTCGGTCTGGCCTACGACCGCCACCTGGGTGGTCACATCTACGACCCGGCAACCGGCGGCATCCTGCTCTACCAGCACCTGTTCTGGTTCTTCGGCCACCCCGAGGTCTACATCATCGCGCTGCCGTTCTTCGGCATCGTGTCGGAGATCTTCCCGGTGTTCAGCCGTAAGCCGATCTTCGGTTACACCACACTGGTCTACGCGACGCTGGGTATCGCGGCGCTGTCGATCGCGGTGTGGGCGCACCACATGTACGCCACCGGCGCGGTGCTGCTGCCGTACTTCTCCTTCATGACCTTCCTCATCGCGGTTCCGACCGGTGTGAAGTTCTTCAACTGGATCGGCACCATGTGGAAGGGGCAGTTGACCTTCGAGACACCGATGCTGTGGTCGATCGGCTTCCTGGTGACCTTCCTCTTCGGTGGTCTGTCGGGTGTCATCCTGGCCTCGCCGCCGCTGGACTTCCACGTCACCGACTCGTACTTCGTCGTCGCGCACTTCCACTACGTGCTCTTCGGCACCATCGTGTTCGCCACCTTCGCGGGTATCTACTTCTGGTTCCCGAAGATCACCGGCCGCATGATGGACGAGCGTCTGGGCAAGTGGCACTTCTGGACCACCTTCGTCGGCTTCCACACCACCTTCCTGGTGCAGCACTGGCTGGGTGCCGAGGGCATGCCGCGTCGCTACGCCGACTACCTGCCGTCGGACGGTTTCACCACGCTGAACACGATCTCCACGATCGGTGCGTTCATCCTCGGCTCGTCGATGCTGCCGTTCATCTGGAACGTCTTCAAGAGCTACCGCTACGGCGAGGTCGTCACGGTCGACGACCCGTGGGGCTACGGCAACTCCCTCGAGTGGGCCACCACCTGCCCGCCGCCGCGCCACAACTTCTACGAGCTGCCGCGCATCCGCTCGGAGCGCCCGGCATTCGAGCTGCACTACCCGCACATGGTCGAGCGCATGAAGGCCGAGGCGCACGTCGGCTGGGGCTCGGGTAAGCACAGCACGCACGTGTCCGAAGACGCGCTCGCGAAGAAGTAAGACACCACCGAACGACAGGGTGTGCACCTGCTGAAGAACCAGCAGGTGCACACTCTTTTTGTGGGTAATCGAACGGAGCAGATCGACTTGGCCGACACCACAGTTCTCGTGACCGTCACCGGCCCCGACCGACCAGGCGTCACCTCGGTGCTGCTGGCGGCGCTGTCGCGGCACCAGGTGAGCCTGCTGGACGTGGAACAGGTCGTCATCAGGGGCAGGCTCACCCTGGGTGTGCTGGTGTCGTGCCCCAACGACGCGGAGGCGTTGCAGGACGACCTCGAAGAGGCGATGAACACCGTCGGCATGCAGGTCGACGTGTCCGTGGACGCGCAGATCGGCAAGCCGCCGATGTCCACGCACGCCGTCGTGGTGCTCGGCGCCCCGGTCACCGCGAAGGCGTTCAGCGCGATCTCGCGGGAACTGGCCACCGGTGGCGCCAATATCGACTCCATCCGAGGCATCGCCGACTACCCGGTGACCGGCATGGAACTGATGGTCACCGCGACCGACACCAGCGACGAAGGCGACGCGCGGCTGCGCACCGCACTGGCCGAGGTGGCCGTCGCCGAACAGGTCGACATCGCGGTGGAACGGGCCGGGCTGGCACGCCGTGCCAAGCGCCTCATCGTGTTCGATGTGGACTCCACGCTGATCACGGGCGAGGTGATCGAGATGCTGGCCGCGCACGCCGGCGTCGAGGACCAGGTCCGCGAGGTCACCGAGGCGGCCATGCGCGGCGAACTCGACTTCGCCGAATCGCTGCGTCAGCGCGTGGCCACCCTCGAAGGTCTCGACGAGTCGGTGATCGAGGAGGTCGCCGACCGGATCGAGCTCACTCCGGGCGCACGCACCACGATTCGCACCCTGCGCAGGCTCGGGTTCCGCTGCGGTGTGGTCTCGGGTGGGTTCCGGCAGGTGATCGAGCCGCTCGCACACGAGCTGGAACTCGATTTCGTGCAGGCCAACACCCTGGAGATCATCGACGGCAAACTCACCGGACGGGTCGTCGGCGAGATCGTCGACCGGGCGTTCAAGGCGACCGCGCTGCGCAAGTTCGCGGCCGAGGCGGGGGTGCCGATGGAGCAGACCGTCGCGGTCGGCGACGGCGCCAACGACATCGACATGCTCAACGCGGCCGGTCTCGGTGTGGCGTTCAACGCCAAGCCCGCACTGCGCGAGGTGGCCGACACGGCACTGTCGCATCCCTACCTGGACGCGGTGCTGTTCATCCTCGGCGTCACCCGCGACGAGGTGGAAGCGGCCGACGCGCGCGACGGTGGCGTGCGACGGGTTCCGCTGCTCGGCCGGTAGGGCCATCCTGATCGCCGACGGCGGCGCCGGGTGCGAAGACCGACGAACACTCCGCGACCGCGCTATTAGGCTGGCGGGCGGACTGGTGTCGATCGAACGGGTGTTGTGGCATGGGTAGTGGGCTGGAAACCGAGGAGCAGGCCGAGGCGACGGTCCGCGACGAGGCGGCCGAATTCGCCGCTCGGCATGCGGAATTGGCGCAGGGTTACGGCGGCAACGGTGACCCCGACGACCCGGCGATGGTCCAGGCGATGCAGATGGTGCTGCACATACCCAAGATCGATCCGCCTGCCCGCAGCGCACTGCTGGAGGCCGCGGCAGCCGCGGCGGTGGCGGTGTGCCTCGACCCGCGTTCGGGGCCCGGCGGGGAGTGGGAGCCTCGGTATCTCGCGTGGAAGCGGTCACGGATCAGGAAGGTGGCCCGGCGGGCGCGTG
Source organism: Nocardia sp. NPDC059195 (assembly GCF_042754695.1). NCBI lineage: Bacteria > Bacillati > Actinomycetota > Actinomycetes > Mycobacteriales > Nocardiaceae > Nocardia > Nocardia sp. NPDC059195. Next base: position 134,590 of record NZ_JBHZBG010000006.1, on the reverse strand, counting down.
GTGCGCAGTGGGTGGCCGCGGGTGACGTCGACGGAATGACTGTCGATGTCGATGGCGCGCAGGCTCGTGCGTTCGTCCCCGGCCCGGTGGGGGAGATCGATCAGCGCATCCGCAAACTCCAGATCGGCGGTACCGATCTAGAGCACGACGAGCCGGGGCCCGCGGATCCGGCGTTGCCGGTGCTGTGGGTGAACACGGTATTGGCGATGTCGGTGGGCAAGGCGGCCGCACAGGTCGGGCATGCGAGCATGTTGCTGGCGGGTGCGCTGCCCGTGGACGCGGCGGCCGCGTGGGCAGCCCGCGAGTTCCGGTGCGCTGTGCGCGACGCCGACGAAGCGCGGTGGGCGAGCTTGGTGGCCGAGGTGGCCGCGGGTCGTGCGGTGGCTGTGCGCGATGCCGGTTTCACCGAGGTGGCGCCCGGCTCGATGACGGTGATCGCGGTGCCCGCGCACGGTTGATCTCCTCGACACAAGCATCCGAATTCGACGGTTCGGTTGAGGTTTTCGTGAGGCGCCGCGGTCGCTGTGTGTAGCGCCCCTGCCCAGGGGGTACTCAGCGGTTCGGTGTTTCGCGAACGAATGTGATCGACCGTGAGCGATCATCGATAGGGATGCTCTCGACTACTGGCGACGGATCGAGATATGTCGTATGGCTATGGAATAGTGGCCGTGTTGGCTGCTCGCAACGAAACTCGGGGGAAGGAGTGATCGCTGGTGACCAGGTTCGAGATCCCCGAGGGGTGGACGGTTCAGGCCTATCGATTCGCGCTCGACCCCACGCCACAACAAATTTCGATGTTCGGTTCGCATTGCGGTGCATCCCGATTCGCGTTCAACCACATGCTTGCCCTGGTCAAAGCGGTGTTGGATCAGCGTGCCGCCGAACGCAGCTACGGGATCACTGACACCGATCTGACCCCGTCGCTCGGTTGGTCACTGCCGAAGCTTCGCAAAATCTGGAACCAGCGCAAATATGAGCACGCACCGTGGTGGGCGGAGAACTCGAAAGAGGCTTACAATAGCGGGCTCGACGCGCTAGCGCGTGGCCTGGACAACTGGGCGAGCTCCAGTTCCGGTGTGCGGGTGGGAAAACCGGTCGGATTCCCGAGATTCAAAACCGCGGTCCGATCCCGGCGATCGGTCCGGTTCACCACCGGCCCGATCCGCGTCGAACCCGACCGCCACCACGTTGTCTTGCCGCGGGTCGGGCGGCTCAAAACGCACGAATCCACCCGCAAACTCGCCCGTCGGATCGAGGCCGGATCCGCACGGATCTTGTCAGCCACCCTCGCTCAGGACTCGAGACGCCGATGGCACGTATCGTTCCAAACCCTTGTCGCGGCCAAAACCCGTCCAGCACATGCCCGTCGATCGCCACATCCAGTAGTCGGCGTCGACGTCGGGGTCAAAGCTGATGCGCTGCTGGTGATCGCGACCGCTGAAGGTTGTGAGGTCGCGCGTGTTCCGGCGCCTAAATCTTTGAGTGCCGCACAAGCCCGGTTGCGGGTGTTACAACGAAAGGCGGCACGTCAGCAGGGTCCGTATGACCGGGTCACGAAAAGCCGACGCCGTCCGTCGAAGCGGTGGCAGGACACCACGGCACGGATTGCCCGTATCCACGGACGGTCTGGGGCGGTCCGTCGGGACGTTCTCCATAAGGCAACCACTGTGCTTGCCCAGCAATACCAGGTGATCACGGTGGAAAAACTGAACGCGGCAGGGATGCGATCTGCCGGTGGTGCTCGAAAGAAGGGGTTGAACCGGGCGCTTGCTGACGCGGCCCTCGCCCAGATCCGGCAGCAGTTGGCGTATAAAACTCGCTGGTACGGATCGGTTCTGGTGGAAGCTGATCGGTGGTTTCCGAGTTCGAAGACGTGTTCGGGGTGTGGTGGGCGAAAGCCAAACCTGACCCTCGCCGACCGCGTTTATGAGTGTGGGTTCTGTGGTTTATTGATCGATCGTGATCGAAATGCCGCGATCAACCTCGCCCGACTCGGCGAGACCCATTACATGTTGGGTGAACAGAGTTGTGCCGGCAGTGGGTCGGTGCCAGGACGTGGAGCCATCCAGAAGACCGAGCCTGCGCGAGCGGACGAGGCAGGAGGCTGCGAAGCGTCTACCCCGCACCGGCTGCGGCTGGGGCAGGCGGGGACCGCTTCACCGCAAGGTGAGGCTGCCTGATGGAGCGCATGCAGCTTTTCGCAGCGAACGGCAACGGTATCCGTAACCGACAGCCGAACACATCGAGGCACACGGAGGTTCCGCGATGACGACGACGATTGTGGTGATCCTGCTCGTCTGGATCGTGCTGTCGGTGCCTGTCTCTTTTGTCGCCGCGCGGATGTTGCGTAGCGAGGTTCGCAACGCGCGGGACCCGTCGACGACCAGGACCGACGAATCTCGTACGGGCCGGTCGCTGCGCTGAGAGCCCGCGTGGGCCAAGATGGAGCGCGTGTCGCAACCCGATCCCGATCTGCTCATCGACTTCTCCGACGTGACCATCCGTCGCTCGGGCCGAACTCTGGTCGGCCCTGTCTCATGGCAAGTAGAGCTCGACGAACGCTGGGTGGTGCTCGGCCCGAACGGCGCGGGCAAGACCTCGCTGCTGAGAATGGCTGCCGCCGAACTCCATCCGACCTCCGGTGACGCGAATCTGCTGGGGGAGACGCTCGGTCGCGTCGACGTCAGCGAATTGCGCCCGCGCATCGGACTGTCCTCGGCGGCGGTGGCCAGCCGGATCCCGGTGGACGAGAAGGTCAGCGACCTGGTGGTCTCGGCCGGCTACGCGGTGCTCGGCCGCTGGCGCGAACGCTACGAGGACATCGACACCGAACGCGCCGTCGACATGCTGGAAACCCTCGGCGCCGAACATCTTTCCGACCGCACCTACGGCACCCTGTCCGAAGGCGAACGCAAGCGGGTGCTGATCGCGCGCGCCCTGATGACCGATCCGGAACTGCTGCTGCTCGACGAACCGGCCGCGGGCCTCGACCTGGGTGGTCGTGAGGAACTCGTCGAACGTCTCGGCGATCTCGCCGCCGACCCCGACGCGCCCGCGATGGTGCTGGTGACCCATCACGTCGAGGAGATCCCGCCCGGCTTCACCCATGCGCTGCTCCTCAAGGAGGGCGAGGTGGTCGGCCAAGGGCTCCTCGGCGACGTGCTCACCGCCGAGAATTTGAGCAATGCCTTCAGCCAGTCGATCGCCCTGGACCGGGTCGACGGGCGCTGGTTCGCGCGGCGGGCTCGTCGTTCAGGCGGGCATCGGCGCCGGAACTGACCGTTCGCGCGGTGTGCGCCGATTCCGGCTGTCCGAGCTGGCAGGGGTCGGTCAGTCGGGGATCTCGACGCACCGTCGACCAAGCGGGCGTTAGGGTGCTGAAAAGGTTGCCCGCACTCGAAGTAGGCAGCCGGGACCGGTCGGTAGGCCGGTGCGGTGTTGGTCGCCGGGCCGTCGGTTCGGTGGTGGAGAGGAACGGTATGAGTGAGTCCGGGGTCCCCGCGCGGGACGCGTCGACCGTGATGCTGGTGCGTGACGGCGAGGCGGGTATCGAGGTGTTCCTGCAGCGCCGGGTCAAGGCGATGGCGTTCGCGGCAGGGGTGACGGTGTTTCCCGGCGGCGGCGTCGACGCTGCCGACGGCACGGCCGACATCTCCTGGACGGGCCCCGAACCTGCCTGGTGGGCCGAGCGTTTCGCCACCGACGAACAGACCGCGCAGGCCCTCGTCGCCGCTGCCGTGCGGGAAACCTTCGAGGAATGCGGAGTGCTGCTCGCCGGGCCGACCGCGGATTCTGTCGTCGACGACTCGGCGCGCTACCGCGAAGCGCGGGGCAAGCTCGAGCGCCGCGAATTATCGCTCGCCGATTTCCTCGCGGCCGAGGGCTTGGTGTTGCGCGCCGACCTACTGCGCCCGTGGTCGAACTGGATCACGCCCGAGGCCGAACCCCGCCGCTACGACACCCGCTTCTTCGTCGCGGTGCTCCCCGAGGGGCAGATCGCCGACGGCGCCACCTCCGAGGCCGCCCAGGTGACCTGGCGGACCCCGCAAGACGCGCTGGCGAGCTGGCGAGCAGGTGAACACGTGCTGATGCCACCGACGTGGTCGCAGCTCGACGCGCTGTGCGAGTTCGCCGACACCGCGGCCGTGCTGGCCGCCGACCGTGTCGTCGAGCCGATCATGCCGAAGTACTCGCCGGGAGCGGGCGGTCGACCGCTGTCGAACTTCCCTGACATCGAACGGTATTTCGACGAGCTGCCGGAGTTGGGTGCACTCGGCGGCCGGTAGGTTGAGGCGCATGGCCGAATTCGTGACCCTCGAGCTGCCCGCCGAGCCGACCACCCGTGGCGTCGCGCTGCTGCGCGTCGATCGTCCGCCGCTGAACCTCGTCGACGCCCAGCTGGCCCGCGAGGTGGCGGCCGCGGCGGCCACGGTGGCCCAGCATCCCGGGGTCTGCGCCCTGATCGTCTACGGCGACGAGCGGGTGTTCAGCGCGGGTGACGAGATGTCGGAGCTGGCCGAACTCGACGCCGGCCAGGCCGCCGCCATGGCCGCCGATCTACAGGCCGCGCTCGGCTGCCTCACCCGGGTTCCGCAGCCGACGGTCGCCGCGATCACCGGCTACTGCCTCGGCGCCGGTCTCGAACTCGCACTCGGCGCCGACCACCGGATCGTCGGTGACAACGTGAAACTCGGTCTGCCGCAGATCAAAGCTGGCCTGATCCCGCTCTCGGGCATCCGTCGGCTCTCGCTGCTGATCGGTGCGAGCCGGGCCAAGGACCTCGTCTACACCGGTCGTTTCGTCGACGCCGAAGAGGCCGCGAAGCTCGGCCTGGTCGACGAGGTCGTCGCGCCCGACGATGTCCTCACCGCCGCCCGCGCGTGGGCCGCTCAGTTCGTCACCGCCGCGCCCCGCGCCCTCGCCGCGGCCAAGGCGGTTTTCGAGTCCGGCCCGCACGGTCACTCCACTGCCGTCACCGAATGGTCGGCGCTCTTCGACACCGACGACGCCCGCACCGGCACTCGCACCTTCGCGGCCGAGGGGCCCAACGCCGCCACCTTCACGGGCCGCTAGCAACCGGTTCGGAACCCTTGTTAACTTCGCGCATACCGATCGTGCGACAACCTGGGCAACTCTCAGCGACTCCGCGGCGGTGGGGTGCGAAGCGTCCGTTCGGACCGGGGTCGGCTCGCGCTCGCGGGCGCGCGACGGTCGGTCCCGCGCGGTGGAAAGGCCCGTCGCTTGTCCCAGCAGCAGCGTGCCCGGGCGCACATATTAGGCTGGCCTGCATGACGGTCCATCCCGACGACCCGGCGCCGAACCCCCACGCCACCGAGGCCCAGGTCGAAGCAGCGCGCAAAGACACCAAACTCGCCCAGGTCCTGTACCACGACTGGGAAGCGGAGACCTACGACGACAAGTGGTCGATCTCCTATGACGAACGCTGTATCGCGTATGCGCGCGGCCGGTTCGACCTCGCCGTCGGCCCGGCTCCGCTGCCGTACGAGCGCGCGCTCGAGCTGGGCTGTGGCACCGGATTCTTCCTGCTCAACCTGATGCAGGGTGGCATCGCCAAGTCCGGTTCGGTCACCGACCTCTCGCCCGGCATGGTGAAGGTCGCGCTGCGCAACGCCGAGCACCTCGGCCTGGATGTCGACGGTCGCGTCGCCGACGCCGAGACCATCCCGTACGACGACGACACCTTCGATCTGGTCTGCGGCCACGCCGTGCTGCACCACATCCCCGACGTGGAGCTGGCGCTCAAGGAGTGCCTGCGCGTGCTCAAGCCGGGCGGGCGCTTCGTGTTCGCCGGTGAGCCGACCACCATCGGCAACATCTACGCTCGCCGCCTCGGCCAGGCCACCTGGAAGGTGACCACCGAGATCACCAAACTGCCGTTCCTGGCCGGCTGGCGTCGTCCGCAGACCGAGCTGGACGAGTCCTCCCGCGCGGCCGCGCTCGAGGCCGTCGTCGACCTGCACACCTTCGACCCGAGCGATCTCGAGAAGATGGCCAAGTCCGCGGGTGCCGTCGATGTGAAGGCCACCACCGAGGAACTCGCCGCCGCCCTGTGGGGCTGGCCGGTGCGCACCTTCGAGGCCGCCGTCCCCGACGAGAAGCTGACCATGCCGTACCGCCTGGCGCAGTACCGCGCGTGGCTGGGTCTGAGCTGGCTGGACGAGAACGTGCTGCGCAAGGTCGTGCCGCGTGAGTTCTTCTACAACGCGATGATCACCGGCGTGAAGCCGGGCGCGGCGAAGAAGTAGGTGGGCTACCGCTTCGGCCGCGACGATGTCGCCTACCTCGGCAGCGCGGCAGGCCGTGCCGCGCTCGCCGAGGTCGACCGGCTGGAGCTGATCCCCGCGACGCACCTGCGCGATATCGAGCAGGTGCGTCGTTCGCACGGTGATCGTGCCGCCGCGCTGATCGAGACCGTGCGATTGCGTCGCAAGGCCGTGGTGAAGCTGCCTGATGCCGCCGAGTGGTTGTTCACCGACGACGCGCTGCAGCAGGCGACGCCCACGCTCGTCGCCCGACATCGGGCGGCCCGTTTGGCCGGTCGCGCGGTGCACGACGTGACCTGTTCGATCGGGGCGGAGTTGGCCGAGCTGGCCGCGAGGTGTCCGGCCGTGATCGGCAGCGATCTCGACGATGTGCGGCTCGCCATGGCCGCCCACAACCTCGAGGTCTCGCCGCCATCGGTGGCAGACCCCGGCACCATTGCCTCGAGTCCGAGCGACCGCGCGGAGCGGGCCGGCTCAGCCCACGATCGTGCGGACGACCTCCGCCGCGGCGTGCCGGGTGAACAGTCGAACGTCGCGATCGGGACGCGAAACATTGTGCTGGCCATGGCAGATGCGCTCACGCCGATCACTCGCGACACCGTGATCATCGCGGATCCGGCGCGCAGAGCCGACGGCCGCCGCACCTACGACCCAGCGAAACTCCAGCCCCCACTTCCGGATCTGCTGGCCGCGTACACGGGCCGCGACATCGCCGTGAAATCCGCCCCCGGCCTGGATTTCGACCGCCTCGGCTGGGACGGCGAAGTGGAGATCGTCTCCCTCGACGGCGCTGTGCGCGAAGCCTGCCTGTGGTCACCCGGCCTCACCGAGCCCGGCGTCACTCGCCGCGCCACCGTCCTGGACTCCCGCGGCGGCACAACAACTCTCACCGACGCCGCCCCCGACGACATCCCCGACCGAGCCCCCGGTGACTGGATCATCGACCCCGACGGCGCCGTCGTCCGCGCGGGCCTGGTCCGCCACTACGCCGCGAAACACGACCTCTGGCAACTCGACCCCCACATCGCCTACCTCACCGGCGACACGGTCCCCCCGGGCATGCGCGGCTTCCGCGTCGAAGACCGCTTCGAACTCCGCGAGAAAACCCTCCGCCAGGAACTCTCCCGGCGCGACTGCGGCTCCCTGGAAATCCTCATTCGCGGCGTCGATATCGACCCCGACGCCCTCCGCAAGAAACTCAAACAACGAGGCTCCACCCCGTACACCCTGGTGATCACCCGAATCGGTCGAGCCGGCGTCGTCTTCCTCTGCCGAGCCGTCGCAGCCACCCACTGACGGACCAGGGAGACGGCTGCCGTGGCACTGACCGCATGCGGTTCGCCTCAGCCCTCGCAGTTCAGAAGGCCAGATCTGACCAGGGGATATCGATGGGGAAGGGATGGGTTGTGTGCACTCCGCCGTGATCTTCGGCGAACCATTCGCCGGTCAGGATGTAGTTGGCCCGCCGCAGCGGTGTAACGCCCTGCGGGAGGTGGAGCGCATCGGTCGACAACGCATAGGCGCGGACTGCGCTGATTCGACGGGGTTGTGATGCGAGCTCTGCCTCCCAATACCAGGAGATGCCGCCCTCGGCATAGCGGCGCTTCTTCTCTTCGATCTTCTTCGGCGTGTTCGCGGGCGAGAGCACTTCGCCGGCCAGGAGAACATCCTCGGCGAAGACCCAGCCGAATTCGTCTCGCAGGCAACGGAAGATCATGAACTCGGGCGTGAGGAAGCTGGACTTGTCGGGCCGGAAGAAGACATTGGTCTCGAGGTCAACCTGCCAGCAACAACCTGGTTCAGCTGTCATGTGGCGCTTGGCTTCCCGCTCGAAGGCATTGGCGAAGCGCCTGCTGTACGTTCGAGGCTCGGTGCGTGATGAAGGGCTCAGCTCTCGATCTTCTTCACCACCCGCTGCACCGTGAGCCAGGTGCGGGTGGTGATGTCCTTGCCGTAGGTCTTCTCCAGGCGGGCCATGAAGTCAGGGGTCTTGCCGGTGCTGTTGTCGACGACGGTGAGGAAGGCACGGGCCTTGTGGTCGTAGCCGATGACGCGGGTGAGGGGGTCGTCGTCGAAGGCCTTGGTGTCGGCTTCGCGCATCTTCGTTTTGAAGAAGGTGACGGTGAGGTAGGAGCCGCGCTCGTGGGGGAGTCCTTCGAACGGGTCGCGGTCGAGGAGCGCGCGCAGTTCAGGGTGACTGCGGATGATGGTGCCGCCCGGGATGCCGAGTTCGGCGTTGAGCGCCTGCTGAATGCGGTCTTCCAGCTCGGCGGGGTCGTCGGCGGTGCGGAAGACGACGTTGCCGCTGGTCAGCACCGAGGCGACCTTCTCGAAGCCGAGCCCCTCGAACACCCCACGCAACTTCTCGTTGCGCATGTTCGGGTTGGTCGGCATGATCCCCCGCAGCAGCGCCGCATAACTCTCCACCATGCGACCGTACCCACCACCCCCGACAGCCCGCCATATCGGACGGGTCGTCAGCTCCTGCAGCGGGACGTCCTGAAATCTTCCTCGACCGGGCGCGCGCAGCGTGACGGTTTGCCGACGAAGGGGATCTGTCAACGGGAAGCGTGTCGGCGGTCGCGGCGAAATGAATTCCGGTGACGCGATTCAGTTCGGGCAATCAGCGTTCGTTTCCGAAAGCATGACCGGGACCGGCGAAACAATCGCCGATATTCCGACCAGCGCATGTTTTGGAATTCGATGTCCGACGCGCAGAATACGTCCTGGAGGAATTAGTGACGGCAGCGAACTGGAAAAACGGCACTCGGCCATCGCGCCGACCAATCTGGACGAGGCGCGGAAGCCTCGCCCAAGGAAATTGACATAGTATCGGCCCGGGAATCGCGAGCGGTCGGACGTGAAATGACTACACGCAGAACACCCAAAGGATGAATGAGCCGACCAACCATGGCATGGGCATGGGGCCGCAAAAACCGCCGCCGGCGACTTCGTGGAGTTGCCCCGCAGAGGGTCCGGGTACAGGGTCTGCTGTGGCCACGCCCGAACCGAGGGCGATGACGGGGGCAATCGCGAAGGCCGCTGCCGCCGCACGCAATCTATTGTTCATGATGAACCTCCTGGGATTGATGATCAGTGTCAGTGTCCCGGGCGCAGATAAACGTCCGACCGCCGGATAATGGCATTCTGACTCCACCCGGCTCAGGACAGCACTATTATCCCGCGCTCGACGGGATCACACAAGACATCGTTCGTGCAACCGAAGTGAACACCGCCGGTGAGATTCAACGGTTGTCGGTCGTGGCCGTCGAGTTCGGTCAATGAAACCTTTTTATCATCATCCCGGGGCTGAAATCCATCAGACCTCGACGCACGCAGCACGGCGATTTATCCCTGGGCGGCGGCGTTCTTCTTTCGCTCGATATCGGCCAGCGCCGCCATGTAGGCCTCGCGCTCCTCGGCGCTCGCATCCCACGCGACCTTGCGGTTCTTCACGACCTTGGCGGGCGCGCCGACGGCGATGCTGTAATCGGGGACATCTCCGCGCACCACCGCGTGTGCGCCGAGCACACACCCGCGCCCCACCCTGGTATCGCGCAGGACGGTCACCTTGGCCGCGATCCAGGTGTCGGGGCCGATGCGCACGGGGCTCTTCACGATGCCCTGGTCCTTGATGGGCATGTTGATGTCGTCCATGCGATGGTCGAAGTCGCAGATGTAGCACCAGTCGGCGACCAGGGTCGACTCACCGATCTCGATGTCGAGGTAGGTGTTGACGACGTTGTCCTTGCCGAACACCACCTTGTCGCCGATGCGCAGCGAGCCCTCGTGGCAGCGCAGGGCATTGCCGTCGCCGATGTGCACCCAGCGGCCGATTTCCATGCGCGCGAGTTCCGGGGTCGCGTGGATCTCCACATTGCGGCCGAGGAAGACCATTCCGCGCAGCACGATATGCGGGTTGGCCAGGCGGAACTTGGCCAGGCGGTAGTACCGCACCAGATACCAGGGGGTGTAGGCCCGGTTGGCGAGCACCCAGCGCAGCGAATCCCTGGTCAGAAATCGGGCCTGCTGCGGATCGCGGCGGCGTGATCCACGCCAGCGCGCGCTCAGCGGCGCGCCCCACATGCTCGTCACGAACTACTCTCCCTCATTGACCGAGGACAATGATCCGCCGGGCCTGCCCCGGGGATTCGGTCGTCGGCTACACAGAGTACTTTCGCAGGGCACACTTACCGTGCCATACCCCGATAACACAGGGAGATCTGCAGGTGCGAACTCGGACTCGCGTCGTCGCCTCGCTCGCTGCCGCCGGTGTGGTGGCGCTGGCCGGGTGCGGCACGGATGTGGACGACATCAAGGTCGGCGCCGGAAAAGGCTGGCCCGCAACGCATCACGACGGCAGCAATGCGAGCAGCAGCCCGGTGTCGGGTGCGGACTCGGTATCGCTGAGCTGGTCACGTCCGGTGGGTGGCCCGATCGCCCAGCCGTTGACGATCGGCGCCGAGGGGCAGATGTTCGTCACCTCGAACACCGGCAACTGCGCGATCTTCTCCTTCCAGATGCTCACCGGCCGCAAACGCTTCTGCAACCCGCTCGGTCCGTCGACGATCGCGGCGCCGACCGTGCTCGACGGGGTCAGCAATGTCTACGTCGGTGACGACGGCGCGGTGAATTCGTTCAACTACCTCGGTCAGCCCCGGTGGCGCACCCCCGTGGCGGGCGTGCCGGTGGCGATCCAGTTCACCGGCGACGGCAATGTGCTGACGGTGACCCAGTCCGGCCAGGTCGACGTGCTCAGCCGTCAGACCGGCGGTCGTGAGGTGCCGACGGTGCAGTTGCTCGGCGAACCCGACTTCCTGAAGTACCCCGGTCTCACCCGTCCCGCCTCCGGCGACGGCCTCGACGACTGCCAGACCGGCGGCCCCCGCTGCGCCGTCGCCAACACCACCGCCGTCGACCCGTCGACCGGCCGCTTCTTCGTCACCGTCTGGGAGCCGGGCAAGCCGGCCGCCGCCCTGCGCGCGATGCGCTACGCCGACGGCGCCGTGACCCAGGAGTGGAGCGCCGAGGTCCTCACCGGCGGCAGCGCGACCAGCCCCACCCTCTCCGCCGACGGCGACACCGTCTACGTCGGCGACAACAGCAAGCGCCTCATCGCCCTGAACACCGCCGACGGCGCCACCCGCTGGGTTCAGCCACTGTCCTGGGCGCCCCGTGGCGGCATCTCCGTCGCAGGCGATCTGATCATCCCCGCGGGTGACGACGGCTACCTGATGGCACTGCACGACAGCGATGACAAGGCCGAAATAGTCTGGGAGCGTAAGGATCTCGCCCTCCGCGGCACCCCGGCCCAAACCGCGGGTGACATCGGCTACACCGTCGCCGCCATCGGCGCCGGCCTGAACCTCATCACCTTCGACACCACCACCGGCAACACCATCGATTCCGACCCGCTGCCGGCCGCGACCGGCACCACCACGGGCACCTCCATCGGCCCCGAAGGTGAAGTCGTCGTGGCTACCCGCCTGGGTGAGATCTTCGCCTTCACACCGGACATCTGACGGCGCGACAGCTGCGCACTGCCGCAGGTACGCCTGACCGGGTACGCCGTACGTCAGTACGGGTTGGCTCGGTCCAGCCAGCGCACGTCGAGTTCCGTCGCGCGCTGCTGGGTGAAGGAGATACGCGCCGGGTCGCCGTCGGCGGTGTAGCGCTCTTCCGGGTTCGCGGCGAGCCAGTCCAGCCAATAGGCCGAATCGAACGGGACCGCACCCCGGCCCGATCGGATCCGCGGCACCCCGCCGGGGTCGACCGCGCCGTACGGGGCGGGCGCGGGGTTGGAGCCCACCAGCATGACGGCATCGAAGCGGTAGGGGGTGCCGTCCCAGGTGCCCGCCGTGGCCAGCGCGTGATCGCGGGGATACACGCCGAGTGGCAGTGCCATGGTGCGCACGGTGACTCCGGGCGCCGCCGTGGTCACCGCGCGCACGTTCTGCACCAGTTCGCGTTGCACGTTGTCGGCGTCCAGGCTCGCGAGATTCGCGTGATCGGCGGTGTGCGCGCCTATTTCGTGGCCGTGGGCGAGCAGCCATGGCAGCGCGCGCTGGTCGCCGCCGAAGGGCTCGTTGTTGACGTAGAAGGTGGCCACCGGCCGGAAGTCCGGGTAGCGGGCGCCGAACTCGGCGAGGATGCCGGCGGCACTGTCCGGGGCCACCGCGCCGGAATCGGTGAAGCTGAGTTGGCTGCCGGTGGAGTCGTCGAAGGTGAGCACCACCGGGTGTGTGCCCGCAGGCAGGTCGAGGTCGCCGGAGATGTATTGCGCGGCGGTGACCGGGCGGTAGCCCTCGCGGTACAGCCGTTCCAGTTCGTCGCGGAACTCCGCCGGGGTCTGGTCGTATTCGCCCGCCGGGTTCGGTGCGATCTGGTGATACATCAGGACCGGGACGAGTCCCAGTTCGTTGGCGGCGATCTCGGCCGGATTCGGTGGTGCCGGTCTCGCGATTGTCGTCACCGACTCCGCCGGGTGCGCCGAAGCCGCTTCCTTTTCCACGGCGGCACAGGCCGTGAGTGCGGCTGCCAGCGCTGTCGCTGACGCGAGCCGGAACATTGTGTTCGAACCGCCCATCATCAATGCGATATTACGCCGCGGCGACGGATTACAGTCGATTCATCGATACCGAGTACGCCGTGTCGGGACTACGAAATAGTTGGCGTGTCAATGGTTTTGGAAGGCGGTGTTGACGTTGGGATTGCAACTCCGATCGGCCGATCGACGGCGATGGACGACTCCCGTTATCGGTGTCGCCCTCGCGGCGCTGGTCGTCTCTCTGGTGGCCGGGTTCGCGCTGAGCAGATCCGGCGAACTGCCATCGGCGGACACCGTGCCACCGACCCTTCAGCTGACACCGGCCGATCCCAACCGTTCGTATCGCGAGCCGGTTGTGGTGCGCGGTAACGCTGTCGACGCGGTACGGGTGTCCATCGGCGAGGCGGCGGTGACCCCGGCTCCGGACGGTGCCTTCGAGATCTCGGTGCCGTGGGCGCCCGCTGTCGAGGTCGTCGCGGTGGACGCCGCGGGCAATCAGAGCAGCAGCGTCGCCGTCACCACGCTCGCGCTGCCGCGGATGCGGGCCGTGCACGTCACCGCGCACGCATGGGCGCACGATGGCTTGCGCGAAGCCGTTCTCGATCTCGCTCGCGAAGGTCGCATCGACACGGTGCAGCTCGATATCAAGGACGAGGACGGCGTCGTCGGCTACGACTCCCAAGTGTCTCTCGCCCGCGAATCCGGTGCCGTCGCTTCGATCTACGACGCACCGTCGGCCCTGCGGCAATTGCACGACCTGGGTTTGCAGGTGGTCGGCCGCATCGTCGCGTTCCGCGATCCGACCGTGGCCGCGTGGGCCTGGCACAACGGCAGGCCGGACTGGGTCGTCCAGAACCCGTCCGGCCAGCCCTATTCCAGCCACTACGGCCCGATCGCCTTCACCAATGTCGCGCACCCCGACGTACGCCGCTACAACATCGACCTCGCCGTGGAAGCCGCACAGCTCGGTTTCGACGGCATCATGTACGACTACGTCCGCCGCCCCGACGGCAGCCTGACCAGCATGAATTTCGCCGGACTCACCGGCACCCCCGCCACCGCGGTCGCGGACTTCCTCGCCCAGAGCCGCTACCCGGTACACCTCGCGGGCGCGCATCTGAGCGCCGCGGTCTACGGAATCGCGTCCACCCGCCCCGACGAGATCGCCCAGGACATCCCCCTGATGTCGCGCAGCGTCGACTTCGTGGCGCCCATGGTCTACCCATCGCATTGGGGCCCCGGCGAGTACGGCGTCGCCAACCCCAACGCCCAGCCCTACGACATCATCTTCCGCTCCCTACGAGACTTCCAAGTGGCCACAGCGGGCACCGGCGCGAAAGTGGTCCCGTGGCTCCAGGACTTCAGCCTCGGCATCACCTACGGCGACGCCGAACTCCGCGCCCAGATCGACGCCACCCGAGACGCGGGCATAGACAGCTTCTTCCTCTGGAACGCCGCCACCCGCTACCACGGCGGCGGCATCTCGCCGGCCCCGGAGGCGAAGTAGCCGAATCGATCGTCGGCAAGGGCTGGGTCAGCCTGACCGCTGTTCGATTCACCGAACCCAGGCGAGTGCATCACCCTCGTCGTCCACCGGAAACACCCGCACCTGCGCCGGAATCAGAAACCCCAGCAGATGCACAGCCTCGCCCAACACCCGGTGATCGGTGACCAACGCGATCCGCCCCCACATGTCCCGCGGCACCTTCACCAACTCCAGATCCTTCGCCATCGCCCCCAACGAATACCCGTCGAATTCCTCGCCGAGCACATAGACCATATTGATCGGTTCCTCGCGCTCGACGGCCTTCCTGATCGCCGGATCGAGCACATTCGCGTAGTCGTCGGCGGTCACCGTCCCACTGGCCCGGAACCCGATGGTCGCGGCGGGCAGATCGGATATCGGCTGCAGAGGCATCGGCTCTCCTCGAATCGAAGGCAATTGTCCAGACCCCGCGACCCTAGATCCGAACCGTCGCTCCCACCTCGCCCATCACGGGTGAACTGCCCGGAATCCTGCAATCCGCTGAGCGGTCATCGGACTACTCGACCGGCTCTGGAGTGACATCGGCCTGCTTCGGAGCCGCGGGTACCCATTCGCGCAGAGGCTGCATCACCGCGCCATAGAAGGCGTCGGTGGCCGTGGTGACGCCGGCGATGAAGCCGGCCGCGGTGCCGGACCGTTTGCTGGCCATGGGGAAGGTCTGTTCGAGGGTGAACGAGACGATCGGGCTGGTGCGGCCGTCGATAAGTGACTTGGGGGTGGTGCGGACGGTGTCGAGGAATTCGCACGTTTCGTTGCCGCGTTCGGCGAAGACGGCTTCGACCTGGACGCGGCCGGGTGCCTCGGTGAGCTGTTTGGTCAGCCAGGACACGCGGCGGGCCTGGGTGCCCTCGTCGGGTGCGGCGATGGTGGTGCGGCAGCGGACCTTGTTCGTCCGCACGTCAGCGATGACGGTGAGATCGCCCGCGGTGTCGGGGATGCGCAGGATGGCCTCGAACGAACCGTCCGTGGCCAGCCGTTCGGCGACGGCGGCGGCGCGGACCGCCGGATCGGAGTGGAACTTGCGGGCGAGGACATGCTTGACCTCGACACCGAGTTCGGCGGTGAGCCGTAGCGCGAGATGCCTGCACAGCGCCACCCACGTGTCGGCGACCGTCAGCGCTTTCGCATCGCCGGCACGTAGCGTTCCCTGGGTGACGGCGTCACGAACGGCGACCCAGTGCCTGCCCATGTCGACGAATTCGGCTGCGCCCGAACGGGGATGGTCGAGAAAGCGCAGGAACTCGGCGAGAATCCACGCTTGCAGTGCGTCGTCGATACCGCCGTGCGCGGTGAGCATGCGCGCCTCGTGGGCCACTTCGGCCCACGACAGATGGCGCAGTGCGACCTTCGTCAGCTTGCGACGGTCCACTTGGACGGGCAGCTCTCCCGGCCCGGCGGGTATGTCGTTGGACAGGCTGACGACGGCATCGTACTTCTTTCGCCGCGCGACGTCGAGGTAGCTCTCCAGCTGGTCCCGCCGGAGCTTGCCGTTGCCCGTCTTCACCTCCAGCAGACCGGTCCACTGCTTGGCACCGCGGCTCACCTTCAACACCGCATCCGGGATGACTTTGGTATCGCCCGATTCGTACTGCACCTCGAGGTAGCCCTCGAAAGCCCCTGCGGGCGCCCCCATCCGGGCGCAGATGGCGCGGGCAAAAGGGCGGACGGCCTGCATGGTAGCGATGAGCGCGGAGGTGGTGCGCCGTTCCTGTTCCTCGCCCGCGCCCACCCCGATGACCGAGAACAAGCGAGCGGGCTGCCAGGTATCCGATTCGGCCTGTCTGAATTCGATCGGCTTGGTTTTGCGTACTACGCGCCTGGTGGTCGCTACTCCGCGCGACGGCGCCGGTACCGTCGGTGCCTCGGATGCAACGACTTCCGCCTCTACGGTCGCAGGTTCGGCGTCCTCGACAGTGACCCCGAAATCCGTTGCTAGCCCCGACAATCCGGACTCCCAGCCCTGTCCGACAGCTCGCACCTTCCAGTTGCCGTCGCGTCGATATACCTCGCCGAAGACGAACGCCGACTCCGTGTCCGCGTCGGCGGTGAGATACTCGGCCAGTGAGTGCCCGGCGGGATCGATGACGTGGAACGCGAGTTTGCCCAGCGCCCCGAAGGTGCCCTCGCCGACGCTGCCCGCCAGCGCGATGGTGCGCACGTGCGCGGGAACCGCCGACAGATCGATCGAGATCCTGGCCTGCTTACCTTCCTCGGTGGCGCTCGTTCCGAGGAAACACACTGAGCCATCGGGCGATTCGGTCTGGTTATAGAAGACGAAATCGGCATCGGATCCGACGCGCCGGTCCGCGCCGAGTAGTAGCGCGGAAGCGTCGACCTCGATGTCGGGTTCCGGCCAGCCGATCACGATGTCGACACGGTCGACATCCTCGGGAAGCGGAATGTTCTGGCCCTTGGACAGCAGCGGAGACGACACAGTGGCGGTTCACCCTTCGAAGTCGGCATTCAGTCGCAAGGCTGATGCAGCCGACCCGCTCGCTGACCCCCTTGCCGCACACCGCGATTGCGTGACGGTGCCGAGGGGTGTCGGCGGTGGGGACTACTCTGTTACACGGATCACGTTTGAGTGGTTCACCGAATGGTAAAGAGATCTACTTCGGACCCCGTTCCGGCAGTTGTTTTTCCACGGTTGTCCAGCCTCTTCTCGAACCAGTGGTCGGCCAGCGGGTCGTCGCCATACGGCGGGATCGCGGTGTAGCCGTGTTTCGCGTAGAGGGTCCGTGCCTCCACGAGATCCTTGCGCGTAGTGAGCCGGATCCTGCGGGTGTGGGTCTCGCGGGCGGCGGCTTCGGCCGAGCGAAGCAATGCCGCAGCTCCGCCCGCGCCGCGCGTATCGGAGCGGACGAACATACGTGTCAGTTCCACCGATTCCGCGTCGAGGCGGCGCACACCGATACAGCCGACGGCCTCGCCGTGTCGGCGGACGATCAGTAGCAGCCCGGTGGGCGGGGCCAGATCATCGCTGTCGTGGCCGTCTGCAAGGTGCCGGTCGATCTCGGCTTCATCGGTTGGACGCCCGTAGTAGCGACTGATCATTTCGGCCAAATAGAGCCGGAGGAGTGCGGCGGCCTCCGGCGTGTGCGGTTCGGCGGGTTCGACAGTCCACCGGGCGCTCATCGGGATCGGCCCTACTTCGGATCCCGTTCCGGCAGTGGTCTTTCCACGATGTCGGGGCGGCCGAGGGAGGTGCGGACCCGGCGTTTGGCGGCGGTGTAGACCTGGGCGGTTTCGGCGGCTACTACGTCCCAGGCGAAGTCGGCGGTGAGGCGTTCTCGGGCCGTGCGGGCGCGGGCTTGGGCGGTGGCGGGGTCGTCGAGGACGGCTCGGGTGGCGTCTACCAGGCCGTCGATGTCGGCGGGGTCGAAGGAGGCGCCGGTGACGCCGTCGATGACGGCTTCGCCGAGGCCGCCCGCGGTCGAGGCGATCAGGGGGACGCCCGCGGCGGCGGCCTCGAGGGCGACGATGCCGAAGGGTTCGTAGCGGCTGGGCAGGACGATGGCGTCGGCGCCGTGCAGCCAGCCGAGGAGTTCCTCGTGGCCGAGGCTGCCGACGAAGTGGACGGCGCGGGCGACGCGGTGCACGCGGGCGCGCTCACGCAGCCACTCGAACTGGGTGCCCACACCGGCGACGGTGAGGGTGGTGCCGGGGTGGGCCCGGCGGATGCGGGGGAGTGCGGCGATCGCGTCCTGCACGCCCTTCTCGTATTCGAGGCGGCCGACATAGAGCAGTCGCGGCGGGCCCGAGCGCGGCGCGCGCGGACGGAAGGTCCACGAGCCGACGTCGATACCGTTGCGGATCACCGTGATCGGGGCCAGTTCCGGTCCGTAGAGTCGTTCGACTTCGTCCTGCATGGAGGTCGAGCAGGTGATGAGCTGATCGGATTCGTTGGTAAGCCACCACTCGACCGAGTGGACCTGCTTGTTGACCCGGCCCGACACCCAGCCGCTGTGCCGTCCGGCCTCGGTGGCGTGGATCGTCGAGACCAGCGGCACGTCGTAATATTCCGCGAGCGCGATGGATGGGTGCGCGACGAGCCAGTCGTGCGCGTGCACCACATCGGGCGTCCAGCCCTCGCCGACGCCGGGCTTACCGAGTGCCACCCCGGCACGCACCATCGCGTGCCCCATGGCAAGGGTCCAGGCGAGCATGTCCTCGCCGAAGTCGAAGCACGGCGGGTCCTCGGCCACCGCGACGACGAGCACGCCGTCGGCGATGTAGGAGTGCGTGGGATGGGTGACCGAATCGGTCCCCGTAGGTCGACGTGCCAGGACGACGACCTCGTGGCCGGCCGCGGCCAGCTCGACGGCCAGGTGATGCACATGCCGACCGAGCCCACCGACCACAACCGGCGGGTACTCCCACGACACCATCAAAATCTTCATACGGATCCTTCAGCGGCGGCCGACGGGACAGCGGTCGGCAACCGCCGCGCGTCCAGACCAGGGAAGAATCCGTCGGCCATCGCCCATCCTGCCGCGAGACGGGTCGCTTTGGCGAACTGTCCGGCGCCGATCGCCTCGGCGAGCTCGCGGACGGCGTGCGCGTGTTCGTGTGCCCGGTCGCGGGCGTACCCGGCGGCGGAGTCCTTGCTGACCATGAACGCCCAGTCGCTGGACACGGTGAGAATCGCCTCACGCAGCAACTGATCGGCGACCGGATCGCGCAGGGAGCCGTCGCGGCGCACCTTGTCGAGGGTGTCCAGCGCCAGGCGAACGATGTCGGCGTTGAGCTCGACGAGGTCGGCGACCTGGTCGCCCGCCCACACCCGCCAGTCCTTGCCCGAACCCCACGAGGAGTCGTTGAGCTGCACAGGTTCGCCGACGAAGCCGTTTTCGCGGGCGTCGGCGAGGGTGCCCACATTCACGCCCGCTTCGGGCAGCGCGCGCAGGACCTGCTCCAGCCACTGCGGCCCCTCGTGCCACCAGTGCCCGAACAGTTCGGTGTCGAACGCGGCCACCACGAGGGCGGGCCTGCCGATTCGCGCGGACTCCTCGATCAGCCGGGTGCGGACCGTTTCGACGAAGTCGGTGACGTCGCGGGTGACCGCCTCGGCCGCCAATTCCGGATCGTAAGGGGCCTTGTCAGGACCGTCGACGGTTTTGCCGGTGACGCGCGAGGGTTTGAGCCCGGTCGCGTGGTCGTAGTGATGGAAATCACGGTAGGCGCTCTGGCCGGGGTAGCCCTGTTTCGGCGACCAGACCCGGTAACTCACGGCGAGGTCGCGCCCGAAGGCGACAACCTCGGAATCGCGCACCGGCCTGCCGAGCGAGGTGTCACCGCGTAGTGACGGACCGTCGACCATGAAGTGGGTGATGCCCGCGGCGTCGTAACCCCGTTCCATGCCGGGGGTGTAGCCGCATTCGGGTGCCCAGATGCCCGTCGGCGTGGTGCCCCAGCGCAGTCCCGCGTCGGCCAGGCCCTCGGTGAGCTGGAACTGGCGCAGGCGCGGATCGAGCAGCGGCTGGAACGGGTGCGCGAGGGGTCCGCCGAGCAGTTCGATCGCGTCGGCGTCGATCAGCGAACGCCACACCGGTGAACCGCCGTGTTGCCAGTTCTGTTCGAAATCGGCCAGAGCTGTTGCCGCGAGCCGATGTTCGTGACGGCCCAGCGCGACGTTCCCCGACATCGACGCTTCGTCGGCGCGCAACTGCCAGTTGCCCAGCCAGTGATGCATGCCGGCGAGGCTGTGCGGATCGTCGAGCTGCGCGGCGAGCACGGGGGTGATGCCAAGGCTCAGCAGATGTGAACGCCCTTCGGCGGCAAGATTTTTCAGTACCCGAACCAGCGGCAGATACGACGCGGCCCAGGACTGGTATAGCCATTCCTCGCCGACCGGCCAGCGCCCGTGATGGGCGAGCCAGGGCAAGTGGGAGTGCAGAACCAGGGTGAATTGGCCCGGCACGGCGGAGCGGGAATCGGTCAACGCGTTGCCTTCTCAGCGATCGCGACCAGGTCCAGGCTCGCGTCGATATCGCCTGCACGCAGGTCGAAATCGTCGATGGTGACGGCGGCGACGTCGGCGGTGAGGTCGGCGGGCCACGGCTCACCGGCCAGCGCGCGCTCGATCTGGGCGTCGATGAACGACCCACCGTGCTTGGCGTCCAACGCTGTCAGGCTCGCGCCGTGGTGCACGCCGAGCATCTCGGCGACGGTGAACCCGGCATCGACCAGCAGTTCGGTCAGCTCGGCCGCATTGAGTTCGCGGGTGTGGAACGGATTGAGGGGGGTGTCGCGACCGGGGGAGAAGGTGATCCGGTTCGGTGTGCTGATCAGCAGCACCCCGCCGGGGCGAAGCACGCGCAGGCATTCGCGCAGGAACTGTCCCTGGTCCCAGAGGTGTTCGATGACCTGGAAATTCACCACGACGTCGACGGATTCGTCGTCGAGGGGCAGCGCGGCGAGGTTGCCCTGGATCATTTCCACGCGGGGGTAGCGCGCGCGGACGTGCGCGACGGCGCCCTCGTCGTAGTCCAGACCGGTGACACGCCGGGCGACGCCCGCGATCATGTCGGCGCCGTAGCCCTCGCCCGAACCCGCCTCCAGCACTACCTTGTCGGTGCATCGGTCGAGCAGGCGGGCGTAGGCGATCTCGTGCCGACGGAACCAGTAGTTCTCCTCGGCGATGCCGGGCACCGTCCGCTCGCCGGTCAACGGCAGTGGTTCATGTGTTGCGGCCACGGGTGCGGCAGGGATCACAGCCTCGCTCATTGCTCCGAGGTTACTGGTACCGCCGGTTCACGCAGGAGTCAGGGACCTCTTGCGCAGGTAGGTTACCCACGAGTAACTTAGCGTAGGGTAGTGTTCCGATCTGAGCTAGATATCTCACACGGACGTACGGCTGAGCTCGTGCGGTCCCACCACATACGTGTCCCCAGAAGGAGGTCGACGAAGACCGATGCCGAACATCGTCGTACTCATCAAGCAGGTCCCCGACACCTGGTCCGAGCGCAAGCTGACCGATGGTGACTACACCCTCGATCGCGAGGCTGCCGACGCGGTCCTCGACGAGATCAACGAGCGCGCCGTCGAGGAAGCGCTGCTGATCAAGGAGGCCCAGGGCGGCGAGGTTACCGTGCTGGCCGCCGGTCCCGACCGCGCCAACGAGGCCATCCGCAAGGCGCTGTCCATGGGCGCCGACAAGGCCATCCACATCAACGACCCGGCGATCCACGGCTCCGACGCCGTGCAGACCGCCTACGTGCTGGCCGCCGCGCTCGGCCAGGTCGAGGGTGTCGAGCTGGTCATCGCCGGTAACGAGGCCACCGACGGCCGCGCAGGTGCCGTGCCCGCGATCATCGCGGAGTACATCGGCATCCCGCAGCTGACGCACCTGCGCAAGCTCACCGTCGACGGCGACAAGATCACCGGCGAGCGGGAGACCGACGAGGGTGTCTTCAAGCTCGAGGCGTCGCTGCCCGCGATCGTCTCGGTCACCGAGAAGATCAACGAGCCTCGCTTCCCCTCCTTCAAGGGCATCATGGCCGCGAAGAAGAAGGAAGTTCTGGTCTTCACCCTGGCTGATCTGGGCGTCGACCCGGAGACCGTCGGTGTCGCCAACGCGGGCACCCAGGTCACCGGTGCCACCCCGAAGCCGGCTCGCACCGCGGGCGAGAAGATCGCGGACGAGGGCGAGGGCGGCAACCAGATCGCGTCCTACCTCATCGGTCAGAAGATCATCTGATCCGGCGCCGTCCGAGACTTCTAAGGAGAAAGAACTAATGGCTGAAGTACTTGTGCTCATCGAGCACGCCGACGGTGCCGTGAAGAAGGTCAGCACCGAACTGCTCACCGCCGCCCGCACGCTGGGCGAGCCCGCCGCCGTCGTCACCGGCCCGGCCGGTACCGCCGACAAGCTGGCCGCCGCGCTGGCCGCCGGTGGCGCCGAGAAGATCTATGTCGCCGAGTCCGACGACATCGAGGGCTTCCTGGTCACCCCGAAGGTCGACGTGCTCGCCGGTCTGGCCGAGTCCGCCGCACCCGCCGCCGTGCTGGTCGCCGCCACCGCCGAGGGCAAGGAGGTGTCGGGCCGCCTTGCCGCGCGCATCGGCTCCGGCCTGCTCGTCGACGTCATCGGCGTCAACGCCGATGGTTCGGTCGTGCACTCCATCTTCGGTGGCGCGTTCACCGTCGAGGCCAAGGCCACCGGCGACCTGCCGGTGATCTCGGTCCGTCCGGGCGCCATCGAGGCCGCTCCGCAGGCCGGCGCGGGCGAGCAGGTCGTCGTCGAGGTTCCGGCGCAGGAAGACGGCGTCGTGAAGGTCATCTCGCGTGACCCGATCGTCGGTGGCGACCGCCCCGAACTCACCGAGGCGAGCATTGTCGTCTCCGGTGGCCGCGGTGTCGGTTCCGCCGACAACTTCGCGGTCGTCGAGGCCCTCGCGGACTCGCTGGGTGCCGCTGTCGGCGCCTCGCGTGCCGCCGTCGACTCGGGCTACTACCCGGGCCAGTTCCAGGTGGGTCAGACCGGCAAGACCGTCTCCCCCCAGCTCTACATCGCCCTCGGCATCTCCGGCGCCATCCAGCACCGCGCCGGCATGCAGACCTCGAAGACGATCGTCGCTGTCAACAAGGACGAAGAAGCACCCATCTTCGAGATCGCCGACTACGGCATCGTGGGCGACCTGTTCAACGTCTCCCCGCAGCTGACCGAGGCCGTGAAGTCCCACAAGGGCTGATCGCCACCCGGTTGAGTTGACCTCGGTCCGCGAAACCTGTTCCTGCGCCAGCGCAGACAGGTTTCGCGGGCCGTTGGTGTTTTGTGCCGACGATCGAGATCGCCTGATCTGCATTGACCTTCTGATTGTGCGCGGCGCTGTCGGCGAGGTGCACGTGACGCATCGCGCGGCAGGTCTCGCTAGGCTGACGCCGTGCAGTTGACCTGGCTGGGATCGAACAACCGTAAATCCCTCAACGAGAACGGGTTAGAGCTCCGGGACAGGCTTGCCGATGCGGCGAAGGCCGGTGATTGGGAGGCGGTCATCGGCTTGATCGCGGGAGACAACCGCGTCAACGCGGTCCGGGTGGGTGGCTCGTCGCTGTTCGCGCCGCTGCACCAGGCCGCGTGGGCAGGGGCGCCGGAGTCTGTTGTGAAGCGACTGTTGGCTTTTGGTGCCTGGCGCACACTCCGTACCGCCGATGGCGAGACGGCTGCGGATATCGCGGCAGCTCGCGGCAACGATCATCTCTCGGCGCTGTTGGTACCCGAATTGCTGCGCGAGACTTCCGAAGCCACTATTGCCCAGCTCGAATGTCAACTGCAGGCGGTGATCTACGGTCGTGTCCTTGACCTGTGTCGGGAGCATCGCATCCGCACGCCGCAGGTCGGGCCTCTGCTCGAATACCCAGCTGCGGTCATGTGGTGTCCGATCCCCGGGATGTACGGCGGCTTCTCGATCACCTTCGCTCCCGACGCTGATGAACTGATCGTCGAAAGCTGGTGTCGGGTGGTCGGCGGCTCGGGCGAGCGACATCGGGTGCGTCCGGACGGTTTCGAACTCGTCGAGAAAGGGTTTGTCTAGGAGTTTGACCTGCGCAGTCGGGGTCGGCAGGCTGGGCTGATGTCGTTGGGACGTGTGGTGTTGCCTGCGGAGGTCGAGGAGACGGTCCGGGAGGTGTTCGGGCAAGCCGGGGCGCGGTGGATCGATGGATTGCCCGGCGTGGTGGTGGGTTTGGCCGCGCGCTGGGGGTTGTCGGAGTTCTCCGCGCCGTTTCGGGGTGGCACTCATGCCTACGTGGCGGCCGCGCGACGTGCGGATGGGTCGTGGGCGGTGTTGAAGGTGCCGATGGTGGACGAGGAGAACCTTGCCGAGGCCACCGCACTGCACGTCTACGCGGGTGACGGTTCTGTCCGGCTGCTCGACTTCGACCCGGACAGTGGTGCGCTGTTGCTCGAATGGGCGCGGCCTGGCACGGAATTGCTGCACCAGCCGGGGTTTCCGAGTCTCGAGGGCCGCCCGGAGAACGCCGAGAAGGTCGCGTTCGCGTGCGGGCTGTATCGCCGACTGCGGCGGCCGGTCACTACGGTGCCCGCAGGTCTCCCGGCCTTCACCTTGGCTACCGACCTTGTCGCGGGCCTGCGTAGTCTGCTGAACGCACCGAATTCGGCACTGGCCGAACTGCTTTCGTCGCAACTGCGTGAGCGTGTCGACTATTGGTGCGGTGAACTGGCCGAACCCGACGGCCCGCTGCTGATCGTCAACCGCGACACCCACCTCGGCAATATCGTTGCCGCCGAACGTGAACCGTGGCTACTGATCGACCCCAAGCCCTGCCTCGGCGAGGCGGCCTTCGACGCGGGCTTCCTGTTGATGATCCAGATCCAGTCGAAACCGACGCGAGAACACGCGGAGACCGTCATCGCGGCCACCGCCGCGGCTCTGGACGTCGACCCCGAACGTGCCCGCGGCTGGGCCCTGGTCCGAGCCGTGGAAGAGATGGCGTGGACGATCGAGGACGAGGACCACGACATGCTCACATTGCATGCCGCCGTGGCGGACGCACTGGTGGGCACGCCGCTGGAACGGCGCGCTCACCAGTGACCGTGTCCCCGGCTTTCGCGGTCGAGGGGTTCGGAAGCTTGTCGGCATATGGCCGAAATCTGTGTGCGCGGGTAGCGTGCGGGCTGCGAGTGGGGATAGTGAGGAGTTGTTGTGCTGCAGGCGGGGGCTGATTTCGCTGGGTACCAGGTGGAAGGTGTACTGGGACAAGGCGGGATGGGCACGGTCTACCTCGCCAAGCATCCGCGGCTGCCGCGCAGTGTCGCCCTGAAACTGCTGAACCGGGAGTTCACGGCCGATCAGGAATTGCAGCGGCGGTTCGAACGGGAAGCCGATGTCGTTGCACAACTGGACCATCCGAGCATCGTCGGGGTGTACGACCGCGGCAGCGACGACGGGTACCTGTGGATCGCGATGCAGGTCATCCGCGGAACCGACGCCGCGACTTGGGATTCGCACGCGCACGAGCCCGCGGTCACCGCGCGCCTGATCGGCGAGACGGCCTCGGCACTCGACTACGCCAACCAGCACGGCGTCCTGCACCGCGACGTGAAGCCGGGCAATATCCTGATCGCCGATCCCGAACACGGCCGCGAGATCCGCGCGGTACTCACCGATTTCGGGATCGCGCGGGTCGCCACCGCGAACACTCAGCTCACGGCGACGGGCACGTTCACCGCCACCCTCGCCTACGCCTCACCCGAACAACTCTCCGGCGAGATCGTCGACCACCGCAGCGACCAGTACTCGCTGGCCTGCACGCTGTTCGCCATGTACGCCGGGCACCCGCCTTACACCGCGACCAACCCCGGACAGGTGGTCGCGGGACATCTGTCCCAGCCGGTGCCGCGACTCAGTGCGGTCAGAACCGATCTGCCACCCACGGTCGACGGTGTCATCGCCCGTGCGATGGCCAAGCGTCGCGACGAGAGGTTCGGCAGCGCGACAGAATTCACCGATGCGGTTCGCGACGCGCTCGAAGGCAGACATGTCGCCGCACTCACCGTGCACCAGCCGTGGACCGATCCCGTGCGAGAGGCAGCGGGATCCGGCGAACATGCGCAGCGACCGTGGACCGATCTCCCACGACCGGAGAACGGTTCCGGTGGACATCCGGCGCAGGCGTGGATCGGACCGGCGCAACAGGCGCACGGTTCCGGTGGACATCCGCAGCAGGCGTGGATCGGACCCGCACAACAGGCGCACGGTTCCGGTGGGCACGTGCAGCAGCCGGTCTGGGGACGAGCGGAATACGGTGCGCCGGTGAGTGATCCGCTCAGGCGGCCGATGGCGGTGGGAAGTCCGTGGCACCAGCCGGTGGGTGGCCCCGCGCCGTCGAACGGCGCCGCGATCCTCGCAGGCAGTGTGACGCTGCTGCTCAGTCTTTCGATCTTGGCCTTCCTGATCTTCGGCATCACCGAAACGCTCGACGAGATCCGCAAGGGTGACGACCCGACCGGGTCGTTCATCGCGATCGCGATTCTCACCGTCGTCGTCGCCTTCACCGGCAGTGGCGGCGTCTTGCTGCTCTGCGCGCGCACCGCCGGTCGTGTCATCGCGATCATCACGGCGGTGCTGATCGGGCTCTTCGCGCTCTTCGCGGTCATCGGCTCCGCGATAGGCGGGGTCTACGCCGGGACCGCGGCGGCGAGCGCGGTGTTCATCCTCGCGGCGGCAATGGTCGGCTGCGCGGCCTCCTCGTCGACCGGGCAGTGGATCCGCTATCGCAAGGCATTGCGCGCGAACCGCTGGCGATGACGGGGCACCCGTAGCGTCGCGGCTTTCCGGAGCCGACCCGGAGTCAGTGGTGCAGGGCATCCAGCAGGGTCCGCACGATCGGATTCTCGCGGGCGTCCTCGCGCAGGACGGCCGACACCGGGATGCGCAGACGGTGGTCGGTGAGGTCGAGGGTGAGCAGGCCCTTGGTCGGTCCCTCGTAGAGGATGGTCCAGGATTCGGGGCGGTTGAGCAGTTCCATCGTGGCGGTGTGATCGGGCGGGATCGGCGGGCCGAAGGTGGGGCCGGTCGGGAGGTCGGCGAAGGCCGAGCGGATCAGTGTGTGCAATAGCACCTGTTCCTGTTCGGGTGGGAGCAGCAGGGGATAGGGGCTCAGGTCGGCGAGGGTGACCGCGCCGCGTTCGGCCAGCGGATGGTTGCTGGAGATCGCGATCACCAGGTCCTCGACCCACAGCTGTTCCACCGCGAGACCGGGCTGCTCGACGCTGCCGCGGATCAGCGCCAGATCGCAGTCACCGTCGGCCACCGCCGTGATCCGCTGCCGGAACGGTTTGATCACGTATTCGATCTCGGCGTCGGGGTGCGCGGCCCTGGCGGTGGCGATCGCCGAGAGTGCCGGTGCGGCGAAAGACATGTTGGCGGCCAAGCGAATGCGCGGTCCGGTGGTGCGCACGGCGGCACGAATCGCCGATTCCAGGCTCAGCATCTGCTTGGCCAATGGCAGCAGCCGCAGGGTCGCGTCGGTGGGGACGACGGCGCGCGTGGTGCGCTCGAAAAGTTGCGCGCCCAGGTCACGTTCCAGTCTCGCGATCTGATGGCTGATCGCGGATTGCGAGATGAAGCAGCGGTTGGCCGCGCGGCTGAAACTGAGCTCCTCGCAGACGGCCACGAAGTAGGCCAACTGTCGAAGTTCCACCAGGTACCTCCCATTGATTAGTTATACAGATAAGAGTCATCTCTATTATGCGCCCAGGCAGTGGAAACATCTTCGTTCCGCATCGCGTTTACTCATAGGAAAGGATTTATTACCGATCTGGAACGCGATCTTGGAGCGAGTGATCATGGAACACACAGATGTCGTCATCGTCGGCTCGGGCTTCGGTGGCCTGGCCGCAGCCAAGCAACTGGCCAAGTCACGAGTCGGTGTCGTGCTGATCTCGAGCACGCCCGAACACTTGTTCCAGCCGCTGCTCTACCAGGTGGCGACCGGCGTGCTCGCGCCCGAAGAGATCGCACCGCCGATCAAGAACGTACTGCGCCGCCATCCCGAGATCGATGTGCGCCTTGGCAAGGTCACCGGAATCGACGCCGCCGCCGCGGTCCTCACCTACGAGACCGCCGACGGCCCCCGCCAGATCGCCTACGCCTCGCTGATCGCCGCCACCGGCGCCAGCCAGAGCTACTTCGGCCGCGACGACTTCGCCGAGAAGACCTATTCGCTCAAGACCATCGACGACGCCCAGCGACTACGCGATCAGATCGCCCACGTGTTCGCCCTGGCCGAGGGCGCCGACGAGGTCACCAAGCACAAGCTGCTCAGCTTCGTGGTGGTCGGCGCGGGCGCGACCGGCGTCGAGGTGGCCGGCCAGATCAAGGAACTCGCGAAGAGGCACTTCCACCAGCAGGTTTCGGTAACCCTGGTCGAGGGTGCCGATGCGGTGTTGCCGCCCTTCGGCGGTGGGCTCTCGGAATATGCGAAGCGCTCGCTCACCGACAGCGGCGTCGAGGTGCTGCTCGGCACCTTCGTCACCGACATCGAAGAGGGCAAGGTGACGGTCAAGGACAAAGAGGGCATCGAGCGCCGGATCGCCGCTGAGACCGTGGTGTGGTCGGCGGGCGTGCAGGTCGGCGGCTTCGCGACACTGCTGGCCGAGGCCACCGGCGCCGAGACCGACCGCGCGGGCCGCCTCCTGATCAACCCCGACCTCACCGTCGGCGGCCACGCCGACATCTTCGCCATCGGCGACATGACCTCGCTCAACGGCTACCCCGGCCAGTCGCCGGTCGCCATGCAGGAGGGCCGCCACGCCGCCGACATCATCCGTCGCAAGAAGGACGCGGGCACGCCGTTCGTCTATTGGGACAAGGGCAGCATGGCCGTGATCAGCCGCTTCAGCGCGGTGGTGAAGCTCAATGAACGCATCACCTTCAAGGGCACCATCGCCTGGGGGATGTGGCTGGCGGTCCACCTGATGTATCTGGTCGGCTTCCGTAACCGCTTCGCCGCGGTGGCAGGGTGGCTGGTCGCGTTCATCGGGACGGCGCGTCCCGGCTTCGACGAGGCCGAGCGCGCGGAAGCCGAGCGTGCGAAGGCTGCGCCGACGAAGGCTGAGCCGGCGGACGTCGATCGCACGGATGACACCGCCGCAGCGGCCATCGAGGAGCGGGTGCACGCCTGATCCACCCCTGCGACGGCCCGCCGAGGAATCGGCGGGCCGTTGTCGTTCCGCAACGCTCGAAATGCCCGATCGCGAACCGGGTTCAGCGCCGAAATCGGTGGTGTTCGGCTAGAAACCCGCAGGTGGGCGAACGATTGGCAGCGCCTCGGTGAACGTCCGGTGTGACTCCCGTCTCGTTCACCGAGCTGGCATCGACACGACACTGACGCGTCGCCCCGATGCCAGCTCGGACTGGCTTCATCAGCAGTATGACAATTTCGTCCGTGTTGACCGCCCCGGCGCCGGACTCCGGGGTGGGGAAATCTCGGTACTCCTTGGTCGTCGCGTCTGATGCCGAGCACCGGGAGGCCGCGCAGCGACTGCGCTATCAGGTGTTCGCCTCCGAACCCGGTTTTCAGATGCCGGCGAACGCCACCGGCCTCGATGCCGACAAGTTCGACCTGCACTGCGACCACCTGCTGGTTCGCGACGAGTTCGCCGGACAGTTCGTCGGCTGCTACCGCATGCTGCCGCCGGACAAGGTCGACGCGGCGGGCGGGTACTACACCGCCACCGAGTTCGATCTGACCCAGCTCGATCCCACGGGCAACCGGATCGTCGAGATGGGCCGCGCCTGTGTGGTGCCCGATCACCGCAACGGCTCGGTGCTCACCCTCATGTGGGCGGGCATCCTGCACTACATCCAGCTCACCGGCTACGACTGGGTGATGGGCTGTGTGTCGGTGCCGATGCGGGATTCACCCACCGATCCGGCCGGGGCGAACGTGCGCGGCGTGCGCGACCAGCTCCTCGGCCGCCACGCCTGCGACCCCGAGCGTCGTGTGCACCCGTACAACCCGGTCGTCGTCGACGGACTCTCCCTCGATCAGCTGACCCCGCCGAGCCGTCCCAAGATGCCGCCGTTGCTGCGCGGCTACCTGCGCCTGGGCGCCGAGATCTGCGGTGAACCGGCCCACGACCCCGAATTCGCCGTCGCCGACTTCGTTGCGCTGCTCGGCATGGAAACCATCAACACCCGGTACCTGGAGCGGCTGCAGAGCGCGGCCGCCAATTTCGACGGGAAGTAAACCCATGGTGTTCGACGCGCCGCTCGCAACTCACTCTCATTCGTGGATGCCGTCGAGCCCCTGTGGGTCCGGCTGCATCGAGCCGATCGACGAGGTCGGCACCGTCAGGATGTTCGCGCGACTGGCCGGTATCGCCGGACTGGTGCTCAGCTTCCCGGTGCTGACCATGGCCACTCCGAAGTCGCGGCGTGAGCAGGTGCAGCGCCGCTACGCCAGGGCGGCACTGGGTTGCCTCGGGATGCGGTTGCGCATCATCGACAACCGCTCGCCTGAGCAGGGCGGATCGGCGGAGGGCTTCGCCGATCCGGGCACCGCGGTGATGATCGTGGCCGGGCACATCGGCTGGGCGGATGTGGTGGCGCTGGCCGCGGTGCAGCCGGTCAGTTTCGTCGCCCGTGCCGACATGGTCGAATGGCCGCTGCTCGGCAAACTCGCCGAGCTCACGCGCGTCATCCCGATCGAGCGGGCCCGACTGCGCGAACTGCCCGGCGTAGTCGGGCAGGTGGCAGACCGGCTGTCCGCCGGTAACCGGATCGTGGTCTTTCCCGAGGGCACCACGTGGTGTGGCCGGGCCTACGGTTCGATGCGGCCGGCCATGTTCCAGGCCGCCGTCGATACCACCACCCCGGTCCAGCCGGTGCGTCTGCGCTACCTGGACAGCGACGGAATGCCATGCACCGTACCGGGTTTCGTCGGCACCGACACCTTCGCCGATTCCGCGAAGCGGGTGCTGCGCAGTAAGGGCATGATCGCCGAGATCGTGCTCGAGCCGCTCGAGCGTCCAGGAACGGATCGCCGGGATCTGGCCCGGCGCTGCGAGACGGCGGTGCGCGGCACCGACCGTTCCCGTCACGGCGTGGCCGACACCCAGTGGATCGAAGCGGGCAACACCCGCGTGCAGGACCCCTCGGTGGGGGAGCAGGAGCAGGTTCGCCGACCGGCAAGGGCTACCGCCTGGTAACCGATCTCGGTCGCACTCATCGACTACCGGAGGCCGCGTTCGCGGCCTCCGGTTTTGTCGTATGCGTTGGGCGAAACGTCACAGATGCGCAGTTCGGTATCGAGGGTGACGTATCGGGTGAATCTGAAAATCTCGCGTCCGCCCGAATGTTGTTCGCCCTGCGTATGACCTGCGTATGAGCTGTGTAACAAACTGGCCGGTCGGCTATAACCAATGGTGTGCACGGTGAAACTACGAAATTGCCACTGCACCGAAATTGATGAGATATTTGCGGTACCGTCACGCAGGATTTTTCCGATACCCCGTGTAGCCGAGAGTCCAGGCGACGTTCCAGATGTGCGATCGCGTGGGTGATCCATGGTGAAGGGAAGCCTTTCCGGTGACAGAGCAAGCTTCTGGCGTCCGCCGCCGCGCCGCACGCCGACATCGTCGTGCGCCCGTGTCGTCTACGCTGCCGCGGCTCCTGCTGGCCGCCGTCGAGCGTGCCCCAGAGGCGCCCGCGCTGCGATTCGACGGGCAGACCCTCACCTACACCGAACTCGACCAGTGGTCCTCGCGCCTGGCCAGGGTGCTGATCGCGCGCGGCCTCGGTCCCGGCGACCGCTTCGTCCTCGCGCTCACCCGCTCGATCGAGTCCGTGGTCGCGGTCTGGGCGGCGGCCAAGACCGGCGCCACCTTCGTCCCCGTCGATCCGCGCTACCCGGCCGAGCGCGTTGCCTACATGCTCGCCGATTCCGGTGCCGCGTTCGGGCTGGCCAAGGCGGCGGACGCGGCCCGGCTGGACGCCGGAATCCAGTGGCTGTGCCTCGATTCCGACGAGTTCGGTGTCGAGTCGGCCGCGATGTCGGACGAACCAGTGAGCGCGGGCGAACGCGTTCGCGGGCTCTCCCCGGACGATCTCGCCTACATCATCTACACCTCCGGCTCGACCGGCGTCCCCAAGGGCGTCGCGGTCACCCACACCGGCCTGGCCGGTCTGTGCGCCGAGCAGGTCCGCCGCTTCGGCATCACCGGCGACTCGCGCACGCTGCACTTCGCCTCGCCCAGCTTCGACGCCAGCATGCTGGAGATGCTCCTCGCGATCGGGGCGAGCGCGACCATGGTCATCGTGCCGCCCGATGTCTACGGCGGCGACGAACTGACCGAACTGTTGCGCGCCGAACGGGTGACCCATGCCTTCATCACGCCCGCGGCCCTGGCCGGGCTCGACGCGGCGGCGCTGCCGGAACTGGCCGCACTCGCCGTCGGTGGCGAGGCGTATCCGCCCGAGCTGATCGCACAGTGGGCGCCCGGCCGCGAGTTCTTCAATGTGTACGGCCCGACCGAGACCACCATCGTCTGCGCGATGAGCGATCGGCTGACCGCCGACGACGTGATCACCATGGGCGACACGATCCCCGGGATGACGGCACTGGTCCTCGATGCCCGGCTGCGTCCGGTGCCGGACCGCGTGCCCGGTGAGCTCTACCTCGCCGGTGTCGGCCTGGCTCGTGGCTATCACGACCGGGCCGGGCTCACCGCTAGCCGGTTCGTCGCCGACCCACTCGGTCGCGGCAGGCTCTACCGCACCGGTGACCTCGTGCAATGGGTACCGGTACCCGGCGGGTTCGGCTTGAAATTCCTCGGTCGCACCGACGCGCAGGTGAAACTGCGTGGCTTCCGCATCGAACTCGGCGAGATCGACGCGCTGTTCGCCGCCGACGACACTGTCCGTTTCTCGGCCACTCTCATCCGGACGCTGCCCAGCGGTGCGAGCGCGCTCGTCTCCTACCTCGTCGCGGCCTCGGGTGCCACGATCGACGCGGCGGCGCTGACCCGGCTGGCCGAACGGCACCTGCCCCAGCACGCGGTGCCCGCCGCGATCGTGGTGCTCGACGAGGTGCCGTTGACGCCGGTCGGCAAGCTCGATCACCGGGCGCTGCCGGCACCGGAACTCGTCGCGCGCGAGTTCGAACAGCCGCGCGGTGACACCGAAAGCGCGGTGGCGGCGGTCTTCGCCGAGCTGCTCGGCGCCGACCCGATCGGGCGCGGCGACGACTTCTTCGCCCTCGGTGGCAACTCGTTGCTCGCCACCCAGCTGGCCGGTCGCCTCGGTGCCGCGGTCGGTGTGCGGGTGCCCGCCCGCACCGTTTTCGAGCACGGCACGGTGGCCGAGCTGGCGAGCGCCCTCGATGCGCTGGTCGGTGCCGCGTCGGCGCGTGTGCCGCTGACCCGGCGCGAACGTGGTGTGCACGTACCGCTTTCGCTCGCCCAGCAGCGCATGTGGTTCATGGCGCGACTGGATCCCGAATCCAGCGCCTACAACATCCCGGTGGCACTGCGTCTGTCCGGGCCGCTCGACACCGCAGCGCTCACCGCCGCACTCGATGACGTGCTCGAACGGCACGAGGTGCTGCGCACGGTGTACCCCGAGCACGGCGGTGCGGGCTTCCAGCAGATCCTGCCCGTGGCCCAGGCGGGTCTCGACGTGGTGGTCGACCCGATCGCGGAATCCGAGCTGCCGCGCGAACTGGCCCGGCTGACGCTCGGCGGGTTCGACGTGTGCCGGCGAGTTCCCGTGCGCGCGGCCATATTCCAGCTCTCCGCGACCGACCACGTGCTGGCGGTGGTCGTGCACCACATCGCCACCGACGGCTTCTCGCTTGGTCCGCTGACGCGCGATCTGATGACCGCCTATGCCGCGCGTGCCGCCGGTGCGGCGCCGAGCTGGGCGCCGTTGCCCGTGCAGTACGCGGACTACACGCTCTGGCAGCAGGAAATGCTCGGCGCGGCAGACGATCCCAGCTCGCTGCTGGCGGAGCAGCTCGCGTTCTGGCGCACCGCGCTCGCCGGTGCCCCTGCCCTGCTCGAGCTACCCACCGACCGACCGCGGCCACCGGTCGCGGGCACCCGTGGTGCGGCACAGGACTTCGCTGTTTCCGCGCAGGTGCATTCCGCGCTGGAAACCCTCGCGCGCGAACACAATGCCTCGCTGTTCATGGTGGTGCGCGCCGCGCTGTCGGTGCTGCTGGCGCGGGTCGCCGGTACCGAGGATGTCACCGTCGGTGCTCCCGTCGCCGGTCGTGGTGAACCCGAGCTCGACGATCTCGTCGGCATGTTCGTCAACACCGTCGTCCTGCGCACCCGCATCCACGCCGCCGAATCCTTCGCGGCCCTGCTGGATCGGGTCCGCGATATCGATCTGGCCGCCTTCGCCCATGCGGATGTGCCGTTCGAACGTCTTGTCGCCGAACTGGATCCGCCGCGCACCCAGGCCCACCACCCGCTGTACCAGGTGGCGCTGTCGTTCCAGAACTTCGGCGCCACGCGCCTCGAACTGCCTGAGTTGACGGTAACGGCGGTCGATCTGGGCGAGGAAGCCGCACCCGTCGACCTGCAGCTCACCGTCGTTCCGCTCGAGGACAGCGACGGGCCCGCTGGCCTGCGTTGCTCCTGGCGCTATGCCACCGACCTGTTCGACGCGTCGACCATGGCTACGCTCGGCGAGCGCCTGGCCGGGCTGCTGACCGCGGCCGTCGCCGCACCGCACCGGCCCGTCGGTGACCTGCCGTTGCTCACCGAGGCCGAGCTCACCGAGCCGTCGGGCGAGCTGCGCCTCGTCGCGGACTCGACGTTGCTCGACGAATTCCGGGCCCGCGCACAGCATCGTCGCGACGCGCCCGCGGTCACCTTCGGCGAGGTCACGCTGAGCTACGGGGAGCTGGCCGGTCGCGTCAACCGACTGGCCAGGCTGCTCGTCGCCGACGGTGTCGGCCCCGGAAGCACTGTGGGCGTGGCGATTCGGCCCTCGATCGATCTCGTCGTCGCCATGTACGCGGTCTTCGCGGCCGGTGGCGCCTACGTGCCACTCGATCCCGATTCCCCCGCCGAGCGTCGCGCCGACATCCTCGCCGCCGCACAGCCGGTGTGCCTGCTGACCACCACCGGCGATGCGATCGAAGCCGATGGGCTGCCGGTCGTCTCGGTGGACCGGGTCGCGTTGTCGGACTTCTCGGACGCCTGGCTGACCGACGCCGACCGGTTGCGCCCGCTGCACACTCTCGACCTGGCCTATGTGATCTTCACTTCCGGCTCGACGGGCAAGCCGAAGGGTGTCGGCGTGCCGCATTCGGCGATCGTCAACCAGGCCGCGTTCATGGTCGGCGAGTACGGGGTGAGGGAGTCCGACACTGTCCTGCAGTCGATTCCGTTCACCTTCGACGCCTCGATGATCGGCTTCGCCACCCCGTTGCGGGCAGGCGCGCACATGATCGTGGCCGCCTCGCAGCGACTCACCGATCCGGCCTACCTCGCCGAACTCATTGCCCGCCACCGCGTTACCGGCACCACCATCGTGCCCTCGGTACTCCAGATGCTCCTGGATTCCGCACCGACGGGCGCCCTGCGTTCGCTGCGGGCGGTGTGGGTCGGCGGTGAAGCACTGCCGAACGCCACCATCGAACGCTTCACCACCGTCACCGCGGGCCGTCTGCACAACCTGTACGGCCCCACCGAGGCCACCGTGTCGATCACCGGCGCCGATGTGACCGACGTGGGTGCCGGTATCGTCCCGATCGGCTTGCCGCACTGGAACTCTCGCGCCTACGTCCTCGATGCGCGGCTGCGGCCGGTACCCGCCGGCACGCCCGGCGAGCTGTACCTGGCCGGTGCGCAACTGGCTCGGGGTTACCTCGGCAGCCCCGACAAGACGATGGAACGATTCGTCGCCGACCCGTACGGTCCCGTCGGCGAACGCATGTACCGCACCGGCGATCTGGTGCGCAGGCTCCCGTCCGGTGACCTGACCTACCTGGGCCGCACCGACGTTCAGCTCAAACTGCACGGCCTGCGCATCGAGCCCGGTGAGATCGAGGCGGCGCTGCGCACGCATCCGGCGGTCGCTGGTGCGGCGGTCGCGGTGCACCACGAACAGCTCGTCGGCTACGTGACACCTCTCGATACTTCTGTGGACACCGCCGAGGTGTTGGCGACGATCCGAACCCTGTTGCCCCCGTACATGATTCCGCACCGCCTACTGGTGCTCGACGAATTCCCGCTCGGCGCGACCGGAAAGCTCGACCGCAAGGCGCTGCCCGCGCCCGCTGTGGAGATCCGCGAGTACCAGGCACCGGCCACCGCCGATGAGCAGATCGTCGCCACCGCGATCGCCGAAGTGCTCGACCTCGAACGGGTCGGCCGCGACGACGACTTCTTCGTCCTCGGTGGCACCTCGCTCGCGGCGATCCGGGTGCGCGCTACCCTCGCTGAGCAACTCGGCATCGAGGTGCCGTTGCGCCTGCTGTTCAGCTATCCGCTGGTCAGCGACCTGGCACTGGCTCTGCGCGACGAGTCATCGGCCTCGGCCGCAGGCCCCGATCCGGCGCTCGACGCGATCCTCGACCCGTCGATCGACCTCACCGGCTGCGCGCCACAGCGCACCGGCGAACCGGCCACGCTGCTGCTCACCGGTGCCACCGGGTTCCTCGGTAGCTTCCTGCTGCGCGAACTGCTCGAGCAGACCACCGCGACCATCCACTGCCTGGTCCGCGCCACCGATGATCAGGGCGCCGTGGATCGCGTGGTGTCGACAGCCGCGAAGTACCGCATCGACCTGACGCCCTACCTCGACCGAATCGTCGGTGTCCCAGGCGATCTCGCGCAACCGAACCTCGGTATGGACCCACTGCGCTTCGCCGAACTCGCGGCCAGGGCCGACGCGATCTATCACAACGGTGCGCTGGTGAACCATCTCGAGCCGTATGCGCGGATGCGGGCGGCCAACGTCTGCGGCACCACCGAGGTGCTGCGCCTGGCGACCACCACACGGGTCAAGCCGATCCACTATGTGTCGACACTGTCGGTGCTCGCGGGGATCCCGCAGGACAACGGGGTGCCCGCCGGTCTACCCGGTTACGCGATGACCAAGTGGGTCGCCGAGCAGCTCGTGCACGCCGCGATCGAGCGTGGCGTTCCCATCGCCGTCTACCGCCCCGGCCTGATCACCGGCGATTCCCGCACGGGCGTCGCCCCGGCCGAAGACGCCTGGTGGACGATGCTGCGTGCCATGTTGGTGCTCGGTGTGGCGGTGGATGTACGCGCGATCGGCATCGAAATGGCGCCCGTCGACCATGTCGCGGCGGGGATCGTCAGCCGATCACGCGACACCGCGGCCATCGGCAACGTCTTCCGGGCCGCCGGTGCGCAGGTGCCGCTGCATGTCGTCTACGAGGAGATCCGCAGCCGCGGTTACCGTTTCGACTTCATCGACCCGATGGAATTCGGTCTCCAGCTGTCCACTGCCGCCGAACGGCCGGACGCCGACCCGATCCTGGCTCGGGCTTCCGCGCTGAGCGGCAACTACGCGGCCGCCATCGCCCAGGCGAACCCGGCCGCGGTGCTGACCGGTGTGGAGTCGGCTCCCGCCGAACCGTTCCGCGGCCTGCCGATCGAGTTCCCCGCCGTCGACGCCGCGGTCATCACCCGCTACTTCGATCACTACATCGACATCGGCTTCTTCCCGAAGCCCGAAGCGGAGAATCTGACGTCGGCGTGAGGTCGGGCGGGCCGTCCCGCAGGAGCACGAGCTCCTGCGGGACAGAACATCACTTCGCGTAGTCGTAGAACCCACGCCCGGTCTTGCGGCCCAGCCGGCCCGCGTCCACCATCCGGCGCAGCAGCGCGGGCGGGGCGAGGTGCGGCTCGGCGAACTCCGCGTACAGCGACTCCGACGCCGCGAGGGCGATGTCGAGGCCGACGGTGTCGAGCAGCGTCAGCGGGCCCATCGGGTAGCCGCAGCCGCCCTTCATCGCCGCGTCGATGTCCTCGGCGGTGGCGTAGCCCGACTCGAGCATCCGGATCGCGGAACAGAGGTAGGGGATGAGCAGCGCGTTGACGATGAACCCGGAGCGGTCACCGGCCTGCACGGCCATCTTGCCGAGGGTGTTCTTCACGTAGTCGGTGACGGCCACGGCCGCTTCCGGCGCGGTCACCAGCGTCGAGATGATCTCGACCAGCGGCATCACCGGGACGGGGTTGAAGAAGTGCACGCCGACGACCCGCTCGGGCCGCTCGGTCGCCCCGGCCACCTTGATCACGGGGATCGAGGAGGTGTTGGTGGCGAGGATGCCCTCGGGCTTGACGATCTTGTCCAGCTTGCCGAAGATCTCGTACTTCAGCGCCTCGATCTCCGGCGCGGCCTCGATCACCAGGTCACGATCGGCGAACTCGTCCATGTCCAGGGTGACGCGCACCCGCGCGAGCACGGCGTCGGCCTCGTCCTGGGTGATCTTGCCCTTGGCGACGCCACGGGCGATCGAGGTGGCGATCCGGTTCTGCGCCGCCTCGGCGAACTCCGGCTTCGTTTCGAGCACGAGCACCGAGCTGCCCGCCTTGGCGCACACCTCCGCGATCCCCGCGCCCATCGTGCCGCCACCGATTACACCGATCAACTCCACTGCCGTACTCCCAACATCGCATTGCCCTGGTTGTCCCGGGGATTATTTCACCTGACCTGGCACTGAGTGCCACAGGCTGTGAAAAGTGAGTGCTCGCGGGGTCGGCCGCCGCCTGCTCGCTGGTCGAGCAGACGGCGGCCCAGTGGGTTTCGAGCTAGCGGACCGGTGTCAACTCCGGTTGCGCGGGTTGTGGTTGCCCGCGGCCGAGGATCGAGTGTCGGCGACCGTACGCGAAGTAGACGATGACACCGAGGGCCATCCAGATCACGAAGCGCAGCCAGGTCTCGATCGAGAGGTTGACCATCAGCCATATGCAAGCCAGGGCGGCCAGGATCGGAACCACGGGTCGTCGGCGATGCGCCGCAACACCGCCTCGTTCCCATCGGTCATGCAGACGTCGACGCCGCCGGGGTAGGGCGGTAGTTTTCGCGGCCGACTTGCCTACGACTCGACGGCGACCGTATGACAGCGTCGTTGCGCCCCAAACGTATTTGGGCCTGGCGCGCATCGGCATGGAATATGCCGAGTGCGGTCCGCCCGGCACTGTGCCGATTGCCGCCGACGGCGACGGTGCTGGCGTCGGCGATGGCGGGCGTGCCTGCCGATGACATCCAGATCGTCGGTGTCGGTACCCACATCGCCCGCCGTGATGTAGCGCCCGCCGAGCGTGTCGACGGCGCGCGTACGCGGCGGGAAGGCCCTCGCTGTTGCGCGTCGCCGATGATCACGGCCTTGCCGCCACCGATGCGGGCGCCTGCCGTGGCGGCCTTGTAGGTCATGCCGTTGCCTTTTGGTGAGCGACCGTGCGTGTGCTCCATCAGGCAGCCTCACCTTGCGGTGAAGCGGTCCCCGCCGAACCCAGCTGACGCTGCGACGGGGTAGACGTTTCACAGCCTCCTGCCTCACCCGCACGCGCAGGCTCGGACTTGCGGATGGCTCCACGTCCTGGCACCGACCCACTGTCGGCACAACCCTGTTCACCCACCCTGGACAGGCGGGTCTCGCCGAGTCGGGCGAGGTTGATCGCGGCATTACGGTCACGATCAATCGACAGACCACAAGACTCACAGCTATAGACACGGTCGGCGAGGGTCAGGCTTGGCTTTCGCCCACCACACCCCGAACACGTCTTCGAACTCGGAAACCACCGGTCCGCTTCCACCAGAACCGACCCGTACCAGCGAGTCTTATAGGCCAACATCTGCCGGACCTGAGCGAGGGCCGCGTCAGCGAGCGCCCGGTTCAACCCCTTCTTCCGGGCACCGCCCGCGGACCGCATCCCAGCCGCGTTCAGAGTTTCCACGGTGATCACCTGGTACCGCTGGGCCAGTTCAGTGGTGGTCTTGTGGAGAACGTCGCGGCGGACTGCGGCGGCCCGCCCGTGCGTGCGGGCGATCCGTGCCGTGGTGGCCTGCCACCGCTTCGATGGCCGCCGCCGGTTTTTCGTGACGGGGTCATACGAACCCTGCTGACGTGCTGCCCTCCGTTGCAACACCCGCAACCGGGCTTGTGCGGCAGTCAGGGGTTTGGGCGCCGGAATTCGGCCTACTTCGTGACCGTCAGGGGTCGCGATCACCAGCAGCGCGTCGGCTTTGACCCCGATATCGACCCCGACCACCGGGTGAGGTGACCGGCGGGCATGCCCGGGACGGGCTTTGACTGTGACGAGGGTTTGGAATGAGACGTACCAGCGGCGACGCGAATCCTGGGCGAGGGTGGCGGAGAGGATGCGTGCGGTTCCGGCCTCGACCCGGCGGGCGAGTTTGCGGGTCGACTCATGTGTTTTGAGCCGCCCGACCCGTGGAAGGACGATGTGATGGCGGTCGGGCTCGACCCGGATAGTCCCCGTGGTGAAGCGAACGGACCGCCGTGACCGGGCCGCGGTTTTTAATCTCGGGAACCCGACCGGTTTACCGGCCCGCCGGCCGGTTCGGGAGGCAGTCCAGTTATCGAGCGACCGGGCGAGGCCATCGAGTCCGGTGTTGTAGGCCTCTTTCGAGTTCTCCGCCCACCACGGCGCGTGCTCGTGTTTACGCTGGTTCCATATTTTGCGGAGTCCGGGTAGTGACCAGCCGATCGACGGGGTCAGTTCGGTCTCGGAGATCCCGTAGCTGCGTTCAGCGGTGCGTTGATCGATCACCGCTTTGACCAAGGCGAGCATGTGGTTGAACGCGAACCTGGATGCACCGCAATGTGATCGGAGTACCGGTTGTTGTCGCGGGGTGGGGTCGAGCGCGAATCGGTAGGCCTGCATCGTCCATCCGTCAGGGATATCGAACCTCGCCATCAGCGATCAACTCCTTCCCCGCATCTCGTTGTCGCTCACCAACACAGGCCACCATGCCATAGCCGTATGACATGTTCGACCCATCGGAGGTAGTCGAGCCTCGTCCATGTTGTTGGTTGCTTACGCTCGATCAGCTACGTTCACGAAACACCTGGCAGCTGAATACCCCACGACAGTCGCAGCACGTCTTGCAAGGTGATGGATTTGTTGGGGTATGGGTAAAACGAGTTCTGCCCATACCCGGGCCGAACGCGGCCGAGTGGATCGCGGTGATCGCCTTCAGCCGAACATGTCGTCCTCGCAGAACACCACTTGCTCGTGGGCGCGGGCGCTCAACTCGTGCGATCGGCCGAAGACTCCTGCCTCGGTGTGCACAACGGTCACTGTCGATTCCTTTCCGGTTTCCGCGCACCAGGGTTGTGCCCGGATGCGGCGGTGTTGGTGTGCCGCGGATGCGCGGCGGTGTTGTGCCGCGGGGTGC
Source organism: Nocardia sp. NPDC059195 (assembly GCF_042754695.1). Taxonomy (NCBI): domain Bacteria; kingdom Bacillati; phylum Actinomycetota; class Actinomycetes; order Mycobacteriales; family Nocardiaceae; genus Nocardia; species Nocardia sp. NPDC059195. The sequence goes on along the minus strand of NZ_JBHZBG010000006.1, from coordinate 93,334 downwards.
GGCGGTGTTCTTGTGCTGTGGCGTCGCACAGTGCGATGATGTTTGAATCTCCAGGGCGCGGCCGAGATTCGGCGGTGTGGGGCACCGCGGCCTCGAGGCGCACAGGCTTGTTGGGCCGCTGACGCACAGTCGGGCACCAGGCGGGGTGACGGTCAGTAATCGATACCGAGCTCGCGCAGCCGGGCGCGGTACAACTCGACATTGCCGAGTTTGATGTCCTCGTAGCCGCGTACCACATCGGTCAGTGCGGCTGCCTCGGTGGCTGTTTCGTAGTTCTCGGCGGTCAGATCGTCGGCCAGTCGGCGCACGAGTTCGGTGTAGTGGGCCAGCAGTTCGCGCTCGACCTTGCGGACGTGGGCGTAGCCGAAGGGGTCGAGCTTGGTGCCGCGCAGGAATTTGCCCTTGGCTAGAACCTTCAGCGCGACATGCGATTTCGGCCTGAGCCCGATCTTCTTGTCCCGGCCCATCGCGCGCAGCACCGGCGGATGCAGCTTGTAGGTGAGCTTCTCACCGCCTGGCACCTGGGCTTGCACGTCGGCGAGGAAGTCCGGATCCACGAGTAGCCGGGCCACCTCGTACTCGTCCTTGTAGGCCGTGAACTTGAACAGTCCGCGCGCGACCGCCTCGCTGAAATCAGTGCGCTCGGTGACGGAACGTTCTGCCGCCCAGACGGATTCGACCGTCTCGATATAGCGACGTGCCACCTTCACGTTCTGGTAGCCGATCAGCTGAGCCGCTCGCAGTTCCACGAGCCGACGCACCTCACCATCGAAACCGGTGTGCGCCAGCAACTCCGCGGGCGCAACCGGTGCAGTACGCCGCGGCTGCCCCTCATCGACCGCCGCGGCGAAGGCCGCCGGATCGGCGACGGCGACCCGACCCCAGCGGAAGGCCGCGATGGTGGCATCCACCGCGACACCGTTGATCCCGATGGCCTCCTCGATCGCCGCGGCCGGTAGGCGCAGCCCGCCGTTCTGTACGGCCGCGCCTACGATCAGGAAGTTGGCCGCCGCCGTGTTCCCGAACAGTGTCAGCGCCGCCGCGAGCGCGTCGAAGTGACTGATCGAATTCGTCACCGTGGCAAGCCGATCCAGCAGCGTGTCCGTCGCGGGGTAGTCCACCGACTTGTCGAAGACCATGTCGCCGGTCGGGGTCTGACTCGTCGACGCCACGGCCACGGTGCTCGCCGCATCGCCGTACTGCAGGTATTTGGGATCGGTTGCGGTCAGGAGATCGACGGCGAGCAGGCAGTCCGCACTGCCCGGGGTGAGCCGATTGGCAGGCTCCAATTCCGTTGCGGAGAACCGCAGGTGCGACAGCACAGGGCCGGCCTTCTGACTCAGGCCGATCTGGTCCAGGCTCTCGACCTCGTACCCGGCGCGCAGCGCGGCGGTGGCCAGCACCTGGTTCACCGTCACGATGCCGGTGCCACCGATCCCGGCGATCAGCACGTTCTGGGTGCGCAGTGGTGCGTCCACACCCGGATCGGGCACGCCGGGCGGCACGACAGCTGTGCGCCGCTGCGCCTTGCTATTGTCCGGATCCACCTCCACCGTCACGAAGGACGGGCAGTCGCCGTCCAAGCAGCTGTAATCGGTATTGCACGAGGTCTGATCGATACGGGTCTTGCGCCCGAACTCGGTCTCGACCGGCTGCACCGACAGGCAATTCGACTTGGCGCCGCAATCACCGCAGCCCTCACAGACGGCCTCGTTGATCACGACCCGGGTATTGCGGACCGGCAGTGTGCCGCGCTTGCGCTGCCTGCGCGCGTCGGCGGCGCAGTGCTGGTCGTAGATCAGCACGGTGACGCCCTCGACCTCGCGCAGCAGCCGCTGTGCCTCGTCGAGCCGGTCGCGGTGCCACAGCAGAGTGCCCTTGGCCAGCGCGCGCTTGGTGTGGCGTTTCGGTTCGTCGGCGCAGATGATGATCTGCCGCACGCCTTCGGTGGTGAGCTTGTGGGTGAGCTGCGCGACGGTGAGCCCGCCCTCCACATCCTGGGCACCGGTCATCGCGACGACCTCGTTCCAGAGCAGCTTGTAAGTGATATTCACCCCGGCCGCGACACAGGCCTGGATGGCCAGCTGCCCGGAATGGAAGAAGGTGCCGTCGCCGATGTTCTGGAACAGGTGCGGTACATCGGTGAACGGTGCCTGCCCGATCCACTGGCTGCCCTCACCGCCCATCTGGGTGAGCCCGGTGACCGCGCTGTCGGTGCGCCCGGACATGGTGACCAGGGTGTGGCAGCCGATGCCGCCGCCGCCGATCGAGCCGTCGGGCAGCGCGGTGGAGCGGTTGTGCGGGCAGCCGCTGCAGAAGTAGGGCGTCCGCTTGGCGGCGAGGACTTCCAGCGCAAGTGCCGGTGGCGCTGCCCGTTTCAGCTCCACCTTCCCGCGCAGCACCCGGCGCAGTGGGGCCAGCAGGCGTCCGGCGGTGAGTTCGCCGTCGACCGGCATCAGCCGCGCGCCGCGCTCGTCCTGCTTGCCGAGCACGCGCGGCGCGTCCGGGGTGCCGTAGAGGATCTCGCGGACCTGGGTTTCGATGAACGCGGTCTTGTCCTCGACGACGATCAACTGCTCGAGCCCGCGGGCGAACTCGGTGAGCGCGGTCGCGCCGAGCGGATACGGCATACCGATGCGCAGCAAACGGATTCCGGCCCGGTGCATGGTCGCCTCGTCGACACCGAGGTCGAGCAGTGCTTGCCGGACGGCGTCGAAGGTGGTGCCGGTGGCCGCGATCCCCACCTTCGCCTCGGCCGGGTCCACCTCGATCACGTCGAGGGCGTTGGCCGCGCCGTAGGCGTGCACCGTCGCCCAGCGCGGCCCGTACAGGTCGGCCTCGGCGAGCACGCTGTCGGTCGGTGCCGCCATCGGCCGCTGCCGGTAGACGAAAGGCGTTCCCTCCCACGGGATTTCGGGAACGGTCACGGCGAGTTCCGCGACCGCGGCGTCGACCGTCCATGCCCCGTCGGCGACATCGGCGACGATCTTCAACGCCACCACACAGCCCGAGGCCCGCGACATCGCGATGCCCTGCATACCGAGGGTGATGATCTCCTCGGCATTGCGCGGGAACAGCACCGGCACGCCCATGGCGGCCAGCGAACGTTCGCTCACCGCGGGCACCGTCGACGATTTCGAGGCCGGATCATCGCCCACCAGCAGCAGGACGCCGCCACGCGGGTTCACGCCGTACATGTTGGCGTGCCGGATGGCGTCGGTCGCGCGGTCGACGCCGGGACCCTTGCCGTACCAGACACCGACCACGCCGTCGTGGGTCGCCTGCCCGGCGGGCAGGTCGGCCTGGCTGCCCCAGACCGAGGTGGCGGCCAGCTCCTCGTTGAATCCGGGCACGAAGGTGATGTCGTGCTCGGTGAGCACCTCCGACATGCCGAGCAGCATCTTGTCCACCCCGCCCAGCGGGCTGCCCTGGTAGCCGGAGACGAACGTCGCGACGCGGCGACCGGCGCGGATATCGCGCACGTGCTGTTCGACCAGCAGCCGGGCGATGGCCTGGACCCCGGTCAGCAGCACCGGGCCCGCGCCGGAGCGGTAGCGATCGGCGAGGTCGTAGGGAGCGGCCGGGTCGGCCAGCGGTCGGGCGGTGGAACAGACGACGCTGGTCATGGTCACCTCACTGCGCGAAGGAACTTGCTATCGGTGCCGCGAAATGTGCCGGGGAGGGGTGATCTGTGTCAACAGTCAGCCGAAAAGTTGATCAGACTGCTCAAAAGTGATCTAGACCACTGAGTGGATTGCGTCAATCTGCTCGAGGCGCGGAGACCTAGGTCACATCGCCAGTGCTGGTCAGATGCTCGACCAGCGGCAGGCTCCGATACCCGATCGGGGTGGCCAGCGCGAGCATCGTCTCGGTGTGTTTCACGCCTTCGATGGCGTGAACCCGCTGGATGATCTCGAGCAGATCCTGCTGGGATCGGGCGGCGATGCGGACCAGCAGGTCGGCGCGTCCGGTGGTGGCGTGCACCTCGAGCACGTGCGGGAACCCACGCAGCGTCTCGATGATCGGATCCATCTTGTTCTGATCGAGTTCGATGCCGAGGAACGCGTGCACCGCGAACCCGATCGCCTGCACATCGATATCGGGCGGATAACCCCGCACCGCGCCCGAGGACTCGAGCCGCCGCATCCGCGCCTGCACGGTATTGCGGGCAACCCCGAGCCGCTGCGCCAGCTCGAGAATCGGCCGCCGCGGGTCACTGGCCAGTTCAGCGAGCAACGCGGCATCGAGCGCATCGAACTTGATGGTCATGGCCGAATTCTCACACGGCTCCCGCTCCTGCTCGGCCACTCCCCAATCGGACTGCAGAAGATGTACTCGCGGTTGCCGGCTCATCCTCCCTTTGCTCGACCCGGCGTCACGCCGAGGACGTCACCGGGCCCGGAGGCCGTCGAGGATGAGCGAGACGACCGCCGTGGAGTCCGCTTCGGTCTCGGGGAAGTGCCATTCCGCGGCGTGTGTCGGGTCATGGAAGCGGCTCGTCGCGTTCAGCACGGCCCGTGCAATCACTTCCGGCTCGCCCGCAACGAAGTCGCCGGCGGCGACACCGTCGATGATGATGTCCCGCAGTTGGGCGACCAGGAAGCCGACATGGTCGGAAGAAACGGCGCTGTGCTCGGCCGCCAGCACCCGGAAGGTGGCGAACAGCTCCGGGTCCGCCCCGGCTTTCGTCCATTTGATGGCGAACATGGTGACGAGCAATGCTCGCAACCGCTCGGCCGGGGGTAGTTCGGAGTTCTGCGCCACGGTAGCGAGTTCGTTGCGCACCTGGTCGAGCCAGCGCCTGATCACGGCCTCGCGGAGCGCGGCCTTGGACGCGAAGTGCCGGTACACGCTGCCGTGGCTTACGCCCAGCTGCCGTGCGACGTCGAGCACCGTGGTCTTGTCTGGACCGTGTCGGCGCAGCATCTCCTCGGTGGCCGACACGATCGTCTCCGCGTCGAGCGGTTCCCCGCGCATCGAGCCTCCTTGCCTGTTGGTCACGTCATCGGCCACGCGAACCTATGTCGCCACCGAGTCAGCGGTCAAACCCTGGCATCTGACTGACAACTATTGAAATCTGTCATCACAAGTCTATAGGGTGATGGCATCGCACCACCACCGACCGAGGAGACTCGTCATCAACACCTCCACCGCTTCCATCGCCGGTCGCTCCGTATCCCGGATCGGCTACGGCGCGGCCCAACTCCCCCGGCTACACGACCGCCATGACGAGGCCGTCGCCCTGCTCCGACGTGCCGTCGAGCTCGGCGTCAACCACATCGACACCGCCGAGTTCTACGGCTTCGGCTTCGCCAACGCGGTGATCCGCCAGGCCCTGCGCACCGGGGACGACGTGCTGGTCGTCACCAAGGTCGGCGCCGACGCCAACCCGGGCGGGCCTGTGCCGCTGCGGATCGCACAGCGGCCCGAACAGCTGCGGGCCAGCGTCGAGGACAACCTGCGCAGCCTCGGCGTCGAACAACTCCCCGTTGTCAATCTGCGACGCCTGGATACCGGCCCCGGACTGCGTCCGGAGGGCAACCAGGTGGTCGACCTCGACGACCAGCTGGCGACCATGACCGCCCTGCGTGACGAGGGCAAGATCGGCGCAATCGGCTTGAGCAGCGTCACCCTCGATGTGCTGCGCCGCGCCCTGGCGGCCGACATCGTCTGCGTGCAGAACGCCTACAGCCTCGTCTCCCGTGACGATGAGGACACGCTGCGGCTATGCACAGCCGAGGGCATCGCGTGGGTACCGTTCTTCCCGCTCGGCGGAGGATTCCCGAGCCTGCCCAACGTCACCGACGAGTCGGCCGTGCACGCAGTGGCCGAGTCCCTGAACGTGACCACGTCCCAGATCGGCCTGGCCTGGCTGCTGCACCACGCACCGAATATTCTGCTCATCCCCGGCACCGTTGACCCCACCCACCTGGCGGCCAATATCGCGGTCGGCGAGATCACCTTCGACGCGCACACACTGACCACTCTCGACGCCGTCGAGTCCCGCACCAGCAACGTCGCGATCGGCGCGGCGTCGTGAAGGCCGTCGTCTACCGCGACAACGGCCGTCCCGACGTACTCCAACTGGTCGACCGAAAACCGCCCGTGCCCGCCCCCGGCGAGGTCCGCGTCCGGGTGGCCGTGTCCGGGGTCAACCCCACCGACTGGCAGGCCCGCGCCGGCCAGGCCATGGCGTTCTCAGAGATCACGCCGCACCTGGACGGCGCCGGTGTGATCGACGCCGTCGGCGCGGGAATCGATCAGCGTCGGGTCGGCCAGCGGGTGTGGCTGTTCATGGCCGCCGCGGGACGGCCCACCGGCACCGCCGCGGAGTTCACCGTCGTACCGGCCGGGCAAGCCGTGCCACTGCCGGACGAGGCCGGTTTCGACGTTGGCGCCGCCCTCGGTGTTCCCGCACTGACCGCGCACCGCGCACTTACCGTCGCCGAAGACGGGCCGCGCCGGCTGCGGCCCGGTGCGCTGGCGGACAAAGTGGTACTCGCTGCCGGCGGGGCGGGGGCGGTCGGGCACGCGGTGATCCAGCTCGCCCGCTGGGCTGGTGCCACCGTGATCACCACGGTCAGCAACCCCGAGAAGGCGCGGCTCGCCACCGCCGCCGGCGCCCACCATGTGGTCAACTACCGCGAGGGCGACCCTGGCGCCGAGATCCGCGCGATCGCTGCTGACGGCGTGGACATCATCGCCGAGGTGGCGCTCGGCGCGAACCTCGCCCTGGACCTGGCCGTGCTGCGGCCTGCCGGCACCATCTCGACCTACGCCAACGACGGCGGTCATCCGGTCGAATTGAACGTGGGGCAACACATGGTGCGCAACACCCGCATGCAGTTCATAGTGCTCTACACCGCCGGTCCTGACGTCCGCGCCGCGGCCGTCGCAGACGTCGCCGCCGCTGTCGGTGACGGCGCCCTGCCGGTCGGCGAGGAGCACGGCCTGCCCCTGGTCCGTTTTCCCCTTCACCGCACCGCGGATGCCCACCGAGCGGTCGAAGGCGGCGCGGTCGGCAAGGTCCTGGTCGACGTCACGTCACGTCGTGATGGTCCTCGTCATCGGCACGCCATCTGATGGTGCGAGCGGTCGCCGAGTGAGGGCATCGCCCCCTGCTGCTGGGCGGCGGCAAAGATCGGTTGGGCCAGCTTCAGGAACAACCCGCGTCCACTTGCTGGCGCGGGTCGCAGACCGACAGAGATAGCAAGCGCGCCAGCGGGTTTCAGCACTCGTGCCGATTCGGTCAGGACTTGTTCGACATCAGCCATCAGCATCAACGCCATGTGGGACCTTGTCGGTTGCGGTCATGAAACGAACCTAACTGCACTGCGAATAGGTGCCTTTGGGCTGGTGGCAGAGCCGTCAGGTCGTGGTGGAGAGCATTTCGAGCACGTCCGCGGTGGGCCGCACGTCACCGAATGAGCGGTAGATGGTGTGTAGGGCGGCGTTGTGGTCCTGGTCGCGGCGGGCGGCATTGGCGTCGGCGACCAGGATGACCCGGAACCCGAGGGTGGCGGCGTCGCGCGCCGATGACTCACAGCACACGTTGGTGACGGTTCCGGTGATCAGTACGGTGTCGATGTCTCGCTGGACGAGCAGATCCGGCAGCACACACCGATCGGGAAAGAAGGCGCTGAAGGCCGACTTCTCCACGAACAAATCGGTGCTGTGGGTGCTCATCGCCGGCCACATACGCGTGTGAACCGGACCAGAACCGCCTGTACTGCTGTAGATCTCAGCAATCCGCGGGCCGAAGAACTCGATCTCGCGAGGGGTCGGTGTGGTGAATGCGGGTGTAACCCAGGCCACCACTCCACCCGCGGTGCGCAGGGCTTCGGCCATGAGGTTGAGATTGGGCACGATCGCGCGGCAGTAGGCGCTGTCCGCTACATGGAACGGCACCATGTCGATCACCACCAGCGCTGTACGGCAGGGGTCGAGTTCGGGAAAGGCGAACCGTCGCCCGCGGCGTGCTTCGTGGCGAGCGTACTCGCGGGAGTCGATCCGCCACCGGTGCGTTTCGATCCTTTGGATGCTGTTCTCGGTATCCACGGGGGCACAGTCTGTCACGACCTGGGCGGTTGTCGACAAACGATCATTGCAGGCACAACCCGCCTCGTGTGGAAGGGCCAGCACGGGAAGTGCCGGAATCCCGTGTCGACTCGGAGGTGATCAACCAATCGGTGCGCTGGTCCGATCGTGCTCGCGCAGCAGCCGTAGGACGGTGGCCGGTGAGGGGTGCTGGCCTTTCTTCTTGCCCTTGGTGATAACCAAGCGGGCGGCGATGTCGCGCAGGCTGTGGTTGTTGCTGCGCAGGTGCAGCGCCATGGAGAGCATGGCGTCATCGACCACGGCGGCGCCGCCGATGGTTTTGCCGCGCCGGCGGGCGGATTCGTGGCCTTCGAGGGTGCGGCGCTCCTAACATGCGGATTCGTTTCACCCCGAAACAGTCCGGCTGCTCGAGCTCATCAGCGCTCATGTACCAGGTGACACGATTCGTACGGCTACCCCTATCCGGCATTATTCGGGATATGTAGTATCCCTGTTCATGTTGATGAGCGAGGGAGTCGAGTGGGGCTTGCACTGCTGCATGGTGCTGGCGTGGCTCGATGACCGGGCGCCGATCTCGACGGCCAGGCTGGCGGAGATGTTCGAGTTGCCACCGGAGTATCTGAAGAAGCGGCTGCAGCCGCTGGTGCGCGAGGGGATTCTCGAATCCGCTCCGGGATCACGTGGGGGGTACCGGTTGGCGCGGATGCCGGAGCGCATCACGTTGATGGATGTCGTCGGCGCGGTCGAGGGCAGGACAGACGCGTTCCGGTGCACCGAGATCCGCCGCCGCGGCGCCGGTGCGGCGGCGGCGAGGTCGGAGTTCGCCGAGCCGTGTGGTATCGCCACGGCAATGCGGCGCGCGGAGTTGGCGTGGCGGCGCGAGTTGGCGAATCAGACCATCGCCGATCTGATCGCCGACGCTCCAGTCAACGCGGCGGCACGGGCGCGCCGCTTCTACGAGAGCCCTACCGCCTAGCAGCGGGCACCTCGCCCGCGAAAACCACCCGGCCTTCGGGCCGGGTTTCTTGGAAGGAGAATAGGGATAATGAATGTCCCGATTAAAGATCGTCCGGAAGGGATCTCGCCCCAGCTGGTCGGGTCGCCGAATGGGTTGCGGCGCACGTTGATTCTGGCGCTGGGCACCTTCGCCGTCGGTACCGATGCGTTCATCCTGGCGGGATTCCTGCCCGACATGGCCGCGGAGCTGAGTGTGTCCACGGGGGCCGCCGGTGCGGCGGTGACGGTGTTCGCCGCGGCCTACGCACTCTTGTCGCCGGTGCTGGCCACGCTCACCGCACAACTGCCACGCCGTGCCCTGCTGGTGACAGCGCTGGTCGTGCTCGGCCTGGCCAATCTGGGGTCGGCGGCGGCTCCGAGCTTCGCGGTGCTGCTGGTCACCCGAGTGCTGGCGGCGGTCGGCGCGGCCGCGTTCACCCCGAATGCCGGTGCGGTGGCCTCGGCCCTGGTGCGGCCCGAAGCGCGGGCGCGCGCGTTGGCGGTGGTCGTGGGCGGGTTGACGATCGCGACCGCGCTGGGTGTGCCGCTCGGTGATGCGATCGGGCAGTGGCTGGGCTGGCGCTCGGCATTGGTCGCGGTCGCGATCGTATGCGTGCTGTCCGCGGCCGGGGTGGTGGCCTGGGTGCCGTTCCTGCCCGGCAATCCACCGGTGCGGCTGTCCACGCGCCTGGCAGTGGTGCGGAATCGATCGGTGGCGAAGGTGTTGCCGCTGACGGTACTGGGCATGGGCGCGGCCTATGTGGTCTACGCCTACAGCGTGCCCGCGCTGGCGGCTGTTGGCATCGACGCGCCCGCGACGGCCTGGGTGCTGGCACTGTACGGGTTCGGCGCGGTGGCAGGCAATCTGGCATCCGGATATGCCACCGACCGGTGGGACGCGACACGAGTGCTCACCGGCGGCTACCTCGTGATGGCGATCGCGCTGGGACTCATGGGCGCGCTGGCGGCCACCCACACGAGCGCGGCGTGGCTGGTCGGCGCGCTCGCCGCGGCGTGGGGTGCGGCCAGCTGGTGCCAGACCCCGGCCCAGCAGCACCGCCTCATCGACGCGGCCCCGCAGGACACGGGACTGGTGGTGGCACTCAACGCCTCCTGCATCTACCTGGGCATCGGCGCCGGCACCCTGCTCGGCGGCTTCACCGTCGAGCACGGCGCGACCACCATGTACGCCGTCGGCGCTGGCCTGGCACTGGTGGCACTGATCTACCTGCGCGTCACCGCCCGCGGCGAGCAGCAACATCGTGGCCGAAACGGGCGCCCGATCGGCAGCCGGTGAAAGTCGTCGACCAGGATCACATCCGCTGGGGTGTGGTCGATCTGGACCCGGCGTCCACCTGCTGCGCCACCTGGTAGTACGAGAACACCGCCAACTATGGCTACGAGTCACAATAATGGCCGACGTGGAACCGGTCGAGGTTGTCGTTGCCCATCACGAGCGCGCGACCTTGCGCGTCGGCGACGTGTTCTTGAAAATTGACATTGATCAGGGGCGTACCGATATCGAGATCGAGGCGATGGCTTTGGCTCCGATCCCGACTCCGCAGATCCTGTGGCGTACACCGCCTGTGCTCGCGCTTGCCGCTCTTCCGGGGACCGCGCTCGGCCGTCTCGGCGAGCCGTCGACCTCGCCGTCGGGGGCGTGGGCTGCGGCGGGTGCCGCGGTGCGGAAGCTGCACAGCGCGGCGCTGCCGCCGTGGCGCGGCCGGAGCCTCGACGAACTCGCAGTGGAACTCGATGTCGCGTGCGCTTGGCTTATCAGCAACGGCATTCTTTCCGCCGACATGGTTACGCGAAACCGCCGGATTGCCGAGGCTGCGCTGCGGCCCTGGGCACCGGTATTCACCCACGGCGACCTCCAGGTCGCCCATGTTTTCGTCGCCGGGGACGAGATCACGGGCGTGATCGACTGGTCCGAGGCGGCACCTGGCGATGCACTGTACGACCTGGCCACGTTGACACTCGGACACGAGGAGCGCCTCGGTGAGGTCGTCGCGGGCTACGGCACCGATGTCGACCTCGACGTGATCCGGGCATGGTGGTCGTTGCGAAGTCTGCGTGGGATCCGCTGGCTGGTTGAGCACGGCTTCGACCCGAACTCGCCAGGCTGCGAGGGCGACGTGCTGAGAGCCGGGGCGATGCGAGACTGACAAGAACGAAACAAACGCGATCTGCACCCGGCCCCCTCCCCGTCGATCGAGATTCCGGCCCCGGTCAGGAAGGGGTGAGCACGAGGGCTCAGCCGTGCAGGGTCGGCCGGTAGACGAGTTCCTGGATATTGCCGTCGAGCGTTCGGCTCTCGAGCAACTCGAGGTCGAAATCGGCGGCACCCCGGAAGATCGGGGCGTCACCGGTCTGTCCGGTGATCACCGGGAACAGTGTCACCTGGACACGGTCGACGAGCCCCGCGGCCATCAGCGCCCGGTTCATCGACAGGCTGCCGTGTGAGCGCAACGGCACCGGGGACTCCTCCTTGAGCCGGGCTACGACATCGACGGCGTCACCGTGGGCGATGGTCGCGTCCGGCCAGTCGAGCGGCCCCTTCAGCGTGGTCGACACCACCGTCGCCGGGAGGTTCCGCATCCGCGTGACCCATGGGTCGCGCACCTCCGCCACGTCGCCCGAAGCCACCATCTCCGCGAATTCCCGATAAGTGTTGGGCCCGAAGACCATTCGCTGCTCCACCTCGAACAGGGCCAAGCGGTGGTCGAGCAGTTCGGGACCCTGCTTACCCCAGTACCCACCCCAATCACCGCCGCTGACGCTGCCGTAGCCGTCCAGGCTGGAAAAAACGTCGAAGGTGTAGGTGGTCGCCATCATGTTCTCCTTGTCGTCTGCTGGGTGTATCGATGCAGACGAGGTCACACGGGGAAACTCATCGCTCGGTGGCGGGCTACCGACGGATTCGGGCGCTACAGCCCGAGGAGTGTGACTGCTTGCAATGCGAGATGCAGCTCCGCGGAGTGCACCGGGTCGGCGGTGTCGCGTCCGGTGAGGTCGCGAATCTTGCGCAGGCGATAGCGCACCGTATTGCGGTGACAATGCAGCTGCTCGGCGGCAGCGGCGGTCGACCCGCGGCATCGATACCACGCGTCGAGCGCGGCGATCAGATCGTCTCGCTCGGGCGCGCGCAGTCGAAGCACGGGCCCGAGGATCTGGGCGGCGGCGCGCCGACTGGCCTCGGGCACGGTGACGAGCAGGTGGGCGACGGGCTCGCTCCCGAACCGGACGACGGTGTGCGTGCCAGGGCGCGCGCTGCGAGCGGCGAGGCGGGCTTCGGTCAGCGCGCCGGGTATGGCGGTCGGGCTGGTGAAGATGGCGCTGAGGCCGATCCGTCCGTCGACGAGCTCGGCCAGCGCGGCGGCCGCCCGTTCGACCGCCGCCGCTGTCGTCGAGGACAGCAACCCGGTGTGCGAGTCGATCTGTGAATCCCACACCGACCCGGCGCCGAGATCTCGTAAGGCGCCGATCAGACGGCCGGGGAGGGTGGCGCCGGGGTCGGTGGTCTCGATCGCCACGACAGCGAACGTGCCGTTCTCGGGCAGGCCCAATGTGCGCAGCGCGGTCAGCGTGTGGGCGGGATTATCGGAGTGATCGTCGAAAAGCGTACGGATCAAACGGCTCTGGGCCTGTGCATCGACGTGCGCGAGCATGATCTCGGTCTCGCGATAGGCCTCGACCGCCGCGTCGGAGAAGGTGTCGATGAGTTCCCACAGGTCGGTGGCGAGATCGGGTAGTCGCGGATCGCCCGGACCGGCGGATCGGGCTGTGAGCTCCTCCCAGGTCAAACGGCCACCGAGCCGGTAGGCGTGCAGCAGCGCGGCGATCGGGACCCCGCGCTCGGCCTTGAGCCGACCGACCGCGCGCGCCGAGTGCAGCCGCGTCGGCCCGATTCCGGCCAGGGCGCTGATGATCGCGGTGAGGTTCGCCAGGCACGCCTGCTGGAGTTCCTCGGCCGTCAGCAGTCCCGGATCGGCATAGGAACGGTCCGCGCCCGCGATGCGATGAACGAGTTCCCCGGCCATCGTCTCGACCGAGTCGAGCAGTAGCTCGGCCAGCCCGAGGGGCGGCGCGGCGGTGGTCGGTGGTGGTGCGGTCACCCCTACAGGCTAGAGGATCCGACGTGATCCATGCCACCTCGATGTTGTGCACGAGCACACTCTGCCTCCTGGTGACTGTGGTCGATATTCGGTATCGATAACCGGATCGTCCGAAAACCGGCATGAGCCACGTCACGCCGTTGTTGTGCTCGAGCACAATCGGAAGGGGGGCTGATCCGCAACGGGCGCACATGGTGCTCGCCTGGTCCGCCGCGACAGAATCAAGTCATCTCGTCCGCCGCGCGCCGCGGACCGTCCCAGAGTCGTGGAGGATCGCAAGTGGTCACCAAGAAGGCAGAGCCCGCCCGTGCCGCGGTTGATGTCGCGTTGTCCGAACTCGTCGCAGGCGAGAAGAGGTGGGCGGCCACCTCGTTGTCCGGCAGGCGTGCGCTGCTGGATCGGGTGCGCGAGCTCACCGGGCGCCATGCTCAGGAGTGGGTCGACGCGGCCGTCGGCATCAAGGGTCTCGCGTCGACCTCGCCGTTGGTAGGTGAGGAGTGGATCTCGGGACCGCATGTGATGGCCGCAGCACTCGGCGCGCTGTCGAAGACGCTCGATGTCCTGGCACGCGGCGAGAGTCCGCTCGACAAGGGCACTTTCGGCATCGCGGGCGACCGGGTCACCGTGGATGTGCTGCCCGCGAGCCCGTTCGACGCGTTGCTGCTCAACGGGTTCAGCGCGCAGGTGTGGTTGCAGCGCGGCGTCAGCAGTGCCGCCGCGAAAGCGAATGCCGGTTTGGCCCAATTGGATCCGAGCCGAACACAGGGGATCGGCGCGGTACTCGGTGCGGGCAACATCACCTCGATCGCTCCGCTGGACGTGCTCTACGAGCTGATCGCGCACAACCGGGTCGTCGCGCTCAAGCTCAACCCGATCACCGATCCGATGCTGCCGGTGTTCGCCAAGATCCTGGCCCCGCTGATCGAGCTCGGCGCGGTGCGGCTGCTGACCGGTGGCGCCGAGGTGGGCGGCTATCTGATCGACAACGACCTCGTCGACCACGTGCACATGACCGGCAGCGCGCGCACCCACGACGCGATCGTCTGGGGCGTCGGTGCCGAGGCGGCCGAGCGGAAACTGGCGGGCACACCGAAGCTGACCAAGCCGGTCACCAGCGAGCTCGGCGGCGTGTCACCGACGATCGTGCTGCCGGGCGACTGGAGCGTGGCCGACATCGCCTTCCAGGCCGAGCATGTCGCCACCCAGCGACTGCACAACGGCGGCTACAACTGCGTCGCCGCCCAGGCCATGATCATCTCCGCCGACTGGGCGCAGAAGGACCAATTCCTCGCCGCGGTGCGCGACGCGCTCGCGCAGGCACCCGCCCGCCGCGCGTACTACCCGGGCAGCGACGATCGCGTGGCCAGGGCCCGCGAGTCCTATCCCCGGGCCGAGCGGCTCGGATCGAACGGCGAACGGCTGCTGGTCACCGGGGTCGCGCCGTCCGCGGCCGAGCCGCTGCTGGCCGAGGAGTACTTCGCGCCGGTGCTGGGCGTGGTCGAATTGCCGGGAACCGGCGCGGAATTCACCAGGGCGGCGACCCGCACCGCGAACGAGGCGTTCGTCGGCACGCTCGGCGTCAACATCATCGCCGATCCCGGCACGATCGCCGAGCTCGGTGCGACCTTCGACGAGCTGATCGAGGACCTGCGCTACGGCACGGTGGCGATCAACGCGTGGACCGGCGTCGGCTACCTGACCCCGACCGCGTCGTGGGGCGCCTTCCCCGGTCACACCATCGACGACGTGCAGAGCGGCATCGGGGTCGTGCACAACGCGTGGCTGATCGACCGGGTGGAACGCACCGTCGTGCGCGGCCCGTTCCGTCCGGCGCCGCGGTCGCTGCTGCACGGCGAGCTCGCGATCTCGCCGAAGCCGCCGTGGTTCGTCGGCAACAAGACCGCCGCGAGCACGGGCCGGTTGCTCGCCGGATTCGGCGCCGACCCCGGCTGGCTGCGCCTGCCCCAGATCTTCGCTTCCGCCCTGCGCGGCTGAGCCCGACTTCCATGGAGAATCAGATGAACAACAGCATCGCCGACTACGTAGTCGTCGGCACCGGTTCCTCGGGCGCGGTGCTCGCCGCACGGCTCAGTGAGCGCTCGGCCACCAGTGTCATCGCCCTGGAGGCCGGCCCCGAGGACAAGGCTCAGGCCGTCCACATCCCGGCGGCGTTCTCCAAGCTGTTCCAGACCGATGTCGACTGGAACTACCTGACCACCCCGCAGTCCGAACTCGGTGATCGCCAGGTCTTCTGGCCGCGCGGCAAGATGCTCGGTGGGTCGTCGTCGATGAACGCGATGATGTGGGTCCGCGGTTTCGCGGCCGACTACGACGAATGGGCTCGGGCCGCCGGGCCGGGCTGGTCGTTCGCGAACGTGGTCGAGTACTTCCGGCGCATCGAGTCCGTCGAGGACGCCACCGAATCCGACGAGGGCCGCGCCGGACCGCTGCGGATCTCGCACCAGCGCAGCGCCCGCCCATGGACCGACGACTTCCTCGCCGCGGCCGAGCACGCCGGTTTCAAACGAGAGCGCGCGAATCTGCCGCAGCCAGAAGGTTTCACGCAAACCATGGTGTGCCAGAAACGCGGCGCCCGGTGGAGCACCGCGGACGCCTATCTGAAGCCCGCGCGCAAGCGTTCGAATCTGACCGTACTCACCGGCGCGCAGGCCACTCGGATCCTGTTCGAGGGCACCAGGGCGGTCGGCGTCGAGTACCGCAAGGACGGCACCACCCAGACCGTGCGCGCCCGCAAGGAGGTGGTGTTGTGTGGTGGGGCGATCAACAGCCCGCAGCTGCTGCAGCTGTCCGGTGTCGGCGACCGGGAAGAGCTCGGGCGCCACGGCATTCCGGTTGTGCACCACCTGCCCGAGGTGGGCCGAAACCTCACCGATCACCTGATCTCACTGCTCGGCTTCGCCGTCGACTCCGATACCCTGTTCGCCGCGGAGAAGCCGTTGGAGCTGCTCAATTACCTCCTACGGCGCCAGGGCATGCTCACGTCCAATGTCGGTGAGGCGTACGGCTTCGTGCGCAGCAGGCCCGAACTGGAACTGCCTGACCTCGAGATCATCTTCGGGCCCGCACCGTTCTACGACGAGGGGATCGGCGTCGCGCCAGGCCACGGCATCGCCATCGGCCCGATCCTGCTCCAGCCACGCAGCCGCGGCACGGTGACCCTCGCCTCCGCCGACCCGATGGCCAAGGCGCTCGTCGACCCCAGATACCTGTCCGACCCCGACGGCGCCGACCGCGCGGCGCTGCTCGCCGGCCTGCGTGTCGCCCACCGCATCGTGACCGCCGCGCCGCTCGGCCCCCGGATCGGCCGATTCCTGCAGCCGAAACGGGAACAGCCGACGGTCGAGGAAACCCTCGCGGACGCCCTCACCTGGCACTCCCACACCCTCTACCACCCGACCAGCACGTGCCGGATGGGCACCGACGCCGCCAGCGTCGTCACCCCCGACCTGAAGGTCCGCGGTCTCGACGGCCTGCGCGTGGCCGACGCCTCGGTGATGCCGACCATCATCCGCGGCCACACGCACGCCCCGGCGGTGGTCATCGGCGAGAAGGCAGCCGACCTCCTCCGCTGAGGTACTCACGCTCTCTGTCGCCCCTTACCTTGCTTGCGAAAAAGGCGCACAATAAATTGGGTACACCGGCTTCAAGGTTTGCGACCGGCGGGTAGCTGAATGCTCGGCAGCGCGGCCGCGTCACACCATGCTGAACGCCGGGCGCGGCGAATCCTGCCTGTAGCGACTACGAGCCTCGTCGCCGGTTCGGCGTAACTACTGGATAGGAAACGCCATGTCAGAGCAGAACAAGGCTTCGGCCAAGCGCATCTTCGACGCGTGGAACGCGCGAGACCTCGATGTATTCGACGAGCTGATCGCCGACGACGCCATCAATCACGATCCGCAGAACCCGTTCGAGGAGATCCACGGCCCCGCCGGTCTCAGACGGCTCGTGCAGATGTATCTCACGGCGTTCTCGGAGCAACGGTTCCTGATCAACGAACAGATCGCCGAAGGCGACTTCGTCACGACCCGATGGACGGGATCAGGAATCAATGACGGCGAGATGATGGGTATGCCCGCCACCGGCAAATCGGCAGTTGTGCAGGGAATCACCATCAATCGCTTCCGGGACGGCAAGATCGTCGAGAGCTGGGCATCCTGGGACACCCTCGGGATGATGCAGCAACTCGGCGTTGTCCCGTCAGCGCATTCGGCGGCGAACTGACTCGTAACGTAGCCGACCGTTCGAGACCACTACTCCGAAGGAGAACGTCGCACGTTCGAGAAGGGAGTCCGCCAAGCGGCCGGGTCGACAACAGGAAACCGGCGACCCGTCACCAGGGTGGGTACGATTCGGACGAAGAAATTCTTCGCCCCGGCCTGCCACGGAAAGAGGGGCAGATCCACGGTGTCCATCACATCACCGATCTCACGGATCCCTTCGGCGCGTCCCTTGATCACCACGCTCCAGGCTTCGTGAGAACCAGAGATGTAGCCGTCGACTTCCAGCGCGACGGGCGCATCCGACAACGCGGCCGATATCTTGGTGCCTCCCGCGGATCGGAACACCAGAGTTCCGTGATCGACCGCGTAGTTGAGGGGAAAGATGTCCGGATGGTCATCCACCCACACCGCGAGGCGGCCTACTTCCCCAGTGCGCAGTAGTGCCCAGCATTCGTTGACAGCGAGTTCCTTGATAGTCGGGTTGTCGCTTCCCATCGTCTTCGCCTTCCTGTCGTGGGCAATAGTCTGTCCGTTGGCCGGCCGATGCGCCGATCCGTCCATGTCGGTCGGCGGCGCGTCCTGATCGGGACTACCGCCACAGTCTTCACGAGCGAGCTCGCCGACCGTACAGATCGAGCCATTCGACATCAAGGTCACCTGGGGGCAGGGTTGTTTCGATCGCGATGAACGGCAGAGGGAGGCCGACGTCAGCCGGTTGCGCCTCGAGCCCTCGGTGACCAGCGTCAGCCGGCATACCGCCTAGGTCACCGAATCGCAGGCGCAGTGACGACCGCGCGCCACGCTGTGCGCATTATGGATACGAGGGAATCGAGGTCATTCGTCCGGATAGGGGTGAGCGCCGATGGCTGCCGACCTTGTCGATCGTGCGGCGATCGCCGCTGACTTGGAACGGGCCCGCAGCGAGTTCCACCGGTTGCTGGCATCGACCGCGCCCGACGAGTGGGCGGCACCGACCAACGGGACGCGGTGGACCAACGAGCAGCTGCTGTTCCACATGGTGTTCGGCTACATGGTCGTGCAGCGACTGCTGCCGCTGGTGCGAGTGTTCGGGCGACTACCGGACCGGGGCAGCAAAGCCTTTGCGCGGCTGCTCGACGCGGCGACGACTCCGTTCCATGCGGTCAACTACCACGGCTCCCGCGCCGCCGCGCGCGTGTACAACCGGCGGCGGATGGGCGCGAAGCTCGACCGCGTGATCGCGGCCCTGCAAGCTCGACTTGCCCGCGAATCGGAGGCAAGCCTGCACCAGGGAATGCATTTCCCGACGCGGTGGGACCCGTACTTCCGCGCCTGGATGACGCTCGAAGACGTCTATCGCTATCCAGGTCGGCATTTCGATCACCACGCCCGCCAGCTGACGATCACGAATCCCGGCTGAACGACACGGCGTCGACACCTCAGATGAGTCACGTCGAGGCGGAATAGCGGTTCCTACGCGGGTGCCTCCGCGCCCGCTCTGGCCTGGTCGTAGACCCCCTGGTGGTCCGCATCGGGGAATATTCGGCAGCGACTCTCTGGTTGAGGATCGTAGAAAAATCGTAGAACACCGGCGATGGAAGCCGGTAGCCCGTGACCGGGATGGGGGATTGCAGCCCACGAGCGTCCAACCAGAGACATGGGTGAGCGCTAGAAATCCTGGGTCCCATTGCCTGTCGCGAGAGGCGGTCGCAGGTTCGCACCCCCGGCAGGGCGCACAAAACATGGGCAACCGGAAAACGCCTGGTCGTCGCGGATTCCAATTCAATCTGATACCCACACGGACCGCCGGTACGGATAGGTGCAGACGGCCTGTGGTTATCGGCAATTGGTGATCGAAGCCGATTTTCGGCAGTAGGCGGACGGTGACGTTGGGTTGGGCCGTTTGCCGTCCCGCCCCCCGGACATGGCCGCATTACCAGCACACACCACACCGCGGGGCGCGGCCGCGATCAAGGTCAACTTCTACGGCCTGTTCTCTTTTCTGTCCCGAACACGCGCCGTCGCGCGAGGTCTGACATCCGCCACGCAGTGACTCCGACATGTCGACGGGACCAGATCTGAGCACGACGCCGAGTCGATCAAAGTCGAATCAGAAGGAATCGAGTTGTGCGTCGAGGTCGTCGAATCGTTGGACGCCGGGCCGCTCGATGCGGGTGCCCGCCATTACGACCATATTCGGGTTGGTGAACGTGCGGAGGTCGTCGAGGGGATTGGCATCGACAAGGACCAGATCGGCGGACTTTCCTACCGACACCGAGCCCGTAACGTCGTCGATACCGAGGATCGCGGCGTTGGCACCGGTTGCGGCGTGGAAGGCGGAAGCGGGGCTCAGGCCTGCGTAGCGAATGACGTAGTCGATTTCGCGCCAGGTGTTGTAGTGGGTGACGTAGGTGACCGATGAGTCGGTGCCCATGCCCATGCGGATTCCGTTCTTCTGGGCGGCGTGTACGGCGGAGATGATTCGGTCGAGCACGATCTCGGCGTTGGCTGCGACGATCGGGGTGATTCCGGTGTCGGCGCGGTCGAGCTTGACCAGTGGCAGCGCGGCCATCAGCGTGGGGACCAGGGCTGATCGGCCGTGTAGGGCTCGGGGGTTGTCGCCGAACAGGTCGATGATCTCGTTGTCCATCTCGCTGCCGTGCTCGATGGTGTCCACGCCCGCGCGTAGCGCCGCCTTCACTCCGGCCAGGCTCTCCGCATGCGCTGCGACAACCAGGCCGGCTCGGTGGGCTTCGTCGCAGATCGCCGTCATCTCTTCTTCGGTCATCTGTGGTCGGCCGGCCTCACCGATCGTGCGTGCGTCGGTGACTCCGCCGGTCGCGGCGATCTTGATGACGTCGACGCCGTTGCGCAGGTTGATGCGAACGTTTTTTCGCGCGTCCCACGGGTTGTCGCTGACCAGCGCGATCACGGGTGCGCCGTGTCCGCCGCTGACGGCCAGCAATGGTCCGGAGGCGAGTACGCGTGGTCCGGGGCACTTGCCGGCGGTGATCTCGTCGCGCACTGCGGCGACTTCGTAGGCCACGTCGCCGAGACTGCGGATGGTCGTGACGCCGGAGTGCAACTGGGTCTCGACGTTGGTTCGGGTGCGGCGTTTGGCGATCACGGTGCCGATCGGGCTGTGGAAGAACTTCGAGACCGGGCCCTCCAGCTTCTTGTTGGTCAGGATCGGCGACAGCGGTTTGCCGTCGGAGAACAAATGAGCGTGTGCGTTGATCAGGCCGGGGGCGACGAACTTGCCGGTGCCGTCGACGCGGGCGTATTCCGGGGCGACCACGACGGAGGTGGTGGGACCGACGGCCTCGATGAGCCCGGAGTCTCCGACGACGATCGTGTGATCGGGCAGCACGGTGCCGGCGTGGTCGCCGGTGACGATGGTGGTGGAGGTGATGGCGAATGGTGCTGTGGTCATGGCTTCTCTTCTCGTGCGTGGTTTCGGTGGTGCCGTTGCGGTGTGAGCAGGTCCGCGATCAGGGCACCGGCTTTGGTGCCGAGGCACAAGCTGACAAACGTGGCGCAAATGCTTTGTGCGGAAGCGGTATTCAGCGATGCCAGGGCTGCGAGGCCGACCGTTCCCGGGATCAAGAGCAGCCAGGCGGGTTGATAGGAGACTGCCGTCGGGACATCGGTGAATCGCTCCAGAATCCGAGCGATGACCAGTAGCGCAGCCGCGGTGATACCGGTGGCGACAACGTTGCCCACCAGCGGAGTCACGGCGATCAACAGCGAGTAAGTGGCCGACATCATCACGACACTGAACGCGGTGAGGCGCATGCCCGATCCGAACGCGAGACCGATGCCGATGGACAGCAACGCGACGCCGATCCACGTCAACGGCAGCCCCGGCAGCGCGTGCCAGCCGCTGCCGCCGGTAACCGTCGCGATCTCACCGATCAGCGTCGCTGACCCCTGATCGATGTGTAGTCCGGTCGCGGCGGCGCCCGCGACTATTCCGGCGTACATGAAACCGAGCATCATCAGCCCATACACCAGGCGCGACGCGCCGGTGACGATGTCGGTGGCGGTCAACTCGAGTAGCGCGTTGGTGATGACAACCCCGGGCACCAGGATGGCGATCGGTGCGCAGACCGCGAACAACGGCACGGGGCCCAACCCGAGGACTGACGCTGTCACCCCGATCGAGACGGTGGACAGGAACGCCGCGACGAACGGTGCGACCGCGACGGCATTCTCGCCGCGCAGCATCGAGGCGACCAGGCCGACAACGGCCCCGATGACAATGGCGGCCAGGATCGACCACCACGGGGACCGGAAGGTCAGGGCGAGCCCACCGGCGATGAGCGCGCTGCCCAAGGCCCAGTTCCAGGTGGTCGGCGGTGACTGTGACCGTCGAATATCGTCGATGCGATCGAGAAGCTCACCTCGTGCTACCGGTGTAGTCGTCGCGCGGCGCACCAGCTGGTTGGCCTGAGCCGCCTGTTGGAACGTCAGTGCGCCACCGTGGGATCGAACTACTGTCGCGGCGCCGGAATCTCGGTCGGAAACGATGACCATATCAGGGAGAGCGGCGAACTCGAGTGGGTGCTCGCCGAGCGCGGCGCCCGACACCGATTCCATCGACGCGCGGACATCGGTGACCGACATTCCGGCATCCAGGAGCAGTGCGCCGAGCTCGCCGAGCCGCCGGTCGTCAGCGAGCACTGTGGGCTCGCCGCGGGAGAACGCGGGCCGCCAGGTTCGCCAGACGCCGCAGTTCGGTGCGTTCGACTGCCGATGTCGTTTCCGCGTGCTCGACCAGCGCCTCGAGATCGTGGATGCGGAAGTCGGTGCAGCGGCCGTGTGCGTCGAATTGCGCTCGGCGATAGATCGGTCGCCAATCGACGTCAGTGATGATGGTGGTCGGCTGCCCGTTGCGACGTCCTTTGCTGAGCGTGAATCGGACGATGTTGCCCAGCATCGAGTTCGGGACGGCGTCCACGTAGGACACCAGATCGCCATGCGCGTAGACGATCAGTCCGTCCTTGTCGAGTCCTGTCTGTGGGTCTGTGAACCGGTGACGCTGCATCGGCTGGATGACGTGGGGATGATTGCCGAGGATCACGTCGATGCCGAGTTCGGCGAGGCGGTGCGCGTTATCGATCACCGTCTGGATCGGGTATGACTCGAACTCCAGGCTCCAGTGCACACAGGCAACGACCGCATCAGCTTTCAGATTTTCTCTGGCGATTTGCACGTGCCGCTCGACCATCGAGATATCGACATCGGGCAGGTTCAGTCGCAGGTAATTCACGAGGTATTCCTCGCCCGCCGGTGCCGTCGCGCCATTGACCGAGAAGGTGTAGGCGAGGAACGCCACGCGGATTCCTCCGATATCGATCACGGGGATCTCATCGCGTTCGGCGTAGGTGCGCGCGGTGCCGACATGGCCGAAGTCGGCCTCGTCGAGGACGTCGATTGTTTCGCGCACGCCCGCCGGTCCCTGATCGAGGGAGTGATTGTTTGCGGTGGAGAAGAATCCGAAGCGGCCGAAGACGTCCAGCATTTCTCGTGAGGTATTGAGCGGAGGTGCCGACAGGATGCTTTTCGGCGGTGCGCCGACCACGCGCGACGGTGCGACCGGCGTTTCCAGGTTCGCGACAGCCATGTCGACATCGAAGAGGAAGTCCGCGACGTCGTCGAATAGATGGGGTGTGTTGTCGGGCCGGATGTGTTCGGAGGTGAGCAGGTCACCGGCGGAGGAGAAGGTTGCCGTGTGCTCCTGAGTGAAGTCGTCGGGAAGGTCGAAGCGCAGGTTCTGGCCCGCGAAGTATTCCTCGATTCCGCGACCGGGCTCGGCGTGTTCCACCGCCGCGACAAAGAACTTGTGTCCCCACCAGAGCTTGTCGGACAGGCTCATGGTGCCTGCGTTGCCTTCCACGGGTCGTGAGGTCGTGGTCTTGCCTCGATATACCAGTCCGTAGACCCAGAAGATCGCTTTGACCAGTCGCGAAAGCATGTCACGTTCTCCCATATCGCCTTGACATGTCACATGTGTGACACTTACAAGTGTGGCGACGTGGCCACCGGGAAGTCAACGAGATCGTCTCGAGTGCTACAGATAACGAGAAAGTGTGACAGTGCCGTGGGCATAGCGAAAGGCAGTGATTCCGTCAATCCGATCGCGGCGCGATCGCAGGCATGGCTGATCGACGCACTGTTCGAATTGATGCGCGAGAAGCCCTATGTCGAGATCACGGTCACCGATATCGCTCAGCGTGCGCAACTCTCACGCCGGACCTTCTACCGCAACTTCGCGACCAAGGACGAGCTGATTTCGATGCATGCGCGGCGTTTGGTCGACGAGTACGTCGACCGGCTCCTGCCCGCCGATCTCTCGCAGACGCGGGCGGTCGCGCTGACATATTTCGAATTCTGGACAGACCACGCCGAATTCCTGCGCCTGCTCGCCGCGAGCGGAATGAGCAGCCTCGTGCTGCAGAAATTCAACGAACATATTCCTATGATTTTCGAGCGGAGTCGGAGTCCGAAATATGCGGGTGTCGCGCAGCTGCGGTATGCGCTGGCGTTCAACGCGGGCGGGTACTTCAACCTGCTGTTCGAATGGCTGCGGGGCGGGGCGAAGGAAACCCCCGCCGAAATGGCTGATGCTGTCGCCGCTTTCGACGCAGAGTGAGTATCGAGCCGGATTTCGGACTCGGCACCACGACTACCGACCGGGTCCTGCGACGATCGGCAGTTCAGGCGGTGAGCCGCAGGCCCTGGCCGAGGAAATAAGCGCCGAGGATGAGCAACACTGTGATCGTGATCGCCGTCATGTTCGTGTCGATCCACGCTCTCGCTTGCGCGAGAGCTGGGTTGATCCGTTGGCCGCCGAGGACTGCGGCAGCCAATGGGACGACGACACCCAGCGTGGCGAGAAACGCGAAGATCGCCACTGCCACAGCCGACTCCGCGGTATTCAAGCCTGCTGAGCCGAGCGCCGCCCCGGCGCTGACTCCCAACGGGATGTTCTTGACCACGAGGAACCCCTGAGCTAGTCCGAGGCCCACAGCACCCACCAGGCTGAACCCGTCCAGTCGATCGAGCAGGCCGCCTTTGCCCGACGCCGACTTCGATGCCTCAGCGGTGGTCGATGATGGGCGTTTCATCCAGGCGACGACTGCCAGGGCGAAGAACAGTGCGGCGAAGACCAGTGCGATGATGTCGATTCCGTCCGCGGTCTGTTCGGGGTAGTCGTCATCCACGCTGTCGACGACGAGCATCGCGACGGTCGTGATGACAGCGAGTGCGGCGAACCATCCGAGACCGAACAGTGCTGCTTTGGTGCGGCCCCGGTCACCTAACAGGAAAACTATCCCGGTGGTCACTGCGAACGGACTGAGCGCCAATCCGATGGCGTAGGTCAATGTTTCGCCCAACGCGCTGACCATGACGATCCTCCCAGTCAACCAATCCGAGCCGATCGGTGAATCCGCTCCGAAGGCGATCTTCGGCAGCACGTGATGCCGTAGCCGCTTTCGGCTCGGGGTGAATCAGTGGCTGCGCCGCAGGACAGCGTCGTAGAAGTGGATCCCGTGTTCGAGGGCGTCGACGGTGAGGCGTTCGTCGGTGGAGTGGATGAGGCCGCGTGTCTCGGCGTCGAGCTCGAACGGGTAGAAGCGGTAGACGTAGTCGCTGATCTGGGCGAGGTGGCGTGCGTCGCTGCCGCCGACAACGAGGAAGGGCGATGTCACTGTCCCTGGAAATGTTTCCGAGACAGCGTCTTTGACGCGCTCGAAGGCGGGTCCGTCGGTGGGTGAGACCGGGGTCGGCTCGGAGGAGTTGAGGATGTCGAGCCGGACGTCGGGGTCATTGATCAGTTTGCGGACGCGTTCTACGGTTCCGGCGACGGTTTCCCCGGTGAGGATGCGGATATTGAGCACGGCGCGCGCCGATTCGGCCATGACGTTGTTGCCCTTGCTCCCTTCGAGCACCGTGGGCACCGCGGTGGTGCGGATCATCGCGTTCATCAGCGGACCGGAACGGGGCATGAGCGCGGTGATCAGCCACTGCAACTTGTCGGCGCGTGCGAGTACCGCGCCGAGTGGGCCACTCGAGTGTGCGCCGATGATGGTGAGCATCTCCATGATCGGTGGTGTGAGCTGGGGCGGGAAGCTGAAGTTGCCCACCTTCACCAAGGCCAGGGCGATGCGGGTAGTAGCTGGTTGCTTACCGGGCATGGAGGCGTGGCCGCCGGGATCCACCGCGGTCAGCTGAAGGTCGAGCATGCCCTTTTCCGCCGTGCCGATCACGGCGATCTTCTCCTTGATCGGGAACAGGTCGCCGGCCACGCCGCCGCCCTCGTCGATGACCAGGCCGGGCACAATGTGCTGCTGGCGGAAGTATTCCACCACGGTGGGGACGCCGTCGCCAGCTACTTCTTCGTTGTGCCCGAACAGTAGATAGACGTCGCGGTCGGGGGTGAACGCCTGGGCGAGAAGGTCTTCGACGGCTTCGCAGATGCAGACCAGCGGGCCCTTGTCGTCGATGGCGCCGCGGCCCCAGATCACTCCGTTCGCGACGGTGCCCGAGAAGGGCGGGTGCGTCCAGCTGTCCGGGTCGCCGGCGGAGACGACGTCTTGGTGCGCCATGAGTACGATCGGGTCCGCGGTGGATCCGGTCTGCCAGTGGTAGAGCAGGGTGTGGTCGGCGAAGATCTGCTTGTGCAATTTCGTGGCTATCAGCGGGTACAGAGTTTCGAGTGTCTCGCGGAATGTCGCGAATTGGGCCCAGTCGGTGTCGTTCTCGTCCTGGGTGGTGACCGTCGGGATCTGCAACAAGGTGGCGAACCGTGCTGTCGCGCGGTCGATGTCGATGGTGCCCTCCGGCATGACGATGTCCTCTCGCGAGAATGCTGACCGTGGCGTGTCGATCCAGGCTCACAGCCTATACCGGGACGCAGTAAGTGATGGCTAATTCACGGCTACGGGTGTCGGTGCGGCCACACACGAGGCCTCCTGTGCTCGTCGAGCCCGCGGCGGCGGTCGAGCAGGCCGAGCACGTCGGAACCACAGATGGCGATGCCGAGACAATCAGAACGGCCAGATCAGTGGCACGAGAAAGGTAGCGACCGCGGCGAACAACGCGGCCAGTGGCAGTCCCAATTTCCAATAATCACCGAACCGGTAGGCACCGGGTGGCGCCACCATCAGGTTGGCGGCCGTGGCGATCGGCGTGAGAAACGAGGCAGCACCGGCGACCGTCATCGCCATCAGCATCGGCAACGGTGAGATCCCAGTCGCCGCGGCGACTGACACGGCGATCGGTGCCACGATCAACACGGTGGCGAGGTTGCTGATGAACTGGCCGAGCACGATGACCACCGCCACGATCCCGAACTGCAGCAGCAGCGGCGAGCCTGTGCCGACCAGGTCGAGCAAGGTGCGCGAGATCAGCTCCGCCGCACCACTGGACTGCATAGCGGTGGCCATCGGGATCATGCCCGCCACGATCACCAATGTCGTCAGCGAGATCGCGTGCTCGGCTTGGGACACGGTGATCACCCGCAGCGCGAGCATCGCCGTGGCAGCACCGAGCGCCACGATCGCCGCCGGGGCGGCATCGACGACGAGCAACGCGCACATCACCGCGAGAACGGCGACCGCCGCATAGGAACGCGGACCCAAGCGGGTCGCTTGACGGCGCAGCCGCGATGGTTCGGTGACGGTGAGCAGGCCAGGATGGGACGCCCGCTCATCCAGGGCGTCCCAACTGCCACTGAGCACGATGATGTCGCCCACCCGCAGCCTGGCCCGGGTGAGTCGGTCCCCACCTCGGTAGACGGCCAGGATCACCAGATCCCCGGAGTCGGTGCGCATCCCGGCGAACACCTTTTCCCCGATGAACTCCGAGCGCGGCGCGATGACCACCTCCGCCGCCCCACCGGCGGCGCAGATCGCCGTCTGGGTGGGGTCGAGCTCGTAATGATCAGCCAGTGTCTCGGCGTAACGGCTCAGGTCCGTCGGCGCGTCGGTAGCGACCCGATCCGGCAGGACCCGAGGCCCGAGGTACACCACGATCGTCACGGTCCCGATGAGCAACGGGATACCGACGAGCGAGAACTCGAAGAACCCGAACGGCCGAGCTCCCGCGTCGATGGCGAGCTCGTTGATCATCACGTTGATCGGGGTGCCCAGCAGGGTCAACATCGACCCGGCGTGCGCGGCGAAAGCCAGCGGCATGAGCAGCTGCGCCGGTCGCTGCACGATTTTGGCCGCGATCATCACCGTGACCGGAATCAGCGCGGCGACCGCGCCATTGACGCTGATCAGCGCAGTCAGCGCCGCACACAGCAGCATCACCGCCACCAGCACCGCGGTGCGCCCGGACCCGACCCGGCGGATCAACTGCATGCCCACCCACGCCGTGACGCCGGTGGCGTCGATCGCCTCGCTGATCACAAACAGCGCCGCCAGATACACCACTACCGGATCGCCGAACCCGGCGATGGCGTCCTCGAAACCGATGGTGCCGGTGAGGTAAAGCGCCAACGCCACCCCAAGTGCGACCACCCCGGGCGGGATCCGATTCGACATGAACGCCACGATCGCCACGGTGAGGACGACGAAGGTCGTCGCAATCGGCCCCGTCATGAGCCGTCGGCCCGAAGCGTCGTCGAGCACCCGTTCTCGGCGCACCGATCATTCGACACACAGCGGGTGACCGCGGCACCGATCATAGGCTCACTCTAGCGTTGACCAACCCCGCTATCGCGCGGCAATCACACGATGGCCGGCGAATTCTGTCGGACAACCGGTTCAGAACAGTGAGTGTCAGACAGCCGATTCTCGGCGCATGGGGGCGATACTCGATGGTGCGGTTTCGGACATGCGTCGGCGGATCTCACCGGAGGGTGACGCTCGCGCGCTTCGCAGAGTGGGCTTACTCGGCCGCAGAGGGAGGCGCGATGGACATGCAGGTATCGGATGTCGAGCAGGTGGTCTCCATGGGTGCGCCTCCTCGCGGGGAAGAGATCGATGATCTTGTCGCCGTCGCCTTGGAGCGATACCGCGACCAGACAGCGGGGCGAGTCGCCGACTACATCACTGGCCCATGCCGACCGACGCTGTCCGGCGTCGTGGTAGCCGAGGTAGACGGTGGTACGCACGCCGCCGGCGTGGTCGAGTTCAGTATCCAGTCCATCGCCAAAGCGTTCGTCTACGCACTGGTTTGCGAGGAAGGCGGCCACGAAGTGGTGCGCGGGCGGGTCGGGGTGAACAACACCGGCTTGGCGTTCAATTCGGTGGTTGCTATACCGACTACCTCTCGCGCGCACTGGGACTGAACGTCTTCGCCTCCACCCGCCGACCGACAGGAGTGTGCGGCCATGACCGCGACACCGGCAGCACCCGTCAATGACCGTGCGTCCTGGTTGCCCATGGTCGGGCTGTTCTTCGCCCAAGTTTTGATGTCGGTCAACGTCACCGCGTTGCCGGTGTCGCTGGGCGGGATGGTCGAGGACTTCGACGTCGCTCCCACGGTGGTCAGCTCTACCATCGTCACCTACGGGCTCGCGGTGGCGGCGTTGGTGATGGTCGGTGCCAAGCTCGGGCAGCGATTCGGCTGGGTCGCCATCTTCCGCGTCGTGGTTGCCACCTTCGCGGTGTCGGCATTGATGATGACCTTCGCACCCACCGTCGGGTGGGCCATCGCCGCGCAAGCCGTCGCCGGCGCCTCGGCGGCCGTGATCGTGCCCGCTCTGGTCGCGCTGATCACCGAGAACTACCACGGCACCCAACAGGCCACCGCCATCGGATCATTGGGGTCCGCGCGCGCGATCTCCGGTGTCGGTTCGTTCCTGATCGGTGGTGCGCTGGGCACTCTGGTCGGCTGGCGGCCGATGTATGTCCTGGTGTTCGCCATCGCGGTGCTCGTCTTCGCATTGAGCTTCACCCTGCGCTCCGACACCGGCAACCCAGCAACGCGCATCGACCTGGTCGCCGCAGTCCTGATCGGTGTCGGCGTCGTCTTGCTGACCGTCGGCTTCAACAACCTCAACTCCTGGGGCGTGGTCTTCGCCAAACCCGCGGCACCGTGGGACATGCTCGGACTTTCGCCGGCGCCGGTGGCGATCGTGCTCGGGATCGTTGGGGTCCAAGCATTCCTGATGTGGACATTGCGCCGCATCAAGGCAGGTCGGCAGCCCCTGGTCGATCTTTCGGTCCTGGCCAGCTCGCGCGAACGCGCCGCGATCTATGCGATGTTCACCGTCGTCGCGCTCGAGGCAGCCCTGAATTTCACTGTCCCGCTCTACATCCAAATCGTGCAGGGCCGCTCACCATTCGACACCGCGCTGGCGATGATGCCGTTCAACCTGACCGTCTTCATCACCGCCACCATCGTCGTGCGCGCGTACCAGCGCTATACACCCCGCGCGATCGGCATGGCTTCGTTCGGGCTGACCACCCTCGCGCTGGTGTGGCTGGCCTTCGTGGTGACCAACAACTGGGAAACCGTCCCGACCGTCGCCGGGCTGATCGTGTTCGGCATCGGCCAAGGCGCACTGGTGACCCTGGTCTTCAACGTGCTGGTCACCTCCGCACCGAAGAGACTCGCCGGTGACGTCGGCTCCATCCGCGGAACCACGCAGAACCTGGCCTCGGCAGTCGGCACAGCACTGGTCGGCGCCCTGCTGGTCACAGTCCTGAGCATCTTCGTCGGCCAGCAGGTGACCGACGACGTCACCCTTCCCGACTCGTTGATCGAGCAGGTCGATCTGGACAACGTCAACTTCGTCAGCAACGACTCGCTGCGCGAGGTCCTCGCCACGACCACAGCTTCCCCCGACCAGATCGACGCCGCGGTCGCGATCAACGAGGACGCCCGCCTGCGCACCCTGAAGTTCGGTCTGCTGATCCTGGCCGGGCTCAGCGCCCTCGCCATCGTGCCCGCGAGCCGTCTGCCCGACTACCGGCCCGGCGAAATTCCCGACCCCGCTGCCACCGGACCAGACAACCAAGACCAGCCAACCGCTGATCGGAGAACTGTCCACTGATCCCCAACAACCCATCCGGAGGCACGATGCTGTACACCGACATCCCGACCCGCCGTGAGATCACTGCGCTCGCATCAACTCTCGAGCCGTGGTGCGTATCGATCTACACTCCGATCGAAGGAGACCCAGCCAATCCGGACGCGCACCGCATAGCGTTCTCCAACCAGGTCCGCGACGTACTGTCCCTGGTGACCGACCCCGGGGCTCGCGCGGCGTTGAGTGAGGAGCTCGACGACCTGATCGATGACGACGAATTCTGGCGCTACCAGGCGCGGACCCTCGTCGTGCTCGCCACGCCGACCCGGGCGCGGACCTATCGACTCCCCAACCGGCTCACCGAATCCACTTCCGTCGGAGACCGATTCCAGCTCACGCCGCTGCTGCGGTCGGTGACCTTTGCCCAGACCGCGTTCATCCTCGCACTCTCCGATGGCGCCGCGCGCCTGGTGCAAGCCGACGCCGACCGGCCCGCAGCCGATGTCACGCCGAAGGACATGCCGACCAGCGCGGCGGATCACGCCGGCAAGTCGTCGTTGGGCGATCGGGCACCCAAAGGCCGCGTCCAGGGTAGCGAGGGCCGCAAGATGCGAGTACGCCAGTACGCACGCGCCGTTGACCAGCAGCTGCGCCCGATCCTCGCAGGTCGCGACACCCCCTTGATTCTGGCCGCGACCGAGCCGACCGACGCGCTGTTCCGATCGGTCAACAGCTACCCGGACCTGCTCGAGGAATCCTTGCCGGGCAACCCCGAGCATCTGGGCGACGATGAACTCGCCGCGCTGGCGCGAACAATCCTGGACCGCCACTACAAGGCCGAACTCGCCGCGCTGGCGGAGCTGTTCGCCACCCGGCGCGGGGAAGGACGAGCACTGACCGACCTCGCCGACATCGCCCGGGCCGCCACCTACAACATGATCGACACGCTGTTCGTCGACATCGACGCCACCGTCGCGGGGACTATCGCCGCACAGGACGGTGCACTCGAGGTCGATATCGACGCCGAATCCATGAACGGTCCCGACGTCCTCGACGAGATCGCGCGGCGCGTAGTGCTGGCCGACGGGCGGGTACTGGCGGTGCGTGGAAGCGAAGTCCCCGGCGACGGGCCTGCGGCCGCGATTTTGCGGTATTCGATGTAGCCGGCTAGTGCTGCGGACAAGGGTCAGCCAGCGTCGCCGCGCTCGACTTCGTTGAACTCGATCTCCCCGGAACGAAGGACACGCAATGTCCCCGCCGAGTCCGCGTGGATGATCAGATGCTCGATCAACCGGTGCGCCACGACAGCGGCGGCGTGTTCGTCGGCATGGCTCCACACTGTGCGGGAGACAGTTCTGCCCGAGGTCTGCGATCCGCGGAAGGAACGAAGAATCACCGAGAATTGTTCACGGCCGATTCGCCCACCGATCACACGACTCGCCTTGGCCACGGCGACCTCGGCCACTTCGTTGGCGCGAATCGCTGCTGATCCGATCGAGATCCATAAGGCTCCCATAGGTCCAGTGTGCGCCGTCAACCCACATCGGCGGCGCAGCGGCACGCCCGCCGATCGCTGTGCGCCACCAGCCTGACCGGCATCGGAGAGAAGGGACGGGCACCTGTTGCAGATCATTGGCCACCGTGGGTTTCGCCGGCTGCTCCTCGCTCAGGTAACCGGGTTGATCGGAACCGGCTTGATGACGGTGGCGCTGGGACTGCTCGCCTTCGATCTGGCCGGCGACGACGCGGGCGCGGTGTTGGGTACCGCGCTGGCGATCAAGATGATCGCCTATGTCTTCGTGGCACCTGTGAGTTCGGCACTGACCGACCGGATACCACGCCGGGTCCTTTTGGTGTCGTCGGATGTGGTCCGCGCGGGAATCGCCCTGTGCCTGCCATTCGTCGGCGCGGTGTGGCAGATCTATGTGCTGGCCTTCGTGTTGCAAGCGGCCTCGGCTACCTTCACGCCCGCGTTGCAAACGGTGATTCTGGCGATGCTGGTCGACGAGGACGACTACACCCGGGGGCTGTCGCTGACTCGACTGGCCTACGACGCGGAGTCGCTGCTGAGTCCGCTGCTGGCCGCGGCCATGCTGACCCTCGTGCACTACAACTCGTTGTTCGTGTGCACCGCTGCGGGGTTCGTCATATCCGCGACAATCGTCGCGAGGACGAAGCTACCGCAGGTCCAGCCTGCGGATCGGTCGATGCCGCTGATGGTGCGCATTACCGGTGGCGCACGGATCATGGCAGGCGATCCGGTTCTGCGCGGACTGCTGGCGATGAACATGGTCGTTGCGGCCGCAACGGCTCTGGTCGTGGTCAATACCGTTGTCTACGTGCTGGATCTGTTCGCAGGATCGGATTCGGAGGTGGCGCTGATGCTGGCCTGCTACGGTGCGGGCTCGATCGCGGCGACTCTGGCTGTTCCGCGTGCACTGGCATGGATCGGTGACCGGGCGCTGATGCTGAGCGGTTGTGCGCTGATGGTGATCGGACTCGCGGCCGCGGCGGTCATCACAGTTCGCGCGACTCCGTCGCTCACCTGGTGGTTACTGCTGACCCTGGCGTGGCTGGTGCTGGGGTCGGGTACATCACTGGTCAGTACACCGTCGAAGCGGTTGTTGCGTGCACGCTCGGATGCGATGACTCGTGCCTCGGTGTTCACTGCACAATTCTCGGTCTCGCATGCTTGCTTTCTCCTGACCTATCCTCTGGCCGGATGGGTCGGGGTGGTCGCTGGACAGACGGGAGCGGCGGTGAGCCTGGCCGTGTTGGCCACCCTGGCGGCCCTGACTGCGTCGCTGATATGGCCGCCCTCGATGCGGTCCGGCACATCAGCATGACCTCGTCGACACAGACCATCAATCGACCGCCGGTGCCCGCGTGGATCCGGGCGCCGCGCGGTACTGCCGCACGGCCGCAGTCGATTTGACCACCGCGGCCAGCAGCGGTGGGCCGAGCACCATGCCGATCAGGCCGGCGACAGTACCGCCGATCATAGTGGCGAGCAGTACCGCCACCGGGTGCAGTCGTAGCGATGCCCCGAGTGCCCAGGAACTCACCGCGCTCTGAATGCTGCCGTTGGAGATGACGAACGTCACCGTGAGTATCAGGGCCGCGGTCGGTCCGGCGGCGCCGAAGGCGATCAGTACCGCGAACGCACCGGTGATCCAGGCCCCGACGAACGGGATGAACGACAGTGCAAAGTACAGGATGAAGATCGGGATCGCTAGCGGAATCCGTAACAGCAGCAAGGGAATCATGAAAATCGGTGCCGTGATCAACGCGGTGACTGCCGTGCCTTTGAAATACCCGCGCACCGATTCCCTTGTCAGCGAGACCACCGCGGCGACCTCGGCGGGGTCGAGCGAAGTGCTCCGCGCCAGCCAGACAGGGAATCGGCTGCCGTCCCGTAACGTGAAGTACAGGAAGAACACCGCGAAGAAGGTGCCGACGATCAGCGATATAACGCCGTAGAAGGTGTTGGTAACGATCCCCGCCAGCCCCTGTCCCAGCTGCGGAAGATGACTCTGGACCGCGGTGCGGGCATGCTCCAACCACGAAGATTCGATATCGAGCCCCCGACCCCACACCAGCAACGCGTCCCATCCCAGTGCAAGTTGCCGGTGGATCTCGTTGTACTGACGCACGATTCCCCACACGACAATCGCGATGGTGCACACCACTGCGGCAATCGCGGCGAACACTGCCCCCGCACCCGCCAGCGCCGGTGGGAGCCCGACTCGTTTCAGCAGCTCCACCAGTGGCTCCAGCACGATCCCCGCGATCACCGCGATCACCAAGGGAATCAGGATGCCGCTGACCGCGCCCAGCGCCACCGCGATGACCACCGCCAGCGCGAGAATGCCCAGTATCGACCAGCTCGCGAGGCCGATCCGCCGCAACGCGGGCCTCGTCTGGTTCCTGTCCGGGCAAGCGGGCTGCATCGCCGCGTTACCGCTGTTCGACACAGAGACCTCCTCGTCCGGTTGCGACGATGACCGGCTGACGCGAACAGCCTGCGGACTCCGTGCGGGCTGGGCGGCCAGACCAGACCAGGAAACCACAGCACGACGCTGACCGACGGCGCTAACACACCACGATCCGTGCCGACGATGGTCGGTAGGTCTACCTGCAGCGTCCCGAACACCTCGACTGCGCGAGGGTTTCCGTCCGCGTCCAGCGGCTCCACGACCAGATCGTCACCATCCCGGCCCACAGCGCACGTGATGTCATTGCCCACCCTCGCCAGCCGTGCATGCCGGAGTCGAAGTATCCGGACAGTTCGACGGCCGTGATCGCCAAGCGCCCGCAAGTACTGCGAGACCGAATGCTTATGGCATCGATCACTGCATGGGCGGTGCTTCTGCTCGAACCCGGCGCATTGTTGCTCGCTGTATGTCGCGGCAATCGCAGGGACTGATGGCCAGACAGAACCTCTGACACCCCACATGTCGGTGGCGCGTGAATCTGCAAATCGGCATCGTCCAGCGCCCGACCGGCGGGAACGGGCCGCGATCTACCATCAGCCCCGCAGTCAGTAACGAGGCCCAAGACCTGGCCTTCAGTGCCCTGGTACCTCGGGGTGTGGCGGCAAGCGGTCAGTCGAACATTGTTGGCAGGTCTGGTTTATTCCAGTGGTCGTGGAGCAGTCGGATTTGGGTGTCGAGTACGCGGGTGGTCGACAGCTCAGGCAGGTCGTCGATGTCGAACCAGTCGATCTCCATGGTCTCGACGGGGCTGGGTTGGCCGTGGGAGATGGTCTCGCACAGGAAGAACAGCTTGTACACGTGGTAGGGGAAGGCAGGCTGGTGGCCTTGGACGTCACGGTCGTGTAGTGCCACGAGCTTGCTGGCGCGCACGGTGATTCCGGATTCTTCCTCGACTTCGCGTTCGACTGCGAGTGAGGGTGGTTCCAGGACGTCGCACCAGCCGCCTGGCAGAGTCCATCTTTCGTCGCTGCGGTCGCGGATGAGCAGGATGCGGCCCTGGTCATCGAAGACGCCGCCTCGGACGTCGACTTTGGGTGTCATGTATCCCTTTTCGAGGAACACGTTCTTCGCAGGACCCGTAGCGGACACGAGCTTGTTCGCGCGGCTTGTTCGCACAACTGTCTCCTGATTCGGTCAGTGCTCCCGCACGATGGCGTCGGTCAGGACTGGGTGAGCGAGTCGGTGAACCGCCGTGGTCAGGTCGGTCTCGGCCGAGTTGAAGATCGCGCTGCCCGCCACGAGTGTGTCGGCTCCGGCGGCGATTATCTGCGGTGATGGTGGTGATGGCACCGTCGGCGACGAGTTCGAGACCATTGAGGTGCAGGTTGTGCAAGGTGGTCCGCAGGGTGCGGATCTTGTTCGGGACGGTGGGATCGAAGGTGCTGGTGCCGGGACGGCTGGTCATCAGGACGACGAAGTTCTCGAAGCCGGCCTGTGCACGCAGCAGTGGCGCCGCCGGTCCTTTGCCTGCGGAATATGGGGTTTGTCACGGTAGCGGCGCCGCTAACGGCCGTTGTCGGCCGTTGTGCGGCAGCCCCGGTCCAGCGGGCAGCTGCGGTCCGCCAGCTCAGCTCCTTCGCACCCAGCCTGTCTCGACCGTCTCGCTGGCCTGCTCATCGACGATTTGGGAATGAAAGTAGGTGATACACGTGTTGGAAATCCTGGGTAAATCGTAGAAAAATCGTAGAAAGCAGGGGTGGACCCCGAAGATGACCAGGTCAGCGGTGGTATAGGCTTTGTCGGTCATGAAGTCGGCTTATTCGGGTCCGGTCAACGGTGCGCCCAAGACGGTCTACCTCGATCACGCGGCGACCACTCCGATGTTGCCTGCCGCGGTCGAGGCGATGACGGCTGCCCTGGGGGCGGTCGGGAATGCGTCCTCGCTGCACGGTTCGGGGCGGGCGGCGCGGCGGTCGCTGGAGGAGGCGCGCGAGTCGATCGCGGCTGATCTGGGTGCTCGACCGTCCGAGGTGATCTTCACTTCCGGGGGCACCGAGAGCGACAATCTGGCCGTCAAGGGGATCTTCTGGGGGCGTCGGGCGGCTGATCCGCGGCGCACCAGGATCGTCACCAGCGCGGTCGAGCATCACGCGGTGCTCGATGCTGTGGAGTGGCTGGAGAAGCACGAGGGCGCGCAGGTGAGCTGGCTGCCGGTCGACGCCGACGGTGTCGTGTCGCCGCAGGTGTTGCGTGAGGTGCTCGCGGCGCATGCCGACGAGGTGGCGCTTGTCAGTGTGATGTGGGCCAACAACGAAGTCGGAACCATCGAGCCGATCGCCGAATTGGCCGCTGTTGCACAGGAATTCGACATTCCGATGCACAGCGACGCCATTCAGGCGGTGACCCAGATACCGGTCGACTTCGCCGCGAGCGGGCTGGCCGCGCTCAGCGTGGCCGGGCACAAGGTGGGTGGTCCGCACGGGATCGGGGTGTTGCTGCTCGGCCGCAACGTGCCGTGTGTGCCGCTGGTGCACGGCGGCGGACACGAGCGTGACCTGCGCTCCGGTACCTCCGATGTGGCCGCGGCGATCGGGATGGCCGCCGCGCTGCGCCATGCCGTCGCCGACCTGCCCGCGCGCGCTCAGCAGTTGCGGGCGCTGCGCGACGAGCTGATCGACGGTGTGCGGGCCGCGGTGCCGGAGGCAGTGCTCAATGGCCCAACAGATCGGCTGCCCGGCAACGCTCACTTCACGTTCCCCGGTTGCGAGGGTGACTCGCTGCTCATGCTGCTCGACGCCGCCGGTGTCGAATGCTCGACCGGATCGGCCTGCAACGCGGGGGTCGCCTCGCCCAGCCATGTGCTGATAGCGATGGGTGTGGACCCGTGGCAGGCGCGCAGTTCGCTGCGCTTCTCGCTCGGTCACACGTCGACCGGAGCCGATGTCGAAACACTGTTGACCGTGCTGCCGCAGGTCATCGATCGAGCCAGGGCCGCAGGCCTGGCCGGCGCTAGAGGAGGTGCCTGATGCGAGTTCTCGCTGCGATGAGCGGTGGTGTCGATTCCGCGGTGGCCGCGGCGCGGGCCGTGGACGCGGGGCACGAGGTGGTCGGGGTGCATCTGGCGCTGTCGGCGAACCCGGGCACGCTGCGGACCGGGTCGCGTGGTTGCTGCTCCAAGGAGGACGCCGGTGATGCGCGCCGCGCCGCCGACGTGCTCGGAATCCCTTTCTACGTCTGGGATTTCGCGGATCGCTTCAAGGAAGACGTGATCGACGACTTCGTCGCCGCCTACGCCGCGGGGGAGACCCCGAACCCGTGCCTGCGCTGCAACGAGAAGATCAAGTTCTCCGCGCTGGCCGATCGCGCGCAGGCGCTCGGCTTCGATGCCGTGGTCACCGGGCACTACGCCAGGCTCGACGAGGGTGTTCTTCGTCGCGCTGTCGACGCCGACAAGGATCAGTCCTACGTGCTCGCGGTGCTCACCGCCGAGCAGCTCGCGCGGGCGATGTTCCCGGTGGGTGACACCCCGAAGCCGCGGATCCGTGAGGAAGCGGCCGAGCGCGGGCTGGCCGTGGCCAACAAGCCCGACAGCCACGACATCTGCTTCATCCCCTCCGGCGATACCCGCGCCTTCCTCGGCGCCAAGATCGGCATCCGGCCCGGTGCGCTGGTCGATTCCGACGGCACGGTGCTCGGTAATCACGAGGGTGTGCACGGATTCACCGTCGGCCAGCGCAAGGGTCTCGGCCTGAGCCACACCGCCGCCGACGGCAAGCCCCGCTATGTGACCGGAATCGACCCCGATTCGGGCACCGTCAAGGTCGGTTCGGTCGAGGATCTGCAGGTCGACGTCATCACCGCCGACCGCGCGATCTGGACCTCCGGTGTTCGCCCGACCTCGTCGGTCGAGTGTGTCGTGCAGGTTCGCGCGCACGGTGGGACCGCGCCTGCCGTGGTCGAGCCCGAGGGTGACGGCTTCGTCGCCAGGCTGCGCGAGCCGCTCACCGGCGTCGCCAAGGGCCAGGCCATCGTGCTGTACCTGCCCGATACCGACGGTGGCGACACTGTGATCGGCAGCGGCACCATCAACGGCACCGACCGCACCGAGATCTCGGCGGACGCCGCCGACGCCTCTGCCTGAGCGTGCGGGCAAGATAGCGGAAGGCGGGTCCGTGCGTCGTACGGTCGGCGTGCGCGGTCCGTGGCGCGTGGTGTCCTCACCGACCGGGTGGTGACCGGCGTACGAGACTCGAAAGGTGTTGAGCGCGTGACACTCTGGCGAAGCGAGAATTCCCGGGAGGCGCCGGAGCCTGTCGACCTGCTCGTCGGTGGGATCGCGACCGGCGTCGGCTCGTGGCCCGGCACCGATCCGCGCGAGGCGGCCGCGACGATCATCGGCGAACTGCCCGCCCTCCCGCACCTGGTCGAA
Source organism: Nocardia sp. NPDC059195 (assembly GCF_042754695.1). Lineage (NCBI taxonomy): Bacteria > Bacillati > Actinomycetota > Actinomycetes > Mycobacteriales > Nocardiaceae > Nocardia > Nocardia sp. NPDC059195. The sequence goes on along the minus strand of NZ_JBHZBG010000006.1, from coordinate 54,587 downwards.
CTGCCCGAGCGTGGCATCGGCGCCGACATGATCGGCCGTGTCTCGGCGCTGCTGGTCGACCTGCGTTTCGATTCCACGACTCGTGGTTACCGCCTGGCCGCCCGCCCGACCGGGGTTTCGCGGCGTGCGCGGGACCTGATGCACGCCGATCTCGACGCCATCGAAGAGGCATGGGAGACAGCGGGTTCGGCAGGCACCGGGCGGGTGGTGAAGATCCAGGCTGCCGGTCCGCTCACCCTTGCCGCCGAGGTGGAACTGCCCGGCGGGCATCGCATCCTCACCGATTCCGGTGCCCTACGCGATCTTTCGGAATCCCTCGCCGAAGGGCTGATCCGTCACGCTGCCGAGATCCGCAAACGGCTGGGCGCCGAGGTGGTCATCCAACTCGACGAACCCCAGCTCACCACAGTTCTCGAGGGCTCCCTGCAAGGTCCGAGCATCCTGAACACCATCCGTGCGCTGCCGGAGCCGGACACCCTGCACATCCTCGACACCGTCATCAACGCGCAGTCTTCGCCAGTCCTACTGCACACCTGCGCTTCTCGGCCCCCGCTCACCACCCTGGGCCGCACAGCGGCGGCGGCGATCTCCTTCGACGCCGCGACGATCATCACCGCCGACCTCGACGCCCTCGGCGAAATCATCGACTCCGGCAAGAAAATCGCCCTCGGCCTGACCCCCACCACCCCACCCGCGGCGTCGACCACGTGGCGCGACATCGCCGAACCCGCCGTCCGCCTCATCGACCGCCTCGGCTTCCCCCGCGCGATCCTGGCCACCCAGATCCTGGTAACGCCTTCCTGCGGCCTGGCAGGCGCGCCCCTGCCCTGGGCCCGCAAGGCGCTGGCCCTCACCGCAGACGTAGCCCGCGCCTTCGCCGAAGAACCGGAGTCGATCACCTTCGAATAGCGGTGTTCCATCAGGTGAACTGCGGAGTTATCATCTATTACGTCATTACCTATTAGATGGAGGCTGACATGCGGATGAATGCGAACGGTCAGGTGACCATCCCTGCCGAGCTGCGGTCGAGGTTCAATCTGAAAGAAGGTGATGAGCTCGATGTGATCGAAGACGGCGGCACGTTGCGCATCGTGGTGAGCGGCGGCGCGGATAGCCCCGGCGAGCGGCTCGTTCGGCAGATGCGACGGCACCGATTCGACAATCCCGAAGTCGCAGGCCTGACGACCGACGAGATCATGGCGCTGCTGCGTGACTGAATCGGTCACCGCGCTGCGGCACGCTACCTTGGTCGACAGTTGCGTGCTTATCGATGTGCTGGACGGCGACCCCACGTGGGAACAATGGTCGGCATCCGAATTGTCCGCCGCGCGCAACGTCGGCCGCGTGGTGATCAATCCGCTGATCTACGCGGAGGTTTCGATCGGCTACGCGACGAAGGAATCAGTGGAGGCCGCATTGCCGCCCCAGTCCTTCGACCGTGAGCCGCTGCCCTGGGACGCGGCCTTCCTCGCTGCCAGAGCCTTCCTCGCCTACCGTCGGCGGGGTGGCGACAAGCGGTCACCGCTGCCCGACTTCTACATCGGTGCCCACGCCGCGATCAGCGGGTACCGGCTGCTCACGCGCGACGCGGCGAGGTACCGAACCTACTTCCCCACGGTCGAGGTCATCGCGCCGGAATGAGCCCGCGACGTGCGCATCCGGATCTGCGAACTCCGGATTCGCCCACCTAGCTGGTCGCGTCAGTTCGGGGTGACGGTGACCGTGTTGCCGATCTGGGTCTTCATATCGAACGACGCGCACTGCCCATTGCTGAGTTCCTGAGTGCGCAGCGGCCGCTTCTTGATGTTGGTCTGGATCTCGACCGTCACATCGGTGCTGGCCATCGAGCACACCTTCGACACCGGCGCCTCGGTGTAAGAGACCGACCCCGCACCCTGACACGAGTTGGTCGAGTTACCCAGGAACACCCGCGCCGTTCCCGTCGGGCACGGATCAGCCATCGCGCTCGGCGCACTCACCAGTGCCGCGGGCACGAGCGCACCTGCCGTCACCGCCGCCACGATAACTCCACGAACCATCATCCGAACCGCCATGCCGTCCCGCCTCTCCGTGAATTCCGGTCAGACTACGGGACGGGGCGACCGTGTGGCGCGGCAAGCGGTGAAGTCGCGGCCGAACGCGACCGGCCATGATCAACACGTGAGCACATGGGTAACTCACCGGGCACGGGCCAACCGGATACACACCGAACCGCCTGCCGCGTCGGTATGTCCCGCGGTCCTCTAGTCTGGCCATGATTCACGGAGAGGCGGGACAGCCCTTGCTGCGCAGTTTTCAGGTGACCAATCATGGATCGCTGGCCCAGGCGCAGCAGTTGCGGCTGACCAAGGGCGCCGGTGGGCCGTTGGCGGTGCCGGTGACGGCGGTGCACGGGGTGGCGGCCGCCGGGAAGACGAGCTTCATCGACGCGCTCGGGCAGATGCGGGACGCGGTACTGAATTCCGTGAGCGGATGGGACCCGTACGCGGGTCCGGTGCGCCGACCACATCTCGGGTTTGCCGATCGCCCAACGGAATTCGTCGCGGGGTTCGTCGCTGAAGGCGTGCCTTATACCTATGGGTTCCGGCTCGACAACGTCGATGTGGTCGCGGAGTGGTTGTACACCCATCCCCGGTCGCGCAAGCGGATCGTGTTCGAACGCAGTGGTGACGAGGTCAAGATCGGGCCGATGTTCGAGGCGGCCCGGTACGGGGTGGCGGCGCTGGTGCCGTTGGTGCGGCCGAACGCTCTGCTGTTGAGTCTGGCGGGGCAGATGTACGCCGAGGCGTTGGTGCCCGCGTATCGGTGGTTCGCGGCGAATCTGGCTGTGCAGCAGGGCGATGTCGAGACCGACGCGCTCGCGCACGACCTCGGCAGCCATATTTCCCGTTCGCCCGACAACGCGGCACGGCTGTTGATGCTGCTGCGCACGGCGGACCTCGGGATCGAGGATCTGCTCGTGGCCGAACACGATCCGATGTACGCGGACTATCTGCGTGATCTGGACGCCGAAATCGGCGCGCTGGCAGGCCATCTCGACCACCCCGAGCAGATTCTGGTGGAACGGGAGCTGAGCACGCTGCGCGCGGCGCGTGACGCGCTGTACCGGCGCATGGTCGACCGTCGCGGCGCGGGGCTGAGCGTGGTGCACGAGGGCATCGATGTGCCGTTCGAACTGGCCGACGAATCCACCGCCACCCGCTCGCTGCTGCGCGTGCTGCCTGCCATGTTGGAAGCCCTCGACACCGGCCAGGTGCTCGCGGTCGACGATCTCGGCGGCGGCCTGCCGGTCGAGGAGACCGACCGCCTCGTCCAGCTGTTCCAGAACCCGGAGACCAATTCCCATGGCGCGCAACTGATCTACACCACCGCCGACCGCGCGCTGATCGATCGGGGCAACGGACGCTCCCAGCGCACCCGCACCGCCGTGTGGCAGGTGCGCCGCTCGCTGGGGGTCAGCGAGCTCACGCCGCTGTAGCCGGGCCTAGCATGGGCGCATGCTCGAAGTGGTGATGGCGGCAGCGCTGGTGACGATGCTGGTGGTGACGATCGGTGCCGTTGTCGCCGGACGGACGGGCCGGGGCAGGGCAGGCCTCGAGCACGGGTCGCTCTCTGTGACCGGTGTCAGCCCACTGCCCGCGATGATCGGTGAGCACTACGTGACGATCACCGGCACCGTCACCGGCCCCTCGGTCACCGGCAAGGTCGTCTATCGCCGTTTCGCCTGGGATGCCGCGCACTGGCCCGCCCCCGGCGACCACCTCGCCATCGCCTACCCACCCCACAACCCGGACGACTGGCACGCCGAGCACCCAGGCCTGCGCCCTTACCTGGGCTCCTGAGCGACCTCACCGACCTCGCCAGGCATGGGTGAGTCGGAGCTCACAAGCGTCCAGATGGGATCATTTCGGGATGCACGGTACCGACGGCCAGACCACCGGACTTCTGATCCGCCCCGCTCACCCCGACGAATACGACGCGATCGCCGCGCTGACCGTCGACGTGTACGTGGGCGACGGCTACGTCCCCGACGGCGACGATTACGTTCGGGAACTCGCTGACGTCGCCCACCGGGCGGCCGAGGCCGAGGTCCTTGTCGCCGTGCACGACGGCCTGGTCGTCGGCTCGCTCACTGTCGCGAGGCCCGGCACGCGCTACGCGGAGATCGCCCAGCCCGGTGAACTCGAGTTCCGCATGCTCGCGGTGTCGAAGCAGGCACGCGGACTCGGTGTCGGCACCGAACTGGTTCGTGCCGTCATCGACGAGGCGAAATCAGGCGACTTCGAGGCGGTCGCGCTCACCACCATGTTCTCGATGGTCGACGCGCACCGGATCTATGAGCGGCTCGGCTTTGTCGGTGTCCCCGAACGCGATTGGGCCACCCATGACGGACTGCAGCTGTTCGTCATGCGGCTCGCGTTGCGCTGACCCGGTCAGTTCAGCACGGTGGCCACGATGCCGGCGAGATAGCCGAGCCGGGCCACTTCCGAGGGGCGGAAGTCGGGCCCACCGGGGCGGCCGAGGAGCAGCGCCCTGCCGGTGTTGCCCAGCGGGGCGGCGGCGAGTTTGGTGTCCATGTCGCGCCAGATCTCCGGCACCCAGTCGGCCTCAGCGTCGAGCCACATCGGCTTCTCGATAGGCATCCACGGAGCCGAACCCGCTTGGGTCTGTGGGGCACTCGGGCTGCCGACGATGCGGTAGGCGCCCGCGGGGCCGATGCCGATGATCGTGGACCAACCGACGCGCAGCACGCGGGGGCAGCCGTCGACGAGTACCTGGAGGCGGTCGTCGCGGGCGCTGGCGACCTGGTCGATCAGTTCGAGCTCGCGGTGGGTGTCGAGCACGCCGGAGTACGGGCGAATGGAGTCGACGTGCACATCGCGCACCGATTCCGCGGCGGTGATGAGGGTGTCGGGCAGTGCGCCGGTGGGGACTTCGACGACGAGATCGTCGATCGCGAAGCCGGCGCCACGTTCCACGACATCGAGCGAGAGAATGTCCGCGCCGACCCCGCCGAGGGCGAGTGCGAGGGAGCCGAGGCTTCCCGGTCGATCCGGAAGTTGCACGCGGAGCAGGTATGACACGTGCGTTCCTTTCCATGCCGGCCGGGGTTGTTCGAGACGAATACCCGGTGAAGCAATACTTACACCCCTGAACGCGGGTTCTCGACCCGAAGTATGACCCCATCGGCGCGACATGCGCGAACTTTCGTGCCAGGCGGGTGCGTCCGACGTGCGGGGCGGGCGCGTAAAAACCCGTCGGGGTCGCCAATTAGGCTGTACCGATACTGCCCACCGAAGCCGAAAGGGGTCCCGCGGTGCCCGCAATCTCCCGCGACGAGGTCGCTCACCTCGCCCGGCTGTCCCGGCTGGCGTTGACCGACGCCGAACTCGACCAGTTCGCCGGTCAGCTGGATTCGATCCTCAGCCACGTGCAGACCATCACCGAGGTCGCCGCCGACGTCCCCGCCACCGCGTCGCCGAACCCGACGACCAATGTGACCAGGCCCGATGTGGTCACGCCCGGCCTCACTCCCGAGCAGGCGCTGGACCAGGCGCCCGCCGTGGAAGAACAGCGTTTCCTGGTTCCGCAGATCCTGGGAGAGGGCGAATGACCGAGTTGACGCAGCTGTCGGCTGCCGAGCTGGCGAGCAAGATCCACGGTGGGGAGGTGTCCTCCACCGAGGTCACCCAGGCGCATCTGGATCGCATCGGCAAGGTCGACGGAGAGCTCAACGCCTTCCTGCACATCGCGGGTGACGAAGCCCTCGCCGCGGCCGCCGTGGTCGACGCCGCACTCGCCGCGGGCGAGACCCCCGCGTCGTCGCTGGCGGGAGTTCCGTTGGCGCTCAAGGACGTTTTCACCACCACCGACATGCCGACCACCTGCGCCTCGAAGATTCTCGAGGGCTGGATGTCGCCGTACGACGCGACGGTCACCTCGCGGCTGCGCGCCGCGGGCATCCCGATTCTCGGCAAGACCAACATGGACGAGTTCGCGATGGGCTCCTCCACCGAGAACTCCGCCTACGGCCCGACCCGCAACCCGTGGGACACCACCCGCATCCCCGGTGGTTCCGGTGGCGGTTCGGCGGCGGCGCTTGCCTCGTTCCAGGCACCTCTTGCCATCGGCACCGATACCGGTGGCTCTATTCGTCAACCCGCCGCGGTCACCGCGACGGTCGGCGTGAAGCCCACCTACGGCACCGTTTCCCGCTACGGCCTGATCGCGTGCGCGTCATCGCTGGATCAGGGTGGTCCGTGTGGTCGCACCGTGCTCGACACCGCCCTGCTGCACGAGGTGATCGCCGGGCACGACCCGCGCGACTCCACCTCGCGCGATGTGCCGGTGGCGCCCGTCGTCGCGGCCGCAAAGCAAGGTGCCAACGGTGACCTGACCGGCGTGCGCGTCGGCGTGGTGCGCGAATTGCATTCCGACAGTTACCAATCCGGCGTGCTGGCCTCCTTCGACGCCGCGGTCGCGGTGCTGAAGGAACTGGGCGCCGAGGTGATCGAGGTGTCGTGCCCGAGCTTCGAGTACGCGCTGTCCTCGTACTACCTGGTGATGCCGTCGGAGGTATCGTCGAACCTGGCGCGCTTCGACGCCATGCGCTACGGCCTGCGCGTCGGTGACGACGGCAGCCACAGCGCCGACCAGGTGATGTCGCTGACCCGTGAGGCCGGTTTCGGGCCGGAGGTCAAGCGCCGCATCATGATCGGCACCTACGCGCTGTCGGCGGGCTACTACGACGCCTACTACGGCCAGGCCCTCAAGGTCCGCACGATGATCGCGCGCGACTTCGACGCCGCCTACGAAAAGGTCGACGTGCTGGTCTCGCCGACCAGCCCGTTCACTCCGTGGAAGCTGGGCGAGAAGGTCGACGACCCCCTAGCTATGTACCTGTCGGACCTGTGCACCCTGCCGACCAACCTGGCGGGCCACCCCGGCATGTCGGTGCCGTCGGGTCTGTCGGCCGACGACAACCTGCCGGTGGGTCTGCAGATCATGGCGCCCGCGTTGGCCGACGACCGCCTGTACCGGGTTGGCGCGGCCTACGAAGCGGCGCGTGGTGCGCTGCCGAGCCCGAGCGGCGTCTGAGAAAATCCCATCAGCGGGGTGCGCCGGTTCGAAAGAATCTGGCGCGCCCCGCTTTTGGTTATCTCCTCGGCTCGATCCCGGCCGCACAGCGGGCGGTCAGGTGCCTACGCGGTCGCGCGGCTGCCGACGCCCGCCGTCATCGCGGTGAAGCCCGCGCGCAAATGCTTGCCGAGTGCCAGCGTCACCACCGGGCTCAACCAGCCGGCGAGAGTGAACCGTGACTCGTAGCGGCACCGGTCGGGACCGAGGGGGACGACGGTGTGCGAGCGCAGGCTGTGCAAGGTGCCCAGGGGTACCGACTTCATCGAGTAGCTGAACTCGACGCCGGGGGTATGGGTGCGGATCCATTCCCGCTGCGGCCTGCGGTTGCTGCCGAGTTTGACCCGCATATCGATGGCCGAACCGGGTTCCAGTGTGCTCGACGCCTCGTAGCAGAAGGTGTTCCACTCGCCGTAGCGTTCGAAATCGGTGAGCACCTCCCACACCTTCGCGGCGGATGCGTCGATCTCGATCGTTTCGTCGATGACTAGGGCCATGGGTGAAAACTAGGACATGTTCTAGTTTTGGGCAACCCGATCATGCCAACCGGCGACGTACCTTGCGCAGCGCGTCGATGATCACGGCCGAGGCCGCCGTCACCGCGAACAACCCGAGAATCGTGCGTGCGAGGGGCCAGAGGTTGGGGCGGTCGGCCGGGTCAGTCTGGGCGAAGACGTTCTCGACCACCGGTGCGCCGTATTCCTGGCGTCGCGAGTTCACGTCCACGGCGGTGAACGCGATATCGGCCATCACGGCGCAGCGGGCGCGGGAGAACTCGTCGTCGCGCAGCTCGCAGGCCGCGTGGATGCGCCGGTTCAGCGCCGCGTCCACCGAGCGGCGCGCCCACCCGCCCAGCGGTTCGTCGATCCGCTCGGCGTAGCGCAGCACGTCGTAGCCCAGGTCGTGGGCCTTGCAGGCGGGCTCGAACTCGGCGGGCAGCGTCACCGGCGAGGAGCAGTCGCCGTTGGGGTTCACCAGCAGGCCGTCTTGCGGCGCGGGGTCGTAGCCGAACTTGTAGCCGAAGTCGCGCGGGATCAGCGAAGTCGCGTCGGGGCTGTCGTCGCTGAGGGCCCGCACCGCGGCGGCGGCCACCACGTTCTCGGTGCTGTCCGGGGTGGTGCCGCCCATGGCGCCCGGTGCCGACATGACCACGGCCGCGGCCATGGCCAGTCCGGCCGTGCACAGGGCGACGCCGCTACGGCGGCGGTGCTGTCCAGCGGCGGCGGGGGTCGGCTCGGAGGCTGCGGTGTCTGCGGTACGGGCCACAACAGCGGCGGGTACCGGGCGAAGCGGGGTGTTCATGGCCTCCGACGGTAAGGAGCGGGTCGCGCGGCAGGCATCCCGCTGCGGACTTGTTTTTCGGGGCGCGCGGGTGGCAGACCCGGCGCCGGGGTCACACCAGGGTAGGGGGTCGTATTCGGTTCGTGGGTATGAGGTCCGCTGACCGGACGGTTCGTAGGCTCACTGTCATGACCGCACCACTGCGCCCCGCCGCGCGAGGAGTACCCGCGCGCACCTGGTTCGACTTCGCAACGGTGCTGGTCGCGCTGATTTTGTACAGCATCGCGTGGCCGACGTTGTTCGTGACCCATGAGGTGTCACCGGTCACCGCGCCGCTGCTGTCGGCACTGGCGGCCTTCCCGATTCTGTTCGTGCGGGTCAACCCGGCGATGGGCTGGGCGATCTCCGCGGGAGCCGCGCTGTTGTTCTCGATCGGTATGCGGCCGGGCGCGGACAATGACCTGCCCTTCCAGGTCGTGCACGTCATCGTGCTGTTCGTGCTGCTGTTCGCGGTGGCGTTGCGGGCCTCGGTGCCGATCGTGGTCGTCGCGTGGGCGGCCACCTCGATGCTGTTCGCCACCACCATGCCCGGCTCGGAGACCGGTCCGCTGTGGGGCTGGGCGATGGGGTTCGGCGCGCTGGCCCTGTTCGGCTATCTCGTGCGGATCCTGCTGGCCTCGCGGCGCAAGCTGGAGCACCAGGAAGAGGTGACCGAACTCGAGCGCGCGCGCCGGGCGATCCTGGAGGAGAAGGCGCGCATCGCCCGTGACCTGCATGATGTGGTCGCCCACCACATGTCGATGGTGGTGGTGCAGGCGCAGACCGCGCCGTATCGGATCACCGACCTCGACCAGGCCTCGCGTGCCGAATTCGAATCCATCGGCGCCACCGCCCGCACCGCGCTCAACGAGATCCGGGGCCTGCTCGGGGTGTTGCGCAGTGACGGCCAGCTGCCCGAACACGCGCCGCAGCCGCGCGCCTCGGACGTGCCCGCGCTGTGCGCGTCGGCCCTGCGCGCGGGTCTGCCGGTCGACTGGACGGTGACCGGGGATCTGGATTCGGTGCCGGAGACGACCGGCCTGGTCGTCTATCGGGTGGTGCAGGAATCGATGGCCAACTGCGCTCGGCACGCACCGGGTGCCGCGGTGCAGGTCGCGGTGGCGGTGATCCCCGGCGAGGTGGGCGTGACCGTGCACAACGCCGCGACCGCCACGGTGCCGCAACCCGGTGCGGGCGGTGGTCACGGCATCGACGGCATGCGCACCCGCGTTGTCGCGGTCGGCGGTGAACTCCACGCGGGGGCCACACTCACCGGCGGATTCGAGGTCTCGGTGAAACTGCCCACCCACTAGGGTGGTTGGGTGGCTATTACCGTTTTGATCGCCGACGACCAGGCGATGGTGCGCCAGGGTTTCGGTGCCCTGTTGGGCGCGCAGACCGATATCAGCGTCGTCGGCGACGCACCCGACGGCAAGGTGGCGGTGGCCGAGGCCAAGCGGCTGCGTCCCGATGTGGTGCTGATGGATGTGCGGATGCCGGAGATGAACGGCCTCGACGCCGCCCGTGCGATCCTCACCGCGAATTTCGATCCGCCGGTGCGGGTGCTCATGCTCACCACCTTCGACATCGACGACTACGTCTACGAGGCGCTGAGCATCGGTGCGAGCGGGTTCCTGCTCAAGGACGCGCCCGCCGAGGAATTGGTGCGCGCGGTGCGGGTGGTCGCCGACGGTCAGGCGCTGCTCGCGCCCACCATCACCCGCAGGCTCATCGCCGACGTCACCCGCAGGCGCAATACGGTGCGCACCGCACCGGCGTCGGCGCTCGGCACGCTGACCCCACGCGAACGCGAGGTGCTCGAACTGGTAGCCAAGGGGTTGTCGAACACCGAGATCGCCGCGGCGCTGTTCGTGGCCGAGCAGACCGTGAAAACCCATGTCTCCAAGGTGTTCTCGAAGCTCGGGCTGCGCGACCGCGCCCAGGCGGTGGTCCTGGCGTATGAATCCGGCCTGGTCGTTCCCGGCTGAGCCGGTGCGCTCAGCGCGGGCAGACACCGCCGCGCAGGTTCGGCAAGTGCCGGGCCAGCAGCAGCGCCATCCGATCGAGCAGCACGGTGGTGTCGTCGAACGAACCCGAATCAGCCTGCGCCGCGAGAGCTACCGCGAGCTGACCGCTGCCGATGGGCACCAGTCCGAACTGGCGCACGGTGTAGATCCCGGTGACGTCGTCGGGACCCCAGCCGCCTTTGAACTCGGTGTCGTCGAGCAGGCCCAGACCCCAGCCCTGTTCCTCGGTGATCTCGCCCATCAGCGCGGTGACGACCTCGGCCTGCGGCAGGCACGGCAGCCGCGACGCGAACCGCACCTGGTTGGCCAGCGACCATTCAGTGCCACCGAAGGCGGTGACGTCGAGTTCGGTATGGGTGCCGGCCTTTCCGGTGCCCGCGTCGCCCGCCTCGTCGAGGATCTGCTGCACGGCGTCGGCGGCTTCCGGTGCGTCACCGAGGGATTCCCACAGGCCTTCGGCGGCGTCGTTGTCCGACACCGTGATCGCGGCCTGCACCATCTCGAAGATCGACTGGTCCTGATCGTGGCGCAACGCGGCGACCGCGAGCGGGATCTTGATCGTGGACCAGGCGATCCCGGTGGACCAGTCGCCGTAGATCGTCATCCGGCCGCCGCCGACCGGCATCAAGGCCATGCCGACCTGTCCGGGCAGCGTCGATTGCAGCAGGGTGAACTCCGCCGCCAGCGAATCGGGCGCCACGATGGACAATCCCGGATGCCAGGCGTCTTCACTGTTGACGGTGACGGTGGGCGCGCTCACCGCCGTCGGGGTGCCGGGCGTGGTACACGAGGTGGACAGCACGGCGGTTGCCAGCACCCCACCGAGCAGCAGCCTGCGACAGGCAGCCGCCTTTCCGGTCGACTTCACCACCGAATCCTCCCCACCACCCAGTGCGCGTGTGCTTCGGCGGTGCAAACTTCTCGTCAAACGCGTCCGGACGCTACCGGACGACCGTTAGCAAGTTTCACCGATTTTCGGCGAGAATTCGAATGAGCGTGGTCACACGGTTGGAAGGGGGTCACAGTGCACGACATCGGTGAGGTGTTCGCCGGGTTCACCATCGAGGCGATGTTGGGCCAGGGCGGCATGGGCACGGTGTACCTGGCCAGGCATCCGCGCCTGGATCGGCTGACCGCGCTCAAGCTGCTCAACCGGGACCTGTTCGCCGACGAGCGAGTTCGCGCACGGTTCGAACGGGAGGCCGATCTGGCCGCCGGGCTCGACCATCCCGGCATCGTCACCGTCTACGACCGGGGGACCGAGGGCGAACAACTCTGGATCAGCATGCAGTACGTCGACGGGGTCGACGCCGCGACCGTCGACCCGATGGCGTTGCCGCCCGAGCGGGCCGTGCAGATCATCGAGGGCGTCGCCGACGCACTGGACTACGCGCACGGCAGGGGAGTGCTGCACCGAGATGTGAAGCCCGCCAACATCTTGCTGGCCCGCTCCACCGGTGGCCAGGGCGAACGGGTCTTCCTCACCGACTTCGGCATCGCCCGCCTGCGCGCCGACTCCACCCACCTCACCCAGCAGGGAATGTTCACCGCGACACTGGCTTACGCGTCGCCGGAACAGATGACCGGCGCCGACCTCGACCACCGCTCCGACCAGTACTCGCTGGCGTGTTCGCTGTACTGGTTGTTCACCGGGTTGGCGCCCTTCGACTCCGCCGACCCGAACGAGATCATCCGCGGAACCCTCTACGCCCCGCCGCCACCCTTGGCGCTGCGGCGCGCGGGTCTACCGCCGATCATGGACGCTGTGCTCGCCGCCGCGATGGCGAAACATCCTGCGGCGCGGTTCGATTCGTGTGTCGCGTTCGCCAAGGCGGCACGTCAGGCACTGACCTCGAAGACGCCACCTGTCCTGCCGCGTCCACCCGCGAACTCGGCGCCGGGCTACTACCCGCCTGCCCCGCAGCCCGGACCGGCCACACCCTTCCCTCAGCCGGGGATGGCGCCTCCCGTTTACCAAGGCCCACCCATGCAGCCTGGGCCACAACCCAATTGGCAGCCGCCGTCCCGCCCGCCCGCAGCGGTCCCGCCGGCGGCGGTCCAGCGACCGGTTGCGCAGTCCGCGGCTCCGCACGCGGCCGCTGGTCCCGTTGCCGCACCGCCGAATGCGGTACCGCCCGCGATGCCTGCACCGGGAAGGCAGTTCGTGGCGCCCCCGTCTGGCGGGCAGTGGTCGGACGCGGAACCTCCCGGTGCGCGGCCGTCTGGCGTGCAACCGCCTGTTCCAGGTGGGGTTTCGTCGGCTGACTCGAGCGCTGGACCGCTCAGTAGGTCTGGGTCGCCTGCGGATCAGGAGCCGACTGCCGAGCCCGCACCCGCGCCACCCCGCGGTGGGGCAGGAACACCGTCCAGCTCGATATCTCTCGACAAGCCTGTGGCGTCCCCGCTGGAGCGATCCCGCGGGGGTGAGGCGATCGGCGGCGACCGCGGCCCGGGATCCGCGCGCTCCGTCAGCGGGAGTTCGGCTGCTGACGGCGAGGATCTGGACGAGGTATCCGCCACTGCGGCAACAGATGTCATGTCGACGCCCGATGCGGGCGAACTGGATGCGGCGAATTCGGCGGCCCTGACCAAGGTGACGTCGATCCCTGGACCACCGAACGCAGACCGAGCGGGACAGCTACCACCACAGGGCGTCTCGCAGCAGGATGGGGCGGGCCAGGCGATGCCTCCGGGCGGTGTGGGGCAGGGTGGCGTAGGTCAGCCGGGTAGTGCGGGTCGGCAGCCCGGTGCGGCGCAGCCAGGGCAGGGGGGACCTTGGGAGGGTCCTTCGCGGGGGTATTGGGCGGTGCCTCGGCGGGTTTCGGGGATACAGCGGTTCGGGTGGGTGCTGTTGGTGGCGCTGGTTCTGGTGTTGGTGGCGTTGGTTGTCGCGTTGGTTGTTTTGGTCTTGCCGGGGGATGACGACGGCGATCTCGACGCGGAGGGCGGCGCGAAGAAGCCGTCGAGTTCGGTTGCGGAGGCGGAGGATTCGTTCTCGAGTGGTCGGCGGGTGTTTCCGACGTTGGTTCCGCAGGGGGAGATGAGTGATGGGGTGGGGTATCGGGGGACGCGGTGTGTGGGGGTGCGCGATGTCAGCGAGTTGGCGTGGAAAGAGCCTGCGCTGCAGTGGACTCCGATCTCTGCCGGATGGCAGTGCGAGCGGGCCGACAATCAGGCGGGTGCGGTGAGCTACCTGGTGCTGGAGTACGCGAACGCGGGCCAGGCGCGGTCGGTGTCGGAGGCGCTGCCCGCGACGGTTCGCTATGCGGGGGACAAGGACGGAGTGCCGTTCTCGTTGCAGCGGTGGGTGGTTCAGGATCCGGCGAGCACTCGCACGCAGACCGCGCATCAGGTGCTGAGCTTCCCCGATGACTCGGATCGCGCGAATTATCTTGTCGTGGTGAGCCGCCGGGGCAGCAGCGGCGCCGGCGGGGCCCCACGCCCCTCCGCGCAGGACGAGGTCATCGCGTGGTGGGAAGAAGTCCCCCTCTGATCGATAACCGCTGACCGTGCGGGATCAGCCTCCTACCGCACAGAGCGCCACCACGCCGACCCGCCTGCGACTGTTTCAGGGTCGCCGGCTCAGTCGCTCGCCGCGTCGGACGAGATGCCCGCCGGTGTGGCGCGGGCTCGGGGTTCACGGCCGCCGCCGCGACGGTCGACCTGTCGTCGCTGCGGCGCCAGGCAGGGACACCTGATGCCGCAGCGACCAACGTCAGTCCACGGCCAGCGCCGCCACGATCGGCATCCTCGCCGCGCGCAGGGCAGGCGGGATCGATCCCAGCAGTGCCAGGCCCAGTGCGACCGCACTGTAGACCGCGATCACCGGGCTCGGACGGTAGACGATGTCGATGGTCATCGCATGGCCGATCCCCACGGTGGCCAGGTATTGCACCGCGATGCCGACGACGAGACCGATTGCCGCGCCGATGAATCCGATACCCGCGGCCTCGGCCAGCACCGAGCGCAGGAGGAACTTGCGGTTGGTGCCCATGGCGCGCAGCACCCCCAGCTCCCTGCGTCGCTCCAGGACCGACAGCATCAGGGTGTTCAGCAATGCCACCGTCGCCACCAGCACGACGATCCACAGGATCATGTTGCTCATCGCCGCACCCTGCTGGACGCTCGAGGAGATCGCGTCGACCATGTCGTCGCCGCTGTCGACATGGATCTCCTGGGGGACCACAGCGCGCACCGCGGCCCGCACCGCGTCGGGATCGGCGCCCGGCACGTACTGGATCGACAGGATCGTCTCACCGGGCCGCTGATACCACTCCCGCATCTGGTCGAGGTTCATCATCACCACCCCGGATACCGCGGTGAAGTACGGAATCACCTGCAGTACTGCCGTTTTCCGCTTACCGGAAGGGGTGGGCATGGTGATCTCGTCGCCGACGGCGAGCGAGAGCGAACGGGCGACGTCGCGGGTGATGACAACGCCTTCGCGCCGCTCCATCCGATCGATCACCGCCGGGTCAACCGCGCCGAGGCGGGTGTCGGAGGTGCTCGGCGGATACCCCTGCAACATCACCCGACCGCTGCCGATGGTCGCGAAGGCCATTTGGGCTGGGTTCACCTGTTCGACACCGGGCACGGCCGCGACCCGGTCGGCCAAACCGGGGGGCAGCACGGGGCCGGTCGGGAACTGTTCGACGGGGCTCGGACTCACGTAGAGGTCGGTGTCGCCGAGACTTTGGAACGAATCGGTCGCCGACTTCACCATGTTGCCCGCCGCTCCACCGAGGGCGACCACCGCCGCGACCCCGATCATCACCGTCATCGCGGTAGCCCACACACGGCGTGGCGCGCGTTCCAGCGTCGTCGCCCCGAGTGCGCCCGGCGCACCGAACCAGCGGGCGATCGCCGCGGACCCGCGCACGATCGGTCCGGTGGCGGCGAAACACAGGAACACCGTCGCGGTGAAAGACAGCGTGATCGCGGCGAGCGACAGACGGCCGAGGTCGAGGAAGGCGATGACCACCGCCGCCGCACCGAGGAACAGGCCCGCGGCCAGTGCGACCCACCGCAGAACCGAACTGGCCGACGCGGCATCGCCGGCCTCCACGGGCGCCAACGCCTCGACCGGGGCGACCTTGTACACCTGTCGCGCGGCGATCGACGCCGCCAGCACCGTCGCCACCACGCACGCGGAAATCGCTACGGGCACCGCGTAGTTCGGCACCTGGAACTCGGTCCGCGCCTCGACCGACTGCACGATCGCGGCGGGCAGCCTGCCGATCGCGAACCGCCCCATCAGCGCACCGATCCCCGCGCCGATCGCCCCACCGATCAGCCCGAGCATCGCCGCCTCGACGAGCAGATCGCGCACCATCGGCGCGCGCTTGCCGCCGATGGCCCGCAACAGCGACAGCGTCGGCCTGCGTTGCGCCACCGCCATACTCATCGCGTTGTAGATCAGGAAGGCCGACACGATCAGCGCCGCCGCCGACGACATCAGCGTGGAATACCGCATGATCTGAATCGCGCCACCGGCCTGCGCGGTGCGCAGACTCGGCTCGGCCACCACGGCCCGCCCGTCCACCGCTTCGGTGAGCGCGGTGCGCAGCGCGGCCACATCGGTGCCGGGTTCCACCACGATCTGCACCGAATCGAGCTTGCCGACCCGGTCGGTGAGCAATTGGATCAGCGGCAGCGGACCGGCCACCACGTGGCCGCTGTTGAGCCGATTGGTCGCCTCGGAGTCGAGGACGGCGGCGACCTTGGCCGTGCCTGCCCCGATCCGCACCGGGTCACCCTCGCGCAGGCCCATGGCCGCGCCGACCAGCACGCCGCGCTCGGTACCGAGCAGCTTGGTGGTGTACTGCGACATCGGCCCCGCCAGATCGCTGCCGAGCGCGCCGATCGTCTGATCGGCCCCGATCAGCAGCGCCCGATCAGGGCCCGCGCCCAGCGTCCCGCGCAGCATCGGCACCGCCGTCGCCACCCCGGGCGTCGCGGTGATCCGGGGTAGCAGTGACTGTTCGAATCCCGCATCGGTGATCCCGGTGATCTCGAGTTCGGCCGTGCCTGCCAGACCCTTGGTGAGCTTGTCGACCGACCCGGTGACCGAGCCGGAAATACTCAGCACCGCCACGATCAACGCCGCCGATACCCCCATCACCGCCCCCGACAAGAGGGTACGGCCGGGATGGCGGAGCAGTTCACCGAAGTTGAACAGCCGCAATCGATCCCATGCCGCGGCGATCATGCGTCGACCCGCGCGGTGGCTAGCTCATCGGCGCCGATCCGGCCGTCGCGCAACGTGATCACCCGGTCGCAATAGTCGATCGAACTCATGTCATGCGTCACCATCACGACCGAATTACCTTGCGCGGTAATGTCACCGAGCAGGGTCAGGATCGCGGCGCCGGTCTTGGAATCGAGGTTGCCGGTCGGCTCGTCGGCCAGAATCAGCGGCGGATCCATGATCAGAGCCCGCGCCACCGCCACGCGCTGCATCTGCCCACCGGACAGTTCCGCGGGCCGATGCTGCGCCCGATCGCCGAGGCCGACGAGGTCGAGCAACTCCAGTGCGCGCGGCTTCGCCTTGCGTAATCCGGTGCCGTCCAACAATTTCGGGACGGCCACGTTCTCCCACGCCGACAGGGTCGGCAGCAGGTTGAAGAACTGGAAGACGAAGCCGACCTGTTCGAGGCGGAACGCAGCCTGCTTGTCTTCATCGAGATCGCCGATCTCGGCGCCGCGGAAGCGGATCGAACCCTCGTCGGGGCGGTCGAGCGCGCCGAGCAGGTGCAGCAGGGTGCTCTTGCCGGAACCCGACGGGCCGATGATCGAGGTGAACTGGCCTGCCTCGATGCGCATGCTCACCTCGTCGAGCGCGCGCACTTCCTGATCGCCGACGCGATACTGCTTGACCACCCGGGTCAACTCCAGCATCGGCTGCTCCTGCGATTCGATGTCGGGCATATCTTGTCCCCCAATGAGTTTCGAGTTTCAGCGTGCGAGTGCGCGGTCGCGGGTAGTCTGCCCGATCGCCGGGCGTGCGTCGAGAAGTGCACGCAGGGCCGGTTGTTCGGCGGCCAGCTCGAGATAGGCCTCCATCGGGGTGCAGCCGTCGATCTCGGCGAGTTCGAGTTTGACGTGGAGATGATTGTCCCAGCGATTGGCCAGTGCCTGCAGCAGGCCGTCGACGCCGCCGAAGAGCCGGTCGAGTTCAGCGATGCCGGCGAACAGTGCGGGGTCGTTCGGGTCGATCGCGGCCCTTGCGAGCACGGTGTGCACAATCTCGGTGCGGTGGTGCAGATCGGTCCAGGTCATGGGCTTCACCTTCCGTGAGCGGGTGAACCACACGCTACGGGCGGTGAAATGCCGAATCGTCGTGCCGGGGACCCGACTTCTTCTCCTACCGCGGTAGGAGATCGGTACCGTTCGCGGGACGATGCTCGCCCGGTAGGTGGCGACTAGCCTTACATCATGGATGTGAGCCACGCCATCCCCGCGAAGGCGCCGGGCCGGCCGAGCCTGCGGCAGCGGTTCGCGGCCAAGGCCGGGGTGTCACGTCTGCTCACCACGGTCCGCGAACGCATCGAATCGTTGCCCTACGACTATCCACCCGCGGTGATCCTCGCCGCCGACCTGGCACTGCTGGTGGTCACCGGTGCGGCGGTGATCCAGCGACATTCCTACTTCCCGAGCCCGCTGCCGCTGCTGGCCATGGCCACCGCGTTCCTGCCGATACCCCTGTTCGCGTTCTTTCACGTGAACCCGCACCCGATGCTGTTGAAGGCGTCAGCCCTGCTGTCGTGCGGCTTGTTCCTCTTACAGCCGGTCACCGCCGACTTCGCGCCGTTCGTGTTGGTGATCGTCGCCGGCGAGGTCGCCGCGGTCGCGTCCCGCGGGTGGTCGATCGGATTCACCCTGGTCGCCATCCTCGAACTGATCGCGTTCGACATCGCCGGGCACCTGAAGTGGGGTGAGCAGCCGCTGGAAGGGCTACCGATGTACGTCATCGGTGTCCTGCTCGGCATGTTCGTCGGGGTGTTGCTGCAGTACCAGCGGCGGTTCCTGTATCAAGAACGCGAGAATCAGACGATCCGCTCCGGTCAGGCCGCCGACGAGGAGCGGCGCCGGATCGCCCGCGAAGTCCACGATGTGATCGCCCATTCACTCTCGATCACCCTGCTGCACCTGACCGCCGCCCGGCGCGCACTGCAGACCGACGACGACCCCACCGAGGCGGTGGAAGCGCTCGTCGAGGCCGAACGCCTCGGCCGGCAGGCGATGGCCGACATCCGGCGCACCGTCGGCATGCTCGACGCGGGCCCGGCCCAGCTGGCCCCCGAGCCGGGCGCCGCCGATATCGACGAGCTCGTCGGCGACTTCCGCCGCGCGGGGCTCACCGTCGACTACGCACGCACCGGCGAGCTGGCCACCGTCACCGGCGCCATCGGCCACGCGCTCTATCGGATCGGCCAGGAATCACTGGCCAACGTCACCAAACACGCGCCGGGCACCGCCGCCACGGTCCGCCTCGACGTCACCGCCGAGGCCGCGACGATGATCGTGTCCAATCCGCTGCCGCTCGGGCCCGTGCCACGCCGCGACACCGGGATGGGACTGCGCGGCATGCGCAAACGCACCGAACTGCTGGGTGGGAAGATCACCGCGGGCAATGGCGACGACGGCTGGACCGTGCGGGTCGGCTTCCCGATGAGAACGGGCTCGTGCGCCACCATCTCGGCCATGCTGCCCGGCAAGTTGTGGAACAAACTCCAGGAGGACACGTGACGACCGCTTCGCCGATCGAGCAGTTGGTGACAGTGCTCGTGGTCGACGATCAGGAACTCGTGCGCGGGGGACTGCGCCGCATCCTGCGCCGCCGCGACGGCTTCACCATCAACGAGTGCGCCGACGGCGACGAGGTCGCCGCCGCGATCGCCACCCAACGACCCGATGTGGTGCTGATGGATCTGCGCATGAAGCGGGTCGGCGGCATAGATGCGACCAGGTTGCTGCGGGCCCGCCCCGACGCTCCGCCGGTCCTCGTGCTCACCACCTTCGACGACGATCAGTTGCTCTCCGGTGCGTTGCGCGCGGGCGCCGCGGGGTTCTTGCTCAAGGACTCGCCCGCCGAGGATCTGATCCGCGCGGTCCGCACCGTGGCGAGCGGTGGCGCCTGGCTCGACCCCTCGGTGACGGGACGAGTGCTCACGGCCTACCGAACAGTGAAACCGGTCGGTACTCGCACCGATCGCCGACTCGGCGAACTCACCGCCCGCGAGTACGAAGTGCTCGAATTGATCGGCTCGGGCCGGGTCAACAGCGAGATCGCCGCTGAACTCGGTATCTCGGAAGTGACGGTGAAAAGCCACGTAGGACACATATTCGGCAAGTTGGACCTGCGCGACCGAGCCGCCGCGATCGTGTTCGCGTTTGACCACGGCGTAGTGACACCGGGAGAATCTTCCTACTGAGAAGCAGGTCCGGCGGACCTGCCAGAAGTGGGAGGCGGACGCCGGTGCACGCACCTGGGTCACGGGCGGGGACCAGATTCGGTCCGTACGAGTTGCGGTCGATGCTGGGCAAAGGCGGGATGGGCGAGGTCTACGAGGCCTACGACACCGGCAAAGATCGAGTGGTCGCCCTGAAGTTGCTGGCGCAGGAGCTGGCACAGGACCCGGCATACCAGGTCCGGTTCCGCCGGGAATCCCAAGCCGCGGCCAAGCTGGCCGAACCGCACGTCATCCCGATCCACGACTGGGGCGTGATCGACGGGGTCCTCTTCATCGATATGCGCTTGGTGCCCGGCACCGATCTGCGGACGGTGCTGCGCGGGGGCGGGCCGATGAGCCCGGAACGCGCGGTCGCTGTCGTCGAACAGATCGCCGCGGCGCTGGATGCCGCCCACGCGGGTGGCCTGGTGCATCGCGATGTGAAGCCCGCCAACATCCTGGTCACGCCCGCCGATTTCGCCTACCTCGCCGACTTCGGCATCGCGCACACCGAGGGTGACAGTGCGGTCACCCAGGCCGGGATGGCGGTCGGCTCCTATATCTACATGGCGCCGGAACGCTTCGATGTCGGCCCGATCTCGAGCCGCGCCGACGTCTACTCGCTGGCCTGCGTGCTGCACGAATGCCTCACCGGCGCTTCGCCTTTCCCGGCCGCGAGCATGAGTGTGCTAGTCCGCTCGCATCTGTCCGAGGCGCCGCCCCGTCCGAGTGAGTTACTGCACGGGATACCCGGCGCACTCGACGATGTCATCGGGACCGGCATGGCCAAGGACCCGTCCGATCGGTATGCGTCGGCCGGTGCGTTGGCTGTCGCCGCTCGTCGAGCGCTGGCTTCGGCCATGCGCGATGGCGGCGCGCCCGTGCCCCCACCTCCGGGTGCGCTCGCGTCGTACACCGGAGCCCGCCGCGAACCCGGTGGTCATGATGTGACCGCAGGTTCTTCGTCCGGTGCCACGCTGCGGGGGCCCGCTGGTTCGCCGACCGGCGGTCCGGGCTCCGCGCCTGGGCCAGGGCGCGGGTTCGCCGCCGCAGCCGGGTTCGCCGCCGGTGCGGGACGTGGTGCCGCCGGGTCGCCGACCGGTGGTGCCGCTGGAGCCGATGCCCGCACGGGAGCACCCGACTCGGACGAGCCCGACATCGTCGAGCAGGTGCCGACGCCGACGGGGGAGTTCCGCGTGATCGGCGCGGTGACCGCCACCGGTGGCGTCGAGACCTCGCGCAGCCAGTCGACCGCGACCGGTGCCCAGCCGACATTGATCATCCGCCCACCCGAGGCACGCGCCGGGGCCAACGACACCACCGGCTTCCGCCGCATTCCCGTGGAGGGCACCGGCGAGATCTCGATCCCCGCGGTGATCCAGCCGACCGGCCCCGCCGAAATCCGGGCCGCCGACACCCACTTCACCCCTCTCCCCTCGGCCGAGGAGCCGGAAGCCCCAGAGCCGCCACCGGCCTACACCCCTGACCAGGGCCTCCCGCGGATGCGCCCCTTCCCTGACGCGCACCTCTACGACGGTGCGCAGCCGGGCGAAACATCGGCTCCGCTCCTGCAGCCACCGCGCCCCGCCTCGGCTACCCACTACCCGGCGCCGACCGGCCCGCACCGCCTCCCACCTCAGCAATACGGCCAGGAGCCGCACCGGGCAGCCCCTACCCAGCGCTACTCCGGCGAACACCCGATCCCGGCCGCGTACACCCCGCCGACGGAGCAATACCACGCCCCGGCGTCGAACCCCAACCCCCGCTTCCCCGCTCCCGCACCGGAATTCGGCGCACCCGGCTCGAACCTGCCCGCGCCTCCGACGCAGCGGTTCGGTGGTGACCAGAACGACCCGGAGGACCTGTTCGCCAGTCCCGGAGGGTCTTTCGGCGGTGCGCCGGATACCGGATTCGATGGCCGTCCCGGCCGGTTCGCCGATGACCAGGCCGATCCGGCATCGTTCGGCCCGCCGACCGAGCAATACCATCCATCCGCGTCGAATCCGCCTGCGGGTTTCGCGCCGCCGACGCAGAAGTTCGGTGGCGATCTCGACGATCCACGAGACCGATTCGGTGGTCCCGCTGACCGATTCGACGAGGCGTCCGAGGACCGGTTCGGTGGCCCGCACGGGCAGTTCAGTCCGGCGACTGAGCAATACGACCCCGCCGAGGTGCGACGGTCGGCGCCGACCCAGCATTACGGTGGGAGCCTCGCCGACGAACCGGATCCGCAGCGCTCGCAGCCGACGCACCAATACCGTGGTGGCGCCGCACCTTTCGGCGCACATCAAGCCGCCCCGGAGTTCGAGGATCCGGCGCGGGCCGCGGCGACCCGGCAGTACGCGGGTCAGGAGAACGCGTACTCCGACTACGACGAACCGCCCAGTGCCTACGGTGACCACGCCTACCGTGATCCGGCCTACGATCCCGGTTACGATCCCGATCCCGCCTATGGCCCCGATCCGGCGTACGGCCCCGATCCGGCCTGGGCGCACCAGGATTCGGGCCGCCGACGATCGGTCCTGCTCCCGGTCCTGGTCGGTGTCCTCGCCGTGGTGGTCCTCGCGGTCGGTGGCGCGATCGGCTGGCGGATGATGTCGGTCGCCGAACCCGCCGAAACCTCCGCGGCCGCACCGACTTCGCAAGCACCGGGCAGCTCCAGCCAACCCGCGGGCACCACCCCGCGCGCGACCACCGCCGCTCCCACCACCTCGGCGGGACCGGTCACCCTGCCGGTAGGCGCGCAACCCTGTGAATCCGGTTCCGCCACCGGCACTTACAGCAAGGTCGCCGTCGGCAGCGAGGTCACCAGCTGTGGTTTCGCCGAGGCGGTCCGGGAGGCCTACGCAGGCGGCGGCTCGGGCGCGCGCCCAGTGGTGGCGACCAGCCCGGTGACCGGCCGCACCTACACGATGACGTGCGCCCCGGAGGGCAAACTCGTTACCTGCACCGGCGGTGAGAACGCCGTGGTGTACGTCTACTGACACAAATCCGCCGCGGCCCCGACAGGGGGCCGCGGCCACAACTACCCTCAGCTCGCCGAAGCGACCACTGTGTCCCCGAGCCGATTCACCGTCGGCCTCCACCGTGGAGCGGCGCAGCTGGTTGGCGCCGCGACATGCGCCTACGCCGCCCGAGCTCGACTTGCTCGGCGGCGTGAAACTTGTCCGCGACTCCCGAGGTACCGCCTTCGAGACACCGGTATGCGAAACGTTGCATACTGGCTGGCATGGCTGATGACAACGCGTGGTACTACTGCCTCGAGCACCACAAGGCCGAACAGGGCAAAACCTGCTGGTACGGCGACCGAATGGGCCCCTACCCGGATCAGGCCACCGCCGAGAAGGCGCTCGAGATCGCGAAGGCGCGCAACAAAGCCGCTGACGACCAGGACGACTGACCCGGCGCCTGGATGCGGTCGGGCCGATCAGCTGATCGGTAAGCCGTGTTGATCAGATCCCGCGCATTGAGCAGAGTCATGGGATGAGCAGAGTCACCGCACGGCGCAAGACGACCCGCCTTTCCCCAACCGGGCGGATTGAGCGACCCGACACGCTCGCCGTCGAGGAGCCACTCGAAATCCGGGTCGACGGCCGATCGCTCACCGTCACGATGCGCACGCCCGGCAACGACATCGACCTCGTCCACGGCTTCCTCTTCGGCGAGGACATCATCGGTTCGGCCGACGACATCGTCAGCGCCCGCTACTGCGCGGGCACCGACAGCGCGGGCCACAACACCTACAACGTCCTCGACCTGCGTCTACGCCACCAGGTTCCGATCCACACCCGCAATTTCCTCACCACGGGTGGTTGCGGTCTCTGCGGCAAGACCGCCCTCGACGACGTGCGCACCCACAGTCGCTTCCCGATCCCGCACGAATCCGTGTCGATCAGTACCGACACCCTTGCCGAACTGCCGAAACAGCTGCGCGCCGGGCAGAAGTTGTTCGAGTCCACCGGTGGCCTGCACGCGGCGGGCCTGTTCACCACCGACGGCACCCTGCTCGCCCTGCGTGAGGACATCGGCAGGCACAACGCCGTCGACAAGGTGATCGGCTGGGCGGTGCGCGAGAACCGGGTACCCGCGCACGATTCGGTGCTGGTCGTGAGCAGTCGCGCGTCGTTCGAACTGGCTCAGAAGGCGGTGATGGCCGGGATCCCGATCCTGGCCGCGGTGTCGGCGCCCAGCGCCCTCGCCGTCGACCTGGCCGCTGAGTCCGATCTCACACTGGTGGGGTTCCTCCGTGCCGAGACGATGAATATCTACACCGGCGAACACCGCCTGACCTGAGGGTTGACCGCTCGAAGTGGGCGATCGGCATATGTCGCAGTACGGTAACGGTACGGGTCGCCAGCACCGAACGCCCCGGGGGAGTTTACAAAAGAAAATGCTTCAGATCATGAATAATGAACGACGCCACCGCTTCTGGGTGGTGCTGTCCGCGATAGTGGGCGTGGCCGTGCTCGCCACCGCGGGTTGCGGTAGCGAGCCGAAGGCCGCCCCACCGCGCGTGACAACGACGGTTCCCGTCGCCGATCCCGATCCCGGCGCCGGCAACGGCACCTTCTCCATCGCGATGCCGGGCAGCCTGGCTGCCGATTTCGCCGAGCTCCAGCAAGGATTCCGTGGCAGCGCGGGGCTGGCGGTCATGCCGGTGGGCGGCAAGACGATGGTCACCTTCGGCACCTGGTCATCCGGGCCGGCCTGGTCGACGATCAAGGTGCCGCTGGCCATCGCGGCCCTGCGCAACAGTGCTGCCTACTCGTCGTACGCGTCTGCCGCCATCACCGCCTCGGACAATGGTGCCGCCGACACCCTGTGGGCCTCGCTCGGCGGTGGCGCCGACGCGGCCAAGGCGGTGGAGGGCGTCCTGCGCGAAGGCGGCGACGCGCGCACCACAGTGCCGACGACGCGCACCCGTGCCGACGTGTCGGTCTACGGCCAGGC
Source organism: Nocardia sp. NPDC059195 (assembly GCF_042754695.1). NCBI lineage: Bacteria > Bacillati > Actinomycetota > Actinomycetes > Mycobacteriales > Nocardiaceae > Nocardia > Nocardia sp. NPDC059195. Next base: position 29,701 of record NZ_JBHZBG010000006.1, on the reverse strand, counting down.
CGAATGGACGCTGGCGGACCAGGTGCGCTTCGCCTCGCAGTTGCCGTGCATACCGCAGAGCGAGCGCGTGGTGGGGCTGATGCAGCAGATCATCGCGAGCCACCACTGGGGTCTCGGCGCGTTCGGCAGCGCCGAGTTCAAGGGCGGCTGGGGTCCCGACCTGGGGGGTAAGTACCTCGTCCGTCAGTTCGGACTGATCGATTCACCCACGGGCCGGATCGCGATCGCCTTCGCCGCACAACCGGATTCGGGCAGTTTCAACGACGGTATGGCCATGCTCGACAAGATGGCGACGCTCATCTCGGGACACCTGAGTGAGCTCGCCGGAGGTCACTGCCCCTGATCTGCGCCGGTGCGGCAAGATGAACGGCATGCGCATCGGAGTCTTGACCGGAGGCGGGGATTGTCCAGGTCTGAACGCGGTGATCCGGGCTGTGGTCCGCACCGCGAACGGACGCTACGGCGATGCCATCGTCGGTTTCGAAGACGGCTGGCGCGGCCTACTCGAGGATCGAAAGATCCGCATCCACAACGACGATCGCACCGACCGGCTGCTCACCAAGGGCGGCACCATGCTCGGCACCGCGCGCACCAATCCTGAGGTGCTACGCGCGGGCCTCGGCCGGATCCAGCAGACCCTGGACGACAACGGCATCGAGGCGCTGATCCCGATCGGTGGCGAAGGCACCCTCACCGCCGCGAGCTGGCTCGCCGACGAGGGCGTGCCGGTGGTCGGCGTGCCGAAGACCATCGACAACGACATCGACTGCACCGACGTCACATTCGGCCACGACACCGCGCTGTCGACCGCCACCGAGGCCATCGACCGCCTGCACACCACCGCCGAATCCCACCAGCGGGTGATGCTGGTGGAGGTGATGGGCAGGCACGCGGGCTGGATCGCGCTGAATTCCGGTATCGCCGCGGGTGCCCACCTGACCCTGGTACCCGAGGAACCGTTCGACGTGGCGCAGGTGTGCGCGATGATCAAGGCCCGCTTCCAGCGGGGCGACAAGAGCTTCATCTGCGTGGTCGCCGAGGGCGCGCATCCCGCGCCCGATTCCGGATTCGCGCTGCGCGAGGGCGGGATCGACGAGTTCGGCCACGAGCGGTTCACCGGGGTGGCCCAGCAGTTGGGCTCGGAGATCGAACGCCGCATCGGCAAGGAGGTCCGCACCACGGTCCTCGGCCATATCCAGCGCGGTGGCAGTCCGACGCCCTACGACCGGATTCTGGCGACGCGGTTCGGGGTGCACGCCGCCGAGGCGGTGCACGCGGGACATTTCGGTCAGATGGTGGCGCTGCACGGCACCAAGATCGGGCTGGTTCCGCTGTCGGAGGCGACCAAGCAGCTCAAACGCGTTCCGCCGGAACGGCTCAGTGAGGCGTCGGCCTTCTTCGGCTGATATCGGCCCGGTTGCCCCGGGTTGTCGAACTTTGTCGGTGCGCGTCGGTACCGTGGGGTTCATGCGCACCGGTCGAGTGATCGTTTCGGTTCTGTTCGTCGTCGCCGCGCTGGTGGCGGGGTGTTCGGAGGCTTCGGACGACGTTGCGGCCCCCTCCGTGGATGGCAGCTGGCACGGTGACATCGAGGTGCCGGGGCAGCCGATCGCGATCGGGGTGAGTTTCGCCGAGGACGGGTCGGCCACCATCGACATCCCGGTTCAGGGTGTGCGCGAGGCGCCGCTGAAAGACGTTCGTACCGAACCGGACCGGGTGGAGTTCAACATTCCCGACGTACCGGGCGACCCGGGTTTCCGCGGCAAACTCGATGGTGACCGGCTCGTCGGCGACTGGGTCCAGTTCGGGGAGAAGGCACCGGTCACGCTGCAGCGCGGCAAGATCGAGAGCCCGCCCCGCCCGCAGGATCCGAAACCCCCGTACCCGTACCGCAGCGAGGACGTCACCTATCGCAACGGCGACATCACCATCGCGGGCACCCTCACCGAACCCGAAGGCAGCGGCCCGTTTCCGGCGATCCTGCTGATCACGGGCAGTGGACCGCAGGACCGCAACGAAGAGTTGATGGACCATCGCCCGTTCCAGCTGCTGGCCGACACCTTCACCCGCGCGGGCTATGCCGTGCTGCGCACCGACGACCGTGGTGTCGGCGGCACCAGCGGAAAACTCGACGACGCCACCTACCCCGACCTGGCCGCCGACGCGGCCGCGGGCGTCGCGTTCCTGCGCGCCCGCCCCGAGATCGATCCCGCCCGGGTCGGTCTGTTCGGGCACAGCGAAGGCGGCTACCTCGCGCCGGTCGTCGCCGCGCTGCCGGACAGCAATGTCGCCTTCGCGGTCCTGATGGCAGGCCCATCGGTCCCCGGCGCCGACGTGCTGATCGAGCAGAACAAAGTGATCATGGCCTCGACGGGCGCACCGCAGGACCAGATCGACCAACAGGTCGCCTACGTCACGGCCTGGTCGGCGCTGCTGCGCGCGGGCGATATCGAGGGCGCCAAGGCCTTCACCCAGCGGCACAACGATTCCCTGCCCGTAGCCGAACGCGCGCCCCAGCAGGTGGTCGACGGGTTCAACACCCCGTACATGACCTCGTTCATCACCTACGATCCGAAACCGGCGCTGCAGGCGCTACGCGTGCCGGTGCTGGCGTTCTTCGGCGACAAGGACCAGCAGGTCGTCCTCACCCAGAACGAGGGCCCGATGCGCGAGAACCTCGCCGCCGGTCCCGACGCGACGGTGCACGTCTTCCCTGGTCTCAACCACATGATGCAGCCCACCGCGACCGGCAAACCCAGCGAATACGCCACCATCGAGACGACCATCGACCCGGCAGTACTCACCTACGTCACCGACTGGCTCACCCAGCGCGTCCCGCCCCGCTAGGACCACCGGCCGAGTGTGTCAGCGGGCTTACCTAGACTGCTCGTTATGAGCGCACCCACGGTCGAGTTGATGGATTACGCCGATGTCATCTCCCGGTACGAGCCGGTGCTCGGCATGGAGGTCCACGTCGAGTTGTCCACGGCGACCAAGATGTTCTGCGGTTGCCCCACCGAGTTCGGCGCCGAACCCAATACCCAGGTGTGCCCGGTGTGCCTCGGCCTGCCCGGCTCGCTGCCCGTGGTGAACGAGAAGGCCATCGAATCGGCCATCCGCATCGGTCTGGCGCTGAACTGTTCGATCACCCCGTGGGGCCGGTTCGCGCGTAAGAACTACTTCTACCCCGATCAGCCGAAGAACTACCAGATCAGCCAGTACGACGAGCCGATCGCCACCGAGGGCTACCTCGACGTGACCCTCGACGACGGGTCCATCTTCCGCGTCGAGATCGAGCGCGCGCACATGGAGGAAGACACCGGCAAGTCCCTGCACGTCGGTGGTGCGACCGGTCGCATCCACGGTGCCAGCCACTCGCTGCTCGACTTCAACCGCGCCGGCGTGCCGCTGATCGAGATCGTCACCAAGACGATCACCGGTGCCGGTGAGCGCGCCCCCGAGGTCGCTCGCGCCTACGTCACCGCGCTGCGCGAGGTGCTGCGTTCACTCAATGTCTCCGACGTGAAGATGGAGCAGGGTTCGCTGCGCTGCGACGCCAACGTGTCGCTGATGCCGGTCGGCGCCAAGGAATTCGGCACCCGCACCGAAACCAAGAACGTGAACTCGCTCAAGAGCGTCGAGGTCGCGGTGCGCTACGAGATGCGCCGCCAGGCCGCCGTACTCACCGACGGTGGCGAGATCGTCCAGGAGACCCGCCACTTCCAGGAAGCCGACGGGTCCACCTCCGCCGGTCGCCGCAAGGAAACCGCCGAGGACTACCGCTACTTCCCCGAGCCCGACCTCGAGCCCGTCGCCCCCGCGGCCGAGTGGGTCGAGGAACTGCGCGCCACCATTCCCGAGTACCCGTGGCTGGTGCGCGCCCGCATCCAGGCCGACTGGGGCCTGTCCGACGAGGTCATGCGCGATCTCGTCAACGCCGGTGCCCTCGATCTCATCATCGCCACCGTCGAGGCAGGCGCGCCCGCGAACGAGGCGCGCTCCTGGTGGGTCGCCTACCTCACCGAGAAGGCCAAGGAACGCGATATCGCCCTGGCCGAGCTGCCCATCACCCCCGCCCAGGTCGCCGCGGTGATCGCGCTGGTGGAGGCCAAGACCGTCAACAACAAGGTCGCCAAGCAGGTCGTCGACTTCGTCCTCGCCGGTGAGGGCGAACCCGCCGCCATCGTCGAAGCCAAGGGCTTGGGCATGGTCAGCGACGACTCCGCCCTCCAGGCCGAGGTCGAGAAGGCGCTCGCCGCGAACCCCGATATCGCCGAGAAGATCCGCTCCGGCAAGGTTCAGGCCGCGGGCAAGATCGTCGGCGACGTCATGAAGGCGACGCGCGGCCAGGCCGATGCAGCTCGCGTTCGCGACTTGGTCATCGCAGCCTGCAGCTAGCGCGGCGATTTCGGCGCTGGGCCGGCCCAGCCGCGACGTCGAGAAGGCGGCGCGGATAGGTCCAGCTCGTCGATCGCAGCCCGTCGTCAAGAACCAAAACCCGGCCGCCCGTTCTGCTTTCGCAGGGCGGGCGGCCGTTTCGCTCTCTGGTCGGTCCGCGTGCCCCGTGGGGCGCGGACGGCTGCCTTTTAGTCCGGGCCGCCTGCTCCACCCTGCGGGGGCGGGATGCGGACGACGCGGTCGTCGAATTCGCCCGGCTCGCCGTCGGTTTTGTTGGTGGTCGTGACCCAGATGCTGCCGTCGGCGCTGGCGGTGGCGCCGAGGAGCTTGCCGTACTTGTCCTGGGCGATCAGGGTGGGGGCGGTGGTGACGGCGAAGGTGGTGGGGTCGGCGGTGACGGCGGCCAGCGCCTTGCCCTCGCTCAGTGCGATGCCGACGCCGTCGCCGGTGGCCGTGCAGCCGCCGACGCCGGGATGGTCGGGCCAGGTCCAGGCGACGCTGAGCGTGCCGTCAGGGCTCAGGTGTTGGAGGCGGTCCTCGGCGGCAGTGCGGTCGGTGACCCACATGCCTTCCTTGCCGTCGCGGCAGATGTCACCGGCCGAGCCGATTCCCGACGCCACCACCTGCGGGGTGTTCGCGCCCGCCGACGGCGATTCCAAGCGGAGCAGTTTGCCGCCGAGCGAGCCGGGATCGGCTGCCGCGCCGGGGTTTCCGGCGTCACCGGTGAGGACCATCAGTTGCGTCGGCGTCGACCATTCCAGGGCGCCGCGATTTCCGCTGGCGCCCTTGGGAATTCCGGTGAGGATGGGCTTGGCCGCCCCGCCCTTGGACAGCCGGACGACCCGATTGTCACTGCCGGTGGTGATGTAGGCGTACATCAGCCCGTCTTCACCGAACGTGGGGGAGAGCACGATATCGGAGATGCCGCCGTCGGCCGACCCGTCGACGGGCACGCTGGCGATCTCCACCGGCGTCTCCTGCGGTGTGCTCGGGTCGACCGCCTTCACCTGCAGGATACGCCCGGTCTTTCGCTCCGCGACGAAGGCACCCTCGCCCACCGCGATCAGCCCGGCGCCCGACTCCATGCAGGTGGCGATGACATTGGGATCAGGGTCGATACACGGCCCGGTCGGCCGCGGCGCCTGCGACGGCTCGTCCTGCGGCTTCTTCGGCTCCGCGCCGGACCCACCCAGCTGCGGTTCGGTGGTGAACGGACTCGAGGCCGACTCGTCGAAACGGGCGCACCCGGCTAGCAAAACGGTGCTGAGTGCCACCCCGACTGCCACGCGGCCCGCGATTCCCGAACTCATATGTCAGACGTTACCGGCACCGCCGTGGGCCTGACGCGCCCGTTGCGTCCGAATACATCTGTCAGTCGTTACCGGCACCGCTGCCGGAAGCGTCCGAACTCATCTGTGAGTCGTTGCCGACACGCCTGCGGGCCTGACGCGCCCCATTGCGTCGGGAATGCGTTGTCAGACGCGCCTGGCAGTCGAGCGGGCCTGACACGCCCGTTGCGGAGAAGAGCGGCGCGCCGCGACAGCGCGTCATAAGGTGAGTCGGTGACCGACAAGTCGAATGACAATCCGCAGGCCGATGGTTCGGCGCAGGCCGGGCAGGGCGCGTCGGCGGCTGGTCGTCCGGTGACCAGCCCGTTCGATTCGCCGACGACGCAGATGCGTAAGCCGGATCCGAAGGACATCCCACGCACCGACGAGGACCTCGGTCTCGACCCCGGTGACGAGGTTCCCGGCGCGAGTGCGAACCGAACCGATCGTGGCGGCGACGACGATTACGGATACGCGACGATTCCGCCCGCGTCCGCCGCCTCGGCCGGCACCGTCCGCCTGCAGCGCCGCAACCGTGAGGCCCGCCGCGGCACCCTCGACCTGGGCCTGTTCGTGCTGCGCCTGGTGGTCGGCTACACCTTCATCTACCACGGCCTGCAAAAGCTGACCGGCTGGTTCCACGGCCCCGGCCTCGACGGCACCAAGACCATGATGGAAAGCGGCGGCTGGGACTACCCGTCGCTGTCGACCGCCCTGGTGATCGCGGGCGAACTCGGCGGCGGCATCCTCCTGGTGATCGGCCTGGCTACCCCGCTCGCCGCGGGCGCCATCCTGGCCACGATCCTGAACGCGTGGATGTGGAAGCAGGGCATGGTCCCCGGCTTCCAGTACAACGCGAGCACCCCCACCGGCGTCGAACTCGACTCCGTCCTGGTCGGTTCCGCCCTGGCGATCATCCTCACCGGCCCCGGCCGCTGGTCCCTCGACCGCACCAGAGGCTGGGCCACCCGCCCCTCCTACGGCTCCTTCGTAGTGGTCCTACTGGCCATCGCCGCCGCCATCCTCACCTTCTGGTTCCTGCACGGCGGCAACCCGTTCCAGGGCGTTGGTCCATTCGACAGCAAGAACTGATCACGCACGAACATGGGTAACTCATCGGGAACCGACTGACGCTACCGGCGATCAGGCCGTCGGTCGCCTTGCTAGCCGACCACGCTCTCGCGTCTGGCCAGAATTCGCGGGGAGGCGGGCCTAGCGGTACCGATACGAACGGCGTCGCTCGAATTCGAGGGACGCCGTTCATCTTTCGGTAGTTCTTACGGCACGCGCCGGACGGCGCCCTTGTCGGCCGAGGTGGCGAGCGCCGCGTAGGCACGCAGGGCGGTGGTGACCGTGCGCTCGCGGTTCAGCGGCTGCCAGGGGCGCTCGGATGCTTCCATCTTCGCGCGGCGGTCGGCCATGACCTCGTCGGAGACGAGCACTTCCAGCGCGCGGGTGTGCACATCGATGCGGATGCGGTCGCCGTTCTCGATCAGGCCGATGGCACCGCCCGAGGCGGCCTCGGGGGAGATGTGGCCGATCGAAAGCCCCGAGGTACCACCGGAGAAGCGGCCGTCGGTGATCAGCGCACACACCTTGCCGAGACCGAGGCCCTTGAGGAACGAGGTCGGGTGCAGCATCTCCTGCATGCCGGGACCGCCTGCCGGGCCTTCGTAGCGGATGACGACCACGTCACCGGGCTGGATCTTCTTGCCGAGGATCATCGTCACCGCGTCCTCCTGCGACTCGACCACCACGGCCGGGCCTTCGAAGGTGAACAGGTCTTCGTCGATGCCCGCGGTCTTGAGGATCGCGCCGTCGGGAGCGATATTGCCGCGCAGCACACACAGCCCGCCCTCGACGGTGTAGGCGTGCTCGACGTCGCGGATGCAGCCACCGGCGGCATCGGTGTCGAGCGAGGACCAGCGGTTGCTGGTGGAGAACGGTTCGACCGTGCGCACGCCGCCAGGGGCGGCGTGGAACAGTTCCAGCGCCTCGTCGGATGCCTTGCCCGAGCGGATATCCCAGGTGTCGAGGAATTCCTCGTAGTCGGCGGTGTGCACGGTGGTCACGTCGGTATCGAGCAGGCCACCGCGACGCAGTTCACCGAGGATGGCGGGGATGCCACCGGCGCGGTGCACGTCTTCCATGTGGTAATCCGAGTTCGGCGCCACCTTCGACAGGCACGGCACTTTGCGGCTGATGTCGTCGATGGTCTGCAGGTCGAAGTCGATCTCGCCCTCCTGCGCGGCGGCGACGATGTGCAGCACGGTGTTGGTCGAGCCGCCCATGGCGACGTCGAGGGCCATCGCGTTACGGAAAGCCTTGGCGTTGGCCACGTTTCGCGGCAGCACCGAGGCGTCGTCGTCGGAGTACCAGCGCTTGGCGATATCGACGATGACGGTGCCTGCCCGCTCGAACAGCGCACGCCGAGCGGAGTGGGTGGCCAGGGTGGAACCGTTGCCGGGCAGCGCGAGGCCGAGCGCCTCGGTCAGGCAGTTCATCGAGTTCGCGGTGAACATGCCCGAACACGAACCACAGGTCGGGCACGCGGAGCGCTCGACCTCGTCGAGGCCCTCGTCGGACACGGCCGGGCTCGCGCTCGCGGAGATCGCGCTCACCAGGTCGAGCGGCGCCTGCGCGACGCCGTCGACGATCACGGCCTTACCGGCCTCCATCGGCCCGCCGGAGACGAACACGGCGGGGATGTTGAGGCGCATCGCGGCGTTGAGCATGCCGGGAGTGATCTTGTCGCAGTTGGAGATACACACCAGCGCGTCGGCGGTGTGGGCGTTGGCCATGTACTCCACGGAGTCGGCGATGATCTCGCGCGAGGGCAGCGAGTAGAGCATGCCGCCGTGCCCCATGGCGATGCCGTCGTCGACGGCGATGGTGTGGAACTCGCGCGCGATGCCGCCGGCGGCGGCCACGGCCTCGGCGACGATCTCGCCCATGTTCTTGAGGTGCACGTGACCCGGAACGAACTGCGTGTACGAGTTCGCGATCGCGATGATCGGCTTGCCGAAGTCGGAATCAGTCATGCCGGTCGCGCGCCAGAGCGAGCGTGCGCCCGCGGCATTGCGGCCGATGGTGGTGGTGCGTGAACGAAGCGGTGGCATTGAAGTCCTCGAAGAGTCGCTGGGTGCGTGGCAAGCGTGCGAGCAGGGGGCTGACCTGCGCGCCACGTGCGAGTACGCGGTGCGTCCGGCAAGCCGCAACGTTACTCCGGCGGGCGATGGTCGCGTCGCGCCGGTGGTACGTGCGCCAGTGATGGACCGGGGCTCGAGGCGGGAGTGTCGCTCCGTGAGGTGTCGCCGCGGTGGTGCCGTCGGCGCGGGGTGCCCGGTCGCCGTCAGCTTACCGCTACAACGGCGCACGCCGACGTGCTGATTCCCACCGTGACGGAGCCGACGATCACCGCGGGCTCCCCGCGTGGTTACTGCTCGGTGCCGGACTCCGGCTTCGCGTCGGCTGCGTGGGACTCAGCGTTCGTGTCGGACTCGGCGTTCGCGTCGGCCTCAGCCTTCGCCGCGGCGCGCTCAGCAGCAAGGCGCTCGGCCTCGGCGGCCTCCGCGGAAGCGAACACATCGGGCAGGCGCCCGCCGGACGCTTCGATCAGCTCACGCAACCGGTCGTAACCGACGGCAGGCAGCTTCACCTCGGAATCATCGGTGAGCCGAGCCCGCACAGAGCCGCGCTTGGGAATACTGATCCCTTCGATCTGGGCCCAGTCGAGGTGCTTCTTCCCGGTCATCGAGCTCAGATCCAGCCCGGACTCGGACACGGTCGTGTGCGTGCGCACCACCCACCACACCGCGATCACCGGGGCCAGCAGCAGCGGCCACAGCAGGGCGGGCCATCCGACGAACGGGAAGAACATGCACAGCGCCAGCACCAGCACGCCGATATAGGCCAACCGGGGAACGCCGATCACGTGCACACCGGGAGTCGGGGTGTTCGTCTTGCGCGGCACCAGCAGCCAGACGATCGCCGCCGTGGGCACGATCAACCCGATCCTCACCCCCAGCGACCAGTCCTGCACGGTCCCGACGACGACGAAGATCAGGTAGGCCAGTACCACCGCCCCGATCGCCGCGAGCCTTCCCGGACTGGCCGACCGCAGGCCGCCGGGTCGCGACGGGCGACCCGTATCGGTTCCCTCGTCGGTGGTGTGGGACGATTTAGCCGGTGGCACGGACTGATGCGGTGATGACACCCTCCTATCCTCGCATCTTGGTACACGGACCCACGCAACCACTCGAGTCCCACAGAATGGGACCGGAGCGGGAAGCCTGTTTGACTCGACGCACTACGCGCGCCTAACGTCGTATGCGTGATTCGAAACGAGCTCGTACTTCGCCCGGCGCGTCCAGCGTCGAGCCTGACTATCTGAGTCAATACGTCAGCTCGCGTTTGCGACGCGCCACCCTCGAACAGCCACGTGCTGGGCGGGGGCTTTTTTGTGTTCGGGCGAATGCCAGTGGCCCTGCCGGGTCAGTCCGAGTCAGAACGAGACAGTGAGGAACGAAGACGGTGAGTGCACCAACCGCACGACCCGGGCCATCGGCCCGCAGGTCAGCGCCTTCAGCTACCCCTGGTAGCCCGGCGACCAACCCCACCCGCCGCCAGGTCGCGCCCGAGCGCGTGACCGGCGCCCAATCGGTGGTTCGGTCCCTCGAAGAGCTCGACGTCGACACGGTATTCGGCATTCCCGGCGGCGCGGTCCTTCCTGTCTACGACCCGCTGTTCGATTCCGAGAAGGTCCGCCACGTCCTGGTGCGCCACGAGCAGGGCGCCGGTCACGCGGCGACCGGTTACGCGCAGGCCTCGGGCAAGGTCGGTGTGTGTATGGCCACATCCGGCCCCGGCGCCACCAACCTGGTGACCCCGCTGGCGGACGCGCAGATGGACTCGGTTCCGATCGTGGCGATCACCGGTCAGGTGCCGTCGAGCCTGGTCGGCACCGACGCGTTCCAGGAAGCCGACATCTCCGGCATCACCATGCCGATCACCAAGCACAACTTCCTGGTCAAGGACGCCGCCGAGATCCCGCGCACCCTGGCCGAGGCGTTCTACCTCGCCGCCTCGGGTCGCCCCGGTGCCGTCCTGGTCGACATCACCAAGGACGCCCTGCAGGCCCAGACCACGTTCTCGTGGCCGCCGGAGATGCGTCTGCCCGGCTACCGTCCGGTCACCAAGCCGCACGGCAAGCAGGTGCGCGAGGCCGCCAGGATGATCATGGAGTCCAAGCAGCCGGTGCTCTACGTCGGTGGCGGTGTGATCAAGTCCGACGCCTCGGCCGAACTGCTCGAGCTGGCCGAACTCACCGGCATCCCGGTGGTCACCACCCTGATGGCGCGTGGCGCGTTCCCGGACAGCCACACCCTGAACATGGGCATGCCCGGCATGCACGGCACCGTCGGCGCTGTCGCCGCGCTGCAGCGCTCGGACCTGCTGATCACCCTCGGCGCCCGGTTCGACGACCGCGTCACCGGTCAGCTGGACTCCTTCGCGCCCGACGCGAAGGTGATCCACGCCGACATCGACCCCGCCGAGATCGGCAAGAACCGCCACGCCGACGTCCCGATCGTGGGCGACGCGCGTGAGGTGATCGTCGAGCTGATCGAGACCCTCAAGGCCGACCCGCAGTCCGGTGCCACGCCGCTGCTGAATCTCACCGAATGGTGGGCCTACCTCAGTGGCATCCGCGACAATTACCCGCTGGGCTGGAAGACCCCCAGCGACGGCTCGGTCTCGCCGGAGTACGTCATCGAGACCCTCGGCCGCCTCGCGGGCCCCGAGGCCGTCTACTGCGCGGGCGTCGGCCAGCACCAGATGTGGGCCGCGCAGTTCATCAAGTACGAGAACCCGCGCACCTGGCTCAACTCGGGCGGCCTCGGCACCATGGGTTACGCGGTTCCCGCTGCCATGGGCGCCAAGATGGGCGCGCCGGAGAAGGAAGTCTGGGCGGTCGACGGTGACGGCTGCTTCCAGATGACGAATCAGGAGCTCGCGACCTGCGCCATTGAAGGTGTGCCGATCAAGGTCGCCCTGATCAACAACGGCAACCTGGGCATGGTCCGCCAGTGGCAGACCCTGTTCTACGAACAGCGTTACTCCAACACCGATCTCGGCACGCATTCCCTGCGCATCCCCGACTTCGTGAAGCTGGCCGAGGCGCTGGGTTGCGTCGGTATCCGGGTGGAGAAGGAGTCCGAGGTCGAGGACGCGATCCGGCAGGCCCAGGCGATCACCGATCGCCCGGTCGTGATCGACTTCATCGTCGGCAAGGACGCCCAGGTGTGGCCGATGGTCGCCTCCGGTACCAGCAACGACGAGATCATGTTCGCCCGCGGCATCCGTCCGCTCTTCGACGAGGACGAGTCGGTTTCCGAACCGGCGATCATCCACGAGGCGATGGAACGCGAGCAGGCCGCATTCGAGAAGGGCACCGACGAATGAGCACGACCCATACGCTGAGCGTTCTCGTCGAGGACAAGCCCGGCGTGCTGGCGCGAGTCGCGAGCCTGTTCTCGCGCCGTGGCTTCAATATCGAATCCCTCGCCGTCGGTGGCACCGAGATCCCCGAGATCTCGCGCATGACGATCGTCGTGACCGTCGACGATCTGCCGCTCGAGCAGGTCACCAAGCAGCTCAACAAGCTGATCAACGTCATCAAGATCGTGGAGCAGGACGCCGACGCCTCGGTGGCCCGCGAGCTGATCCTGGTGAAGGTGCGGGCCGACGCGTCGGTGCGCACGCAGGTGATCGAGGCCGTGCAGTTGTTCCGCGCCAAGGTGATCGACGTCTCGCCCGACGCGCTGACCATCGAAGCGACCGGCACCCGTTCCAAGCTCGACGCGCTGCTGCGCATGGTCGAGCCCTATGGCATCCGCGAGATCGTGCAGTCCGGTGTCGTGGCCGTCGGCCGCGGCCCCAAGTCGATCACCGCGACCCGCTGAACCTCCCTCAGCAACCTCCGCGATAACTTTTCCTAACCGCATTCGAGAAGGGACCAACCAAAGTGGCAGTCGAGATGTTCTACGACGACGACGCTGACCTGTCGATCATCCAGGGCCGCAAGGTCGCCGTGATCGGTTACGGCAGCCAGGGCCACGCGCACTCGCTGAGCCTGCGCGACTCCGGTGTCGACGTCCGCGTCGGCCTGGCCGAGGGCTCGAAGTCTCGCCCGAAGGCCGAAGAGGCCGGTCTGACCGTCGGCACCCCCGCCGAGGTCTCCGCGTGGGCCGACGTGATCATGGTGCTCGCCCCCGACACCGCACAGGCGTCGATCTTCACCAACGACATCGAGCCCAACCTGAAGGACGGCGACGCGCTGTTCTTCGGCCACGGCCTCAACATCCACTTCGGTCTGGTGAAGGCTCCGGCCGGCGTGACCGTCGCCATGGTCGCCCCGAAGGGCCCCGGCCACCTGGTGCGTCGTCAGTTCGTCGACGGCAAGGGCGTTCCGGCCCTGATCGCCGTGGACCAGGACCCGACCGGCAACGGCCAGGCGCTGGCGCTGTCCTACGCCAAGGGCATCGGCGGCACCCGCGCCGGCGTCATCAAGACCACCTTCAAGGAAGAGACCGAGACCGACCTCTTCGGTGAGCAGGCCGTGCTCTGCGGTGGCACCGAGGAACTGGTCAAGATCGGCTTCGAGGTCATGGTCGAGGCGGGCTACGCCCCCGAGATGGCCTACTTCGAGGTCCTGCACGAGCTCAAGCTGATCGTCGACCTGATGTACGAAGGCGGCATCGCCCGCATGAACTACTCGGTCTCCGACACCGCCGAGTTCGGTGGTTACCTGTCGGGCCCCCGCGTCATCGACGCCGGCACCAAGGAGCGCATGAAGGCGATCCTGACCGACATCCAGGACGGCACCTTCGTCAAGCGCCTCGTCGCCAACGTCGAAGGCGGCAACAAGGAGCTCGAGGGTCTGCGCAAGGAGAACGCCGAGCACCCCATCGAGGTCACCGGCGCCAAGCTGCGCGGCCTGATGAGCTGGGTCGACCGCCCGATCACCGAAACCGCGTAAGTTTCTGATCCCTGAATGGCCCGTTCGCCACGTGCGAGCGGGCCTTTCGGCGTTCTGACGTAATCTGAGAGAGTGACGGAAGGAACCCCAGCGCAGCGGCTTCGGCTCGCACTAGAGATGTCGGAATTCGGTGTGGAGATGTACCGCACCCGGATGCGTCGGATGTACCCGAACGCGTCCTCGGCCGAGATCGCCGACAAGGTCGCGTCGTGGTTACTGTCACGATCCGGAGCCGGTGAAGTAGTCAGCCCGCCCGCGCGATTCGCGTGAACGCACTCGAATCGGCGCTGCGGCGCTCACGAGCCGATATCGACAACAGGGCACCTCATCGCCCTCAAACTTCTTTCGCGTGATGACGACACACGTCCCCAGGATCTACACGAGCTTCTGGCGGCGGCGACCGAGCACGACCTCACAGTGGCACGCACCGCAGTGCGACTCATCACCGATCGAGGTTTTCATCGCGAACGTCACCTGGAAGACAGCCTCGACATGCTTGTCTCGGGCAATAGAATTCGGTGATACGTCGCGGCCTATGGCTCGAACGGGCATCGTGCCGTTCTCCGGGTAGCCTGGATCGGTGACGGAAGCGACACCAGCCCAACGATTTTGGCTCGAGCTGACCGCGGGGGGTGCGTCATCCGCGTCACGGATCTGAACCCGGTGCCCTCGGCTGACCTCGGTGGCGGTGATCTCGCGATTCCGTTCGAGCTGCCCAACGGCGACGTCGGCTTCATCTGGGGCGACTCGTTCTCCGGCGACGGCCCGTACGGGCCACCGATGGGCGGCATCGGGAACTGGCGTTCCCCCATCATCACTCGCACGTCTGCGCGCGACCCCGCCGAGCCGATCGTCATGGCCACCTCGCCGAGCACCGACGGTCGCCAGCTGTGGGACTACCAGCACGACAACGCCGAATACTCCACCGTCCTGCCGTGCGACGCGATGACCATCGACGGCCGGATCTACCTGTGGGTCATGTACACCCAGGGCCTGGGCAACGAGAAGTGGTGCGAGGTATGGACATCCGACGACAGCGGCATCACCTGGGCGCGCAGCGGATCGAAGTTCTGGTGCGACGCCTTCGCCGGTAAGCGGGTCATGATCTCCTGGGCCAAGGACCCGCACAGCGACTGGGTGCACATCATCTCCACCGGCGGCCTGGCCAGGAACAAGGACATGCTGCTGTGGCGCGCGACGGTCGACGGCCTGTCCGATCCACACGCCTGGCAGGGCTGGGGCTGGGACGGCCACAACTGGGCCTGGAACCGTGAGCCCACGCCGATCCTGCCCGGTTGGCGATTCGGCGAGATCTGCCTGCGCTATGTCGAGAACAGGGCCGTGATCTCCGGATTCGACGCGGGGGACTACTCGATCTTCGTCAAGGTCGGCGACCGCATCGACAACACCAACTGGATCACCACCCACACCCACCGGCCGATGACCGGGATGCCGCGCGGTGTCGACACGGTCCCGCGCCTGTACGGCGGCTACATCCACCCCTACAGCAGGCTAGAGGACGGCAAGTTCACCCTCATCGTCTCCGAGTGGGCGGAGAACGGGAATCCCTATCGGGCAACCCAATTCACCTGCACCGGGATTCGCCGGAAGGTGCTGGTCCCGGCACCCGACCCCGAACCGACTCCGGCGCCGGCCCCAGAGCCCCAGCCGGCACCCGAGCCTGCGCCGACACCGGACCCGCGTCGGACCTGGTGGCAGGAGCTCGTCCGCCGAGTCGACGAGTGGCGCAGGCGGCTTGGTCCGTAGCGCCCTTACTGTCCGCGGTTGATAGCGGGAGACTTGCTCGATGAGTCATCCGTTTTTGCCGATCGGTGACGCGCGCTGTCACCTCATGGTTACCTGCTGGTTCTTGCCCGGGTGGCCTGGTAGCGCCAGACTTGCTCGATGACGACGGTTGAGGATTTCGAGCGGCAGGCGGCTGAGGTCGGTAAAGCGGCGCGGCAGCGGGTTTCGCGGTCCGCGCTGGGGGAGTGGAAGGCGGAGCCGGGCCGGGAGGACCCGGTGGCGATTCTGCTGAAACAGAACGCGAAGCGGGTGCAGAGTCTGGTGCCGATCCGGATGGCGCGGATGGCGGAGTCGCCGTTCGCCTTCCTGCGTGGTGCCGCGGCGGTGATGGCCTATGACCTGGGCAGTAGCCCCGGCACCGGGCTGATCGCGCAACTCTGCGGCGACGCGCACCTGGCGAATTTCGGGCTTTTCGGCACGCCGGAACGCAACCTCGTTTTCGACGTCAACGATTTCGACGAGACACTGCCCGGCCCGTTCGAGTGGGACGTCAAGCGCCTGGTCGCCAGTGTCGCGGTCGCCGCGCTCGCCAATGGCTGTTCCGATGAGGACGCGGCATCGGCGGCAGAGGCGACCGCCCGTGGCTACCGCGAGGGCATCGAGGAGATGACGCAGCAGGACAGCCTCGACATCTGGTACGACCGCGTGGACGCCGACAAGGTCATCGCGCAGATCCCGAAGAAGAAGTTCCGCAAGAAGGCGGAGAAGACGGTCGCCTCGGCCAGGAAGCGCACCAGCCTGCAGGCACTGGAAAAGCTCACCGAACCCGATGCCGACGGCATTCCACGGATCAAGAATCAGCCACCGCTGCTGGTGCCCATCACCATGCCCGACGAGACGACCGTCAAATCCGTGCTCGCCGAGTACCGGCGCAGCCTGCCCGATCAGATGCGCGTACTGCTCAACCGCTACACCCTGGTCGACACCGCCGTGAAGGTCGTCGGGGTCGGCAGCGTGGGCACCCGGTGCTTCATCGCGCTGATGATGGACAAGGAGTCGGGTGCTCCGCTGTTCCTGCAGATGAAGGAGGCCGATACCTCGGTGCTGGCGCCGTATCAGAAGCCGAGCCGATACCAGCAGCAGGGACATCGCGTCGTCGCAGGTCAGCGGCTGATGCAGGCGGCCAGTGACATTTTCCTCGGCTGGGCAACCGGTCCGAAGGGCGTGGACTACTACTGGCGCCAGTTCCGCGACATGAAGGGCTCGGCCGACATCGAGGACATGACCCACCGCCAGCTCTCCAACTACGGCGGGCTGTGCGGTGGTGTGCTGGCCCGCGCCCACTGCCGCTCGGGCGACCCCATCGCCATCAACACCTATATCGGCGGCAGTGACAAGTTCGACAAGGGAATGCGCGATTTCGCGATGTCGTATTCGGACCAGACCATGGCCGACTATCGACTGCTGCTGGCCGCGATCGAGGACGGTCAGGTGGAAGTGGCCGACAACCCGTACTGATCGGCCTCGATCGGAGCCGACCGGTACAGCGTGATCCCGATCGCGAACAACCACAGCATGGTGAGCCCGCCGACGGTCGCCGTGCTGCCCCACCCGTTGGCCGCGTAAAAGTTGGCCGGCGTGTTCCCGAAGAACAGCGACGGCACGAACGCGAAGTTCACCGCCGCGAGTGCCCAGCTGCTCACGATGCACCAGCGGGGCAGTAGCCGTGTGGCCGCGATGGCGAATGCCACGAGGAACAGTCCCTCCAGCAGTCGCGAGATGGTCCCGTACAGGATGTAGGTGCCGGTGACGGTGATGGTGGGATCGATCGGCTCCGGTGCGGCGATCACGGCACCGACCTCGAGTCCGGTCGAGACCACAACGACCGTGAGCCAAGCTGTTCCGGCCCTGGCGGCCAGCGAACCGAACCATTCGCGTTCCGGGTCACGCTGCCTCACCACAGAAGCGAGCCCGCTCATGAACACGATGAACAAGGTGACCCCGACCAGTCCGAGCAGGCATCGAGTGAGCACGTTCGCATCCGGCGGCGCCCCCGCGTAGACGAAATACAGCGGCAGTTCGATCAGCGTGCACCCGGCACCGGCGAATGCGGCAGCTCCCGTGATGCGCTGAATTGTGTTGATACCCATAGCTATTCGACCCTTGACTCCGAGCGCTTCCGCTCGATCAGAATTAGTATAGATCTTAAACTATAAGCCATATGTTAAGTTGAGGGAACCCCCGAACGAAGGAGGAGACAGTGACCAGCAAGCAGCCTGGTTCGCCACGACCGCGCGTCGGCCGCCCGGCCGAACTGGACGCGGATCGCATCGTCGCGACAGCGATCACGCTTGCCGATCGTGAAGGTCTGCGCGCCGCGTCGCTGACGAAAGTCGCTGCCGCACTGGATGTCACGCCGATGTCGCTCTACCGCCACATCGGCTCGAAAGACGGCCTCACCGACCTGATGGCCGACACCGCCTTCGGCCCGCCGCCGGTCATCGGTCCCGCCTGGCGCCCCGCCCTGCGCGAGTGGGCGACCGGTCAGCGCGCCGTGTTCGCTCGCCATCCCTGGCTGACCCAGATCCCCATCTCCGGCCCTCCGCGCGGCCTGAACGCCCTCGCCTGGATGAACGCCGGCCTCGCCGCCCTGCGCGATACGGGCCTGGACTGGGGCGCCAAGATCGGTGCGATCACCGTGGTCGGCGGCTATGTGCGGCAGTCCTTCGTCACCGACCGGCACATGGCCGAGCAGCGCGGCACCGAACAGCGCAGCGAGGCCCAATCTCTCGACGCGTACCAGCGCGAGGTATCGACCCTCGACCTGTCCGAATTCCCCGAGGTCGCCGCGCTGTTCGCCGCCGAGGCCTTCGCCGATGTCCCCCCGGACGAAGAATCGGCGGACGGCGATTTCACCTTCGGTCTCGACCTCATCCTGGGGGGAGTCGCCGCCGCCATCGAACAGGCGGCGTCGTAGCGACGGCCCTCACCGGGGCCCCGGCGACGCTGGATATACTGGTTACCGATGAGTAAGTTCTTTTCCTCGGTGAACCAGGTGACCGACCGGCTGACGGCTGCCGGTTACCTGCCGTCCCTCGACATCGCGACCGCGGTCTTCCTCGCCGATCGTCTGGGCAAACCACTGCTGATCGAAGGCCCGGCGGGCGTCGGCAAGACCGAGCTCGCCAAGGCCGTCGCCGCCGCGGTGAGTGCCGAGCTCATCCGCCTACAGTGCTACGAGGGCGTCGACGAGGCCCGTGCCCTCTACGAGTGGAACCACGCCAAACAGCTGCTGCGCATCACCGCCACCTCCGGCGAGGACTGGGACAGCACCCGCGACCACGTCTTCACCGAGGAATTCCTGCTCGCGCGCCCGCTGCTGGCGGCGATCCGCAACCCCGACCCCACAGTCCTGCTCATCGACGAACTCGACAAGGCGGACGTGGAACTCGAGGGCCTGCTGCTCGAAGTCCTCGGTGACTTCCAGGTGAGCATCCCCGAACTCGGCACGGTCACCGCGATCCGCAAGCCCTTCGTTATCCTCACCTCCAACGCCCACCGCGACCTGTCCGAAGCGCTGAAGCGGCGCTGCCTCTATCTCCATATCGACTATCCGACAGCGGAGTTGGAGAAGGCGATCGTCGCGCTCAAAGTACCTGAGCTCGACGCGGCACTGGCCGAGCGGGTTGTGGCGACGGTGAGCGCGTTGCGTCAGTTGTCGTTGCGCAAGGCGCCCTCGATTGCCGAAACAGTCGACTGGGCACGGACTTTGGTTGCGCTGGGCACCCGGACGCTGACCGGCGGTGTGGTCCGCTCGACACTCGGTGTCCTGCTGAAATACCAGTCCGACCATCGCGTGGCCATCGACCGGCTCGGTCTCGACGACCAGCCGGACGGCAGTGTGATGCGATGAGCCCGCAGCTCAGCCGCCTCGACGGAAGCCGCTGTGCTGCGATCGCGGCCCACGTCGATCACCTCGGCGGCCGGGCACCGGCGGTGTCATCGATCGGTCGACGGCGATGACACCGACCGCGCCAACGGATTCCCGCTTCGTCCCGACGAGCGCTCGGCTCGTCGATTTCGTCACCCTGCTGCGCGAGCACAACATTCACGCGGGTCCCAGCGAAACCATCGATGCGGCAGCCGCAGTCGTAGCCCTGGGAACCACCGACCCCCGCATCCTCCGCTCCGGCCTGGCCGCCTGCCTGCTCCGCCGCAACGGCCAGCGCAGGGTCTTCGACCAACTCTTCGACCTGTACTTCCTCGGCGTCTCGCTGCCGTCAGCGCGCCCGAGCGAGAACGCCGATGACCTGCGCGAGCGTCTGATCGCCACCCTCGTCCAGGGTGAAGACACCGCCGAACTGGCTCGCGAAGCACTCAACACCTTCGGCGCCTACGGCGGTGCGGGCGAGAGCGCGGGCCGGGTCACCCAAGCTTCCGGCGCCGGCTGGTCGTCCTACCTGACCATGAAATCGCTACGCCCGGACGAGATCTCCGAGCAGCTCGCCCAAACCATGGGCGGCACAGGACAGTTCGACACGGCGGTGCGCACCATCGAGGCCCGCCGCCGCGTCGACCAGTTCCGCACCGAGGTGCAAACCGAGGCGCGCCTGCGCTCGGCCGAACTGCGCGGCACCGACTACATCGCCCGCCGCGGCGTCGAAAATGCCGCGGACCGAACGGATTTCCTCGGCGCCCGCGAGCAGGATCTCGCCGAGATGCGCCGCCTCGTGCACCCGCTGGCCCGCAAGCTTGCCACCCGACTGGCGGTGCGCCGCAAGAAGGCGGTGCGCGGCCAGATCGATCTGCGCCGCACCCTGCGTCGTTCCATGGCCACCGGTGGCGTCCCCGTCGATCCGGTGCTGCGTGCCCGCAAGCGCGGCCGCCCCGACCTTGTTGTCCTGGCGGATGTTTCGGGCTCGGTGAGTGGTTTCGCCGAGTTCACCCTGCAATTGGTGCAGGCCCTGCAGGACCAGTTCAGCAAGGTCCGCAGCTTCGGTTTCGTCGACACCTGCGCCGAGATCACGCAGTATTTCACCCCCGGCGAGCCCCCACCGCCGGGCTTCGCGCGCGACATCGTGCGCGAAGGTGGCGTCGCCCGGTTCGGATCGAGCAATTACGGCGAGGTGCTCCAGGGTTTCGTCGACCACTACCTCGACGCCGTCGGCCCCCGCACCTGCGTCCTGATCCTCGGCGACGCCCGCACCAACCGCACCGACCCGAATCTCGCTGCCCTGCAGTCGATCACCGAGCGTGCGAAGGCGGTCTACTGGCTCAACCCGGAGCCGTCGCGCTCCTGGTCGACCGGTGATTCGGCCGCCGAGGCCTACACCGACATCGTCACCATGCACGAATGCCGCAATGTCGCCCAGCTCGCCGAGGTGATCGGGCGCCTCCTGCCCGCCTGACCCTGCGGTTCGCCTCCGCTCTCGCAGCGGCCGAACTGTTCTCATCCGACGCTCGGTCGCCCGTGCCTGCTGAGCATTTACGACTGCTCAGCAGGCCGCTCGGCTTCCGTTGCGTAACCGGCATGCGATCTCAGGCGGTGAGCCGCACGACGGCGTACTCACGACCGGCCTTGGTCTGGTACTTGTCGTAGCGCGGCTGGGCGGCGGCGATCTGTTCCCAGGCGGCGGCCCGCTCGGCGCCATCGAGCACCTGCGGTGTCACCGCGACGGCGTCGCCGCCGGGTAGCTGGACGGTCGCCTGATCGGTGTTGGCCATCAGGTTGAGGAACCAGTCGGGGTGTCCGTCCTTGCCGCCGGAGGCGACGAGCAGCCATGATTCGTCCTCGCCGGGGAACCAGGTGATCGGGGTGTCGCGCGGCTGCCCGCTGCGGCGGCCGACTGTGTGCAGGATCAGCACGTCCATCCCCATGAAGGTGCCGTTACCGCCGCGGATCTTGCGGTTCATCCGGTTGTTCATCCGGTGCTGCATCCAGCGGGAGAACCCACCGTGCGAATTGCTCTTGCTCGCTTGATGATTCGTAGACATGGTCACAGTTCCTTTCACAGGGGGAGGGGGCCTCAGCCCCAGGCGCCCGCGATCTGACGGGTGGTGGCATTGAGCCGGTTGAACATGTTGGTGACGCCGATCATCAGCACGATCGAGGCGAGCTGCTTCTCGTCGAAGTAGCTGGCGGCGCTGTCCCAGATCTCGTCGGTGACCGCGTCGGGACGGTCGGCCATTCGGGTGGCGGCTTCGGCGAGTTCGAGGGCGGCGCGCTCCTCCTCGGAGAAGAACGGGGTCTCGCGCCAGGCGACCACAGTGGCGAGGCGATCTTCGCTGACGCCTGCTTTGCGTGCGGTGGTGGTGCCACCGTAAACGCAGGCGGCGCAGCCGTTGATCTGGCTGACCCGCAGGTGCACCAGCTCCAGGATCTCGCTGTCCACGCCGCCGGTCTCCACTGCCTTGAGCACCTGCTGGATCGGGCCCATCGCGTCGGTGAGGACCATGGCCGGGTTCTTCATCCGAGACTGCATGTCGTTCTCCTTGTTCGGTGCTTCTCCGCTGCTTGCGGTGTGTCTCAATAACAGCCCGTGCGGCGCTGGAACAGAATTGCTGTGGGACACTGTGGGACAGCTGAAAACGGCCCTGACCACCGGCTTGTCGGTCGGAATATTTCTGGTCCAGGCCGGGACAACGGGAGTGGAAAACGGTGGTTGTGCAACAGCAGACGACACGGGCGTATCCGCAGGACGAGCTCGCTTCGCGCCTGCGCCTGATCCAGGAGCTGTCCGGCCGCGGCGTGCGCGCCCTGGCCCGCGACACCGGCCTGAGCTCGTCGTCGCTCTCGCGCTACCTCAGCGGCCAGACGGTCCCGCCGTGGCCGGCGGTCCTCGAGCTGTGCCGCCTGGTCAAACGCGACCCGCGCCCGCTGCGCCCCCTCTGGGAGCGCGCCAACAACCCCCTGCCCGCCCCGCCGAAAACCAGCCGTCAGCCTGCCCCGCCGAGCCCGCCGGCCGACGCCCCACCGCCGCCACGCAACGATCTGCCCCGCGACGTGCCCGACTTCACCGGCCGCGAACAGGCACTGGCCGACGTGATCGCGGCCGTCCGTGCCGATCGCGTGGTCGCTATCGACGGCATGGCGGGTGTCGGGAAAACCTCCCTGGCGGTGCACGCCGCGCATCAGCTCACCGCCGAATACCCTGACGCCCAGCTGTATCTCGACCTCCACGGCTTCACCGACGGACGTCAGCCGCTCGACCCCGATGCCGCGATTCGCGCGCTGCTGGCCGCGTTGCAGGTCCCCTCGGACAAGGTGCCGCAGGACGGGGGAGTCGAACTGCGGGCGGCCTGCTGGCGTTCGGAGCTGGCCCGGTTGCGCGCTGTCGTCGTGCTCGACAATGTCGCCGATGCCGCGCAGGTCAGCCACCTGTTGCCGGGCGCGGGCGAGTCGGTCGCCATCATTACCAGCCGCAACCGGTTGCTCGAACTCGATGAGGTCCCGCCGGTGACCCTCGACGTCCTCACACCCGAGGAGAGCGCCGAACTGCTGGTGCGGGCCAGTGGCGACGCGCGCGTCGGCCGGCTCGCCAAGGAACCGGAGCAGACCGCCGAAGTGCTCCGTCTGTGCGGCAACCTGCCCTTGGCGTTGCGCCTCGCGGCGGCTCGGCTGCGGCATCGCCCGGGCTGGTCGGTCGGCATCCTCGTGGAGCGAATGGCCGAGGGCACCAGCGAATTCGACACCGCCTTCGGCATGTCGGTGCGTCAGCTCAACCGCGATCAGCGCCGCCTGTTCCGCCTACTCGGCCTGATCCCCGGCTCCACCTTCACCGATTACGTCGCCGCCGCCGTGGCCGACGTCTCGCTGCGCAGCGCCCGGACCATGCTCGAAGACCTCCTCGACGCGCACCTCGTCCAGCAACCCGCCGACGGCCGCTACCGCCTCCACGACCTGGTCCGCCAGCACGCCCGCCACGCCACCTTCGAACACGACACCCCCGCCGACCGCGAACGCGCCCTGCACCGCATCCTCGACTACTACGTCCACACCGCGGCCGCCGCCGATACCGCCATGCCGTTCCTGTCGCCGACCCGCCCCGTCTCCGCCGGCCCGCCGCCTGCGGAACTACCGCACTTCCCCGGCCGCGACCCCGCGTTCTTCTGGTTCGTCTCCGAGTACACCAACCTGATGGCCGTGTTCTACGCCGCCGTCGAAGCAGGCGCCGACACCCACGTCTGCGAACTGCCGCGTTTCATGCGCGCCTTCTTCGCCCGCCGCTGTGGCACCACACATCTCAACGCGCTCTTCGAGCAATCCCTCACCGCCGCACAGAATCTCGGCGATCCACGCCAACTCGCCGAAGCTCACAGCGACCTCGGCTTCGCCCGCTACAACGCAGGGCGGATGACCGAAGCGGCCGCCGCCTATGCGGCAGCAGCACCACTGGTCGCCGCAGCGGGTGACCCGCTGCCCCGAGCCGAACTGACGATGCGCTGCGCCCAATTACGTTGGGACGAAGGCAGTATCGAAGAACCACTCGAACTGTTCCGTCAAGCCCGCGACCTCTACACCGCCGGCGGTTGCCCGACGAGTGCCGCCGACGCCATCGCCGGCGAAGCCTGGGCCATGCTCCAGTTGGGCCGCCGCGAGGAAGCCGCCCAACTGGCCCGCGACGCCCTCGCTATCCACACCCCGTCGCTACAGGCCCAGATCACCCTCGGCGTGGCGATCGCGGCCGACGAACCCGAAGCAGCCCTCGACCATCTGAGCCGCGCCCTCATCCTCGCCCGCGAGGACGGCCACAAGCACAACGAAGCCTGGTGCCTGAACTGCCGGGGTGTCGCCTTGCGCGATATGGGTCGCTACGAAGAAGCTCTCGCCAGCCACCGAGAAGCCTTCGCCCTCTTGGACGCCGTCTTCGAAGACCACTGGAAGATCCATTTCCTCAACAGCTATGCCGAAACCTGCCGCCTCGCAGGACTTCCCGACGAGGCCATCGACCTCTACCGCCAGACCCTCACCCTCGCACCGAGACTGGGCCACCGGTTCGAAGAGACAACAGCCCACCAGGGCATCGCCGGCGTCCTCGACGCAACGGACCCGGCTGCCGCCATCGAACACCGCGCAGCAGCCGAGTCTCTCTTCGCCGAGATCACCCCATCGACTTCGCCCCGTCCAGCGATTCCCGAATGATGTCGGCGTGCCCGGCGTGCTGGGCGGTCTCGGTCATGATCTGCAGCAGAGTGCGGCGCGCGGTCCAGCGTCCGCCGGGCTCGAACCACGGCGCCGCAGGCAGGGGCTGACTCGCGTTCAGATCGGGCAGGGTGCGCACGAGCTCGTCGGTCCGTGCGGCCACCTGCTCGTATTCGGCCAGGACACCCGCGAGCGTTTCGCCGGGCAGCATCCGGAACGCGTCGCTCCACTGCGCCATCTGTTCCTCGGTCATGGAGGAGAAGTCGGGGGCTTTCGCGGGCCCGTCGACGATGAAGCCCGCCCAATTCGCTTCCACCGCGGTCACATGCTTGATCAGTCCGCCCAAGCACAGCTCGCTGGCGGTCGTGCGCAGACCCGACTGTTCGTCGGTGAGGTCGCGGACGGTGAAGCGCAGGAAGTGCCGGTGCTGGGCGAGCATCTCGAGGAGGTCGCTGCGCTCGGCGTCGATCTGGGTGCTGGTGGTCATGTGTTGATTCCTTCGCTTGTCGGTGTGTAAAACCTAAGGTAGGACACATTGCGGTCAGTTTCTGGCCGCAATTGCGAGATAATCGAACTATGGCCGATACGAGCGCACGAACCCTCCGACTCCTGTCGCTGTTGCAGACCCACCGCTATTGGCCCGGCACGGAACTCGCCGAGCGACTGCGTGTTTCGGCCCGCACCCTGCGCCGCGACATAGACCGGCTTCGCGAGCTCGGCTACCCCGTCGACGCCCGGCCCGGCGTCGACGGCGGCTACCAGCTGGCCGCGGGTGCCGCCCTGCCACCCCTGGTCCTCGACGACGACGAAGCCGTAGCCATCACAGTCTGCCTGCAAGCAGGATCCCAGGGCGCGGGCGACGGCTTGGCCGAACCGTCCATCCGCGCACTCGGCAAATTGGTCACCGTCCTGCCCGCCCGCCTACGCCGCCGCGTCGATGCCCTCCGCGCCATGACCGAATCCACCGCCTGGACCGCCGTCCCTCTCTCCGACGTGGACCCCGCCGTCCTCACCGACCTGGCCCTCACCTGCCGCCGCGAAGAACGCCTCACCTTCACCTACACCGCCGCGGACGACAGAACCAGCATCCGAGAGGTAGAACCCCACCGCCTGGTCTCCCAGGGCCGCCGCTGGTACCTCGTGGCCTACGACCTCACCCGCCACGACTGGCGCACCTTCCGCGTAGACCGCCTCACCGCCTCCACAACCACCGGCACCCGCTTCCGCCCACGCACCCTCCCCGCCCCCGACGCCGCCACCTTCGTCCGAAACGCCATCGGCGCCCGCCGGTCCGGCTACACCGTGACCGCCGAAATAGCGGCCCCCGCCACCGACATCCACGCCCGAATAGGCCGCTGGTGCACCATCACCGCCCTGCCTGACAACCGCACCCACATAGAAATGACTGTCGACAGCCTCGACTGGTCAATCCTGTTGCTGGGCAGGGTAGAAGCAGACTTCCGAGTCGTCGGTCCACCGGAGCTGATTGTGCAACTGCGAGAGTGGGGGAGCCGCTTCATGCACACAACCGCTCTGGGTGGGTAGTCGATCCCTCGACCGGCTGCAACGAGCGAACGCGAGTTCGATGGTGCCCAATGTTGGTAGTGTATGATTGCATCAACATTACCAACATGGAGGTGCGGGATGACCGTAACCCAGATCGACCTGGATGACGACGCTCTCGAGCGAGTGCTGGCGACCTCGCACGCCAAGACCAAGAAAGAAGCGGTCAACCTCGCACTCCGTTTCTATGCGGAGAAACAAGAGCGTGCCGCACGAATCGCGAAGCATTTCGCGCGGGCAGCGAAGTGGGGTGCAGTGGAGGATGCGGAGCGCCGGCACCAAGCCGAGAAGAATGCTCTGTGATCTATCTGTTGGACACGTCGGCACTCGTTCGGCTGATCGCCGATCCGGTGCTGCGAGATGCTTGGTACGACACAATCGAGGCTAGCGCCATCGCCTCATGCTATCCGCAACGTGCCGAGTTTCTTTACAGCGCACGTAATTCCGCGGAGTACGACGAGATCGCGGAAATGTTCAACGACTTGTACCCGGATCGTGCGGTGCCCAGAACCGCGGGCCGCTGGATCGACTCGGTACAACGACAAATGGCAGAACAAGGCGAGCATCGCAGCGCCTCGGCGGTCGACCTGATGATCGCGGCGACTGCCGCGCACCATGGACTTGTCGTCCTCCACCATGACGCCGACTTCCGAACTGTCGCGAAGCACGCTTCTGATCTCTCTGAGCACGACGTCACTGATCTTCCCGACTGAGCGGCTGGTCCTGGGCTATCGGGGGCGGTACCCGCCCTGCGGTCCCTGGCTCGGCTGCTGCCAATGGCCCTGCGGTGCACCGTAACCGCTGGCAGGAGGCATGCCGGGTTGATGCATCGGGAAGGGCTGCATCCCTGGCGCACCGGGGGCCCAACCGGTCGGGCGCCGATCATCAGACCCTCTGCACCAGCGTCGGGTCGAGGGCAGCACCGCCAGCAGGAAAGTAGCTACCGGAAACACCATCACGAGCAGTGAAATCGCCCAGGGGATGTCGACGTCGGCACCGAGGATCAAATTGATGCTGGAATTCCCCATCAGCGCATCCAGATGCCGACTCAGCGGCACTCCGTAGTCCATCATCTGAATGACCGTGGATAAAGCTCCCAGCACAAAGGCGCCGATCACCCCGAGGCAGCCCAGAATCACGAGCGTGGGCCCCGCCTTGTGCTTGCGGAAGATGAGGGTGGCCCCGACGAGCAGCATGATCGAGGCGACCAGGTCGATCACCAACAACACCACCGTCACGATCGACGCCCATCCCGGTACGAGCCCCCACGCGAGCCAGTGCGCGTCGAAGCGCAGAGTGTTCACCACGTACATGACGAGCCCGCCGAGAGCCGCGAGCCCACCGAGCAACGCCAGTATCGCCGCGGTCACCGCCGTTCCTCCGGTGGCAGGACGTTGAGCGGGATACATGCGAGTCCTCCTGGAAATCGACCGTCGATGTGCTCAGTCTGTCGCATTCGCACGCGGATGTCGCGTCACCCGTTGCGGTAGCGCCCCTTCTGCCTCCGCTGATAGAACAGCAGATCGACCTCCACCGGCTCGACCAACGCCGTGATCTCAGCCAACCGAGTGTCGTACCTGAGCTCGGTGATGCACCGATGCAGATAGGCCCGCCGCTCCGGCCCCAATTGTGCCCAGATCGCCCCGAACCGGGTCTGCCCCCGCTCCCCGGAAACCGCGACAAGATCGAGTAGCGCAGGCCAGCAACCAGTTTCGGTCGCCAGCGCGGGTAGCTCCGCCACAGTCGACTCCGAGAGCAACGCCAGGGCGTACCCCACAGCGCTCCTGACATTGTCGTCCATCCGCGACATCAACGTGAACAGCCCACGCCAACTCGCCGCATCCTCGCGTCCATCCATCGGTGCGACCAGATCGACCCCGATATCCGGATCACTGAACACCGGATTGCCGACCAACGTCCACAGTCCCAACGGCGTGAGATATCCAGCCAGCGTGAGGAATTCGGGCACCGCGCCGAGCGCGAGCGCATTGCGCACCAGCCGCGCGACATCACCGGGCCGCGCACTCCCGAACAGAATGTCGCCAACCCGCCTAATGACATCGGGCGCGCATCGCGAAAACACCGACAGCGCAGCATGTTGCAGGTCAGCAGAACCCGTCAATACCGTCTGTGTCATCCGCGGAACCCGCCGATGCGGCCCATCGAGCAGTTGGCGAACAACCGCGCTGAGCACCTCGACGTCATAGGAGAATGCCGCCGAGAAGATCAACCCGGCATCATCGCGCACCCCCGCCTCGACAGCGGCGATCACTTCCGTTGTGGCACAAGCCAAGAACGGACCAGCTGTCACGTAGTCCCGCCGCCGCAGCAACTCGTTGATGATCTCGACGATCGGCCCCGGCGCCATCTGATCGGCCAACTGCTCGATGGCCCGCGGATCCAGATAGGGCGCACAATCCGCCGCATACCCCGCATCGAGCATCGTCAACGTCTCGGCAGCCTTACCCGGATGATCCAACCCCACCGACCCCGCCGCCCGCCCCGTCATCATCGGCGGAACCAGCTTCTGCACCAACGGAATCGAGATCCCCAACGGAATGAACGGCACCAACGCACTGATCCGCCGAAACGTCTCCGCGTGCTGATCGAACAACACCCCCGAAATCTGCTGATTCAGCGCATGCAACCGATCGGCCCCCAGATACCGCAGGTGATCCAACCGCTGCGGATGAACATGCAACGTGCGAGCCAGCAGAATCAACTGCGCCCGAGTAGTCAGGTCGGTCATCTGCCGCCGAACATGATCTTCTTCGTCACCCGGCGCAACGGCCGAGGCAACGCAGAGACCATCGAATCGATGGACTTGTCCAACGCGGCCGCCTCGAACGTACTCGCGGCCCTCATCAACTCGAACAGATCCCGAGCCTCATCAGCCGGCAACTGCTCCAGCGCAGGCAAAGTATCCGGCAAGCCACCTTCACGGTCACTTCTGACAGTCATGCGGCTCCTGGGTAACGCGATCCTCTACTCCGAGGGTCCCCCTTTCGGCTGCTACGCGCCAGAACTTTGCCGAATCACTGTGCATGACAACGAAAACCGCAGCCAAGGTACATGTGAACAGACGTACCATTATCGGTGACGCACGAGTGCAATCCCGCTGGGAGTGGGAGAGCGGGGAGTGCAGGGGCACCCCGGTACCGCAAGGTACGGATGCACCCTTGACGCGAGGTCCGCCGGTCGGTCGTCGCTACGGTCGTTTGGTGATGCACGCCCGCCGGGCATTACTCGGCAAGGGCCGGGACTGGGATTCTGCACAGAGTCAGGAACACCCAGGGAAGTCCTGGTATCCACGCCACCAACCACGGTGGAGCCGTCCGAGTCCGCCTTTACCGGCCGACTCTGTGTCATCGGAATGGTTGCAGCGGCCCCTCTACTTAATCGGTAACGGTTAGTTTGAGCAGCGGTCAGACGCTTCTGGGCCCCCTGGCCGGCAAAGGCCTCCAAAGAGGCTACGCGCTGATGGCG